>NZ_FOQW01000043.1:0-5467 GCF_900113845.1 Methylobacterium brachiatum | reverse complement strand
GGGGCGGTGGGCTCGGCGCTGTACGACGCGGTCGCGACCCTGTCGGCGGACCAGGCCCGGGCGGCCTTCGCCGGGATGGCGGGCGACGCCCATGCCAGCCTGGCCTCGACCGCCTTCGCCACCGCCGGGCTCACCCGCGAGGCGGTGCTCGACCGGCTGCGCTGGGGCGGCGGCTCCGAGCTGCGCGACTACGGCAGCCTGCCGGCCGCCGACACGGCCGACCGGCCCGGGGAGCCGGTGGCGGTTCCGGCGCGGGTGTTCGACCCGCGGGTGGTCGGCCTGTGGGGCCAGGGGCTGGGCAGCCTCGGCCAGGCCCGGGCCGGCGGCAACGCCGCCGCCCTGTCGCGCCAGAGCGCCGGCTTCGTCATGGGGGTGGACGCGCGCCTGGACGGCCTCGGCGCCGGCGGCCTGCGGCTCGGGGTGGTCGGCGGCCATGTCGAGACGACGTTCGCCAGCCCGGGCCAGGTCCAGACCGGGACGGTGACGAGCACGTTCGGCGGCGTCTACGGCAGCCTGGAGGCGGGCCCGGCGGTTCTGCGGTTCGGGGCCCTGGCGGCCGACGAGCCGGCGCGGCTGCGGCGGGTCGTGGCGTTCCCGGGCCTGACCGACACGCCCAATGCCCGTGCCGGCGGGCGCAGCGTCCAGGGGTTCGGCGAGGCCGGGTACCGGGTCGCGCTCGGCGCCGGTTCGATGCTGGAGCCGTTCGTCGGGGCGGGCGCGGTGGCGCTGGGCCGCGACCGCTTCGCCGAGCAGGGCGGTGCGGCGGCGCTCACGGGGTCGGCGCGGGGCAGCCTGCTGCCGACCGCGACCGCCGGCCTGCGCGCGGAGGCGCAGCTCGATCCGGAGGCGGCGCTGCCGGTGTCCGTGCACGCGCTCGCCGGGTACCGGCGGACCTTCGGCGACGTGGTCCCGAGCGCGGTGCTGGCGTTCCGGGGCACGGGGGCGCGGTTCGTCGCCGCCGGGCTGCCGATCGACCGGGACGCGCTGGTGGCGGAGGCCGGCCTGTCGGTGTGGCTTACCCCGGCGGCGTCGCTGGGCGTGTCCTACACCGGCCAGATCGGCGCCCGCGCCCAGGATCACGCCGCCAAGGGTGCCTTCACCGTCAGGTTCTGAGCCCTTTCCGCTCGATCATCTCATCAGGTGCTTGTCTGTATTTATTCATCGAGCACAGACAAGCATAAAATCCTTCTGCACTATTTCAATAGCGGCCCGATCCCACCGGATTCGGGCCAAACACTGTCGCGTAACGATGTCGGAGTGCGAAAATGTTGGTTGGTTTGTCGTCGCCCGTCCGACTGCAGATCGCCGCGGCCCTTCTCAGCACCACGATGCTGACCGGTCCAGCGCAAGCACAGGCCGACATAGACACGTACGATCTCGCGTTACGGGATGTCATCCGCGCCACCTATATCCGCGCCGGCGCCCCCAAGACTGAGAGCGAGATCAACGTCCTCGCCAGCTCCGCCCGGCCGCTCGTGACATTCGATCCGCGCAGCGCGACGGAAGCCGATATTGTCGGCCTTGTCGGACGGCTCGGCTTAACGGATGCGTCGCTTCCAGCATCGGCGGCGCCCGTCTCTCTGACGCGTACCCTCTCGAACGCCCCTCTTCCTGCCTACGGTGGGATCGACCTCACCGAGCGATCAGCAACGCAACTCGCCGACATGCTCCAGCGGGGCGAGACGACGTCGCGCGAGATCGTCCTACAATACATGTACAAAATTCAAACGCTCGACCATGCCGGTCCCGCGCTCCGGTCTGTTGAGCAAATCAACCCGGATATTCTCAGGCTTGCGGATCAAGCTGACGCGCAACGCGCGGAGGCGCGACTGCAGGGCAGAGCGCTGCCGCGCCTGTTCGGCGTGCCTGTGCTGCTCAAGGCGAACATCGACACCGATGATGCTCTACGCACCACTGCCGGTTCCGCAGCCTTGATCGGCTCCAAGGTGGCCGGGGATGCGACCGCCGTCAGCGGGATGCGGGAGGAAGGCCTGCTGATCTCGGGCAAGGCCAACATGGGTCAGTGGGCGGGCATCGTCAGCAACAACCACAGCAGCACTGGCGGCCAGACGATCAGCCCATTCGATCCGACAATCGTCGTTGCCGGATCCAGCAGCGGGGCGAGCATTGCAGCCGCGATGCGATTCGCCCCCCTCACAGTTGGGTCGCAGACTTCGGATTCGATCATCTATCCTGCTCAGCAGCAGGGTCTGTACGCGCTGAAGGCGACGGAGGGCCTGGTCAGCACCACCGGTATCGCACCCTATTCCAGCCTCATCGATGGGGCCGGGCCGATGGCCAACAACGTCCACGACCTCGCCCTCCTGCTCAACACCATGGTCAAGCAGGATTCGATCGATACGCGCAGCAAGGATTATGTTCGTCCGGCGGATTACAATGCCGCGCTCACGGGCAATCTGGCCAGAGTAAAGGTCGGTCTCTACAGCACGACACAGGCTGAGGATCCAAACAGGCCCGCGCAATATGACCAGGTCGTCGGCGCGATGCTGAGAACGGCGCACGCGGATGTCGTGACGATCGATCGCGGCAACGTCGATGCCGCGGTCAAGACAGCGGTCCTGGCCATGACCGACCCTGATCTCGTGCAGTTCATAAAGTTCTCTGATCCTTCGGCCCAGATACCGACGGATGCGGCAGGCCAGTCGGCGTTCCTCGATCGCTACAAACGGACTTTCGACAACGGAGCCCGGCAAGTTCAAGCCGCAACGGACTCCGCGACGCAGCTCATCTTCTACGACGCCTATGTCTCGATCTCGACCTATCTGTCGACGCGCGTATCGTCGCCGACGGATTACAAAAGCGCGCTGATCCGCCTGCTCGGCGATAAATTCAAATCGTTGAGCGACAATCGCAATGTTTTTGCAAAGACAATCGACGACATCATCGCTTTCTCGCAGAAAAATCCGGATCTTGATGGCGGTGATGGCAACCTGTCATACCTGACATCGCAAGGGATCGGCCCCTACGGATCCGTTGGTGAACTCAAAGCGGCTTACGCGAACTGGATCCGCATCTCGACAGCTCTGATGTCGAATGTCCGCAATGCTTTGGGGGTCGATGCGATAATCGGCTTTCTCGGCACCGATGATGGCAGCAATGATGGGCTGGCTGCCTTTAGCTTCGCCACGGAGCAAATGTCGTCTTCGCCACAGCTCAACGTCCCTGTGCGGATGGGTGGCGTCTCGACCAATATCCTGATCGAAGCAAACCCTTACCAAGAGCAGATGCTGCTCCGGATCGGAGCAGCCCTTCAGGAGCAACTCGGCTCGACTACGTTCCAGCAGTACAAGGCTGAGACCCCGAAGCCACCGCCGACCGGGTTCACGAACCAGCCGCAGGATAACGGGCCGCTTCTTCCACTGGTCCTCAACGACCTCGACGATCACGGCCGTCTGGTCCGGGCCCACCTGCTGACGACCGAGATGGCCCCGCTGGTCCTCAACACCACCCGTGCCAGCAAGACCTCATGGTTTGATGGGCGCATCTCGGGCAATGGCGGCCTGATCAAGGACGGCCCCGGCATTCAGGTTTTGACCGGCACGAGCGACTTCACCGGCAATGTCCAGGTTTGGCAAGGCGGTCTCGCAGTCGACAAGACCGAGGCGCTCGGCGCCAGCGAGAATACGGTGACCTTGGAGAACAAGGGCGCGCTTATCGCCACGCGAAGTTTCGCGCTCAGGCGTCCGGTAATCCTGCGCTACGGCGGAACGCTCGGGGCACTGAAGGGCGCGACGCTGCTGGCGGATCAGGCCGTGTCCGGCAACGGCGGTCTGGTTAAGACAGGCGGCGGACGGGTAACGCTACGGGGGATCAACACCTATACCGGGGGGACGGATATCCAGGCCGGCACAGTCTCGGTCTCGCGAGACGAGAACCTGGGTCAGGCCTACGGCACCGTGACGATCGGGGATGGAAGCGCGCTGCTCGCAACGGCGAGCTTCGCCACCACGCGTCCGATCCATCTGAACGGGTTTTCCGGCATCGCGGTGGCCGCGGGCGCGAACCTGACGGCAACCAATATACTTTCGGGTGCGGGCAGCCTGATCAAGACCGGGGGCGGCACGCTCACGCTCACCGGCACCAACACCTATTCCGGTGGCACCACCTTCGCCGGCGGCATCCTCTCGGTCGCGCATGACACCAGCCTCGGCGCGACCGCTGCCCCGCTGACCTTCGACGGCGGCATCCTCCAGGTTACCGGTACCGGCTTCACCGCCACCACCCGCCCGATCACCTGGGCGAATGGCGGCGGCGGCCTCGACATCGCCGACCCGGCCAACACCTTCACCCTCACCCAGTCGCTCGCCGGATCCGGCGGCCTGGCCAAGCTCGGCGCCGGCACACTCGCGCTCTCCGGCACCAACACCTATGCCGGTCCCACCACCATCGCGGCCGGAACCCTCCGGGCGATCGGCGGCCAAGCCATCGGCGACCGCAGCGCGGTGCTCGTCGGCGCCGGCGCCACCCTGGCGCTGGCCGACAGCGAGATTGTGGGGTCGCTCGCCGGACAGGGCCGCGTCGCGCTCGGATCCGCCCGCCTCACCACCGGCGGCGACAACAGTTCCACGACCTTCGCCGGCACCCTCGACGGCGCCGGCGGTCTGACCAAGGCCGGGGTCGGTACCCTGACGCTCGCCGGCAGCAACACCTATACCGGGGGCACGACCATCGCGGCCGGCACCCTTCAGGTTGGCACCGGCGGCACAACCAGCAGCCTGATCGGCGACGTCGTCAATGCCGGCATCCTGGCGTTCAACCGCGCCGATGCCGTCACCTTCGCCGGCAGCGTCTCGGGGTCCGGCGAGCTGGTCCAGCGCGGCCCCGGCACGCTGACGCTCACTGCGGCCCACAGCTTCACCGGCCCGACCACCCTGGCCGCCGGCGGCCTCAGCCTCACCGCCAGCGCCAGCCTGGTCTCCCCCGTCGTCACCCTGGCCGGTACCACGCTGACCAATGCCGGAACGATCGCCGGCGGCCTGACCAATGCCGGCATCGTCACCACCAGCGGCACCATCGCGGGCGGGATCACCAACACCGGTTCCCTCATCGCCACCGCCGGCACCCTCGACGGCGCGATCCGCAATGCCGGCCAGGTCGCCGTCACCGGGCCGGTCGCCTCGGATGCCGGCTTCGCCAACGCCGCCGGCGCCAGCCTGACCGTCTCCGGCCGCTACGCCCTCGCCGGCGCCCTCGACAATGCCGGCACCGTCACCCTCACCGAGGGCGGCCAGCTCCGCGCCGGCCGCGTCGCCAATGCCGGCCTGCTCACCGTCGCCGCCCAGGCCAGCGTCGTCGACGACCTCGTCAACACCGGCCGCCTGGTCAATGCCGGCGCCTACACCGCCGACGCGGTCAACGCCCCGGGCGGCACCCTGATCAACACCGGGCGCTTCACCACCGTCTCGGCCCCGCTGGCCAATGCCGGCACCCTGGTCACCACCGGAAC
>NZ_FOQW01000017.1:0-135881 GCF_900113845.1 Methylobacterium brachiatum | reverse complement strand
GCCCCGGGCTACTACGTCACCGACCCGCGCGGCCTGTCGAGCCTCGACTACTTCGGCACCGTGCGCGGCCGCCTCGGCTACGCCTTCGACCGCACCCTGGTGTACGGCACCGGCGGTTTCGCCTACGGCTCGGGCAGCGCTGACCGTTCGTTCGGTGGCTACGCCGGCAACGACAGCTTCCGCACCGGCTACGCCGTCGGCGGCGGCATCGAGTACGCGCTGCCCACCGACTCGTTCCTGAACTTCTTCCGCTCGTCGGCCGTGACGCTCAAGGTCGAAGGCCTGTACGTCAACCTCGACCGCAACACCCGCAACCAGGGCGCGCTGGTGGTCAACGCCGCCAACAACTTCCCGGTCGCCTACAGCAATGTCGGCCGCCGCGACGACGAGTTCGCCGTGGTCCGCGCCGGCCTGAACTACAAGTTCGGCTCGTACTAAGACCCAGGACGCTCCCGGCCTCCGGGCCGGGAGACGGTGCGGCGGGCGAGGGGGTGTTGGTCCTCCTCCTCGCCTGCTGCGCAGAGAGGGCAGCCATCCGGTTGACCTTCGCATCCCCAGCCCGATCACACCGGCCGCGAGGTCGGCGACACCCCAGGCGCTCCCGCGCCCGGGGTGTTTTCGTTGCTACGAGGCTCGGAGCGACCGCGAAGCCGCCTTCCTCGCGAGGCTGAAACCGGCCGCGGCCGGGAGCCGCCGGGCGTCGTGGTCGAGCACGGCCCGCACACTGTCGGCGAGCACGAGCCACGCGCCGGCCATCAGCGTCACATCCTTCAGGACGAGCCGGCCGGCACCCGACAGGTACGGGAAGCCGTGCTGGGCGTCGCCCAAAGCCGTGACCCAGGCCTCCGGCGTGGTGACCAGGAACGACAGGGTCACGACCGGCGTGAGGAAAGCCAGCACCGCGCCGGCCAGCCCGAGGCGCCGCGACACCATCCCGACGAGGACGAGCACGCCGATCAGCAGCTCGACGGTCCCGAGGCCGCGGGAGAACGCGTAGGTGTGATTGGCCGCCTGCCAGGTCCGCTCCGCCAGCTTGAGTTCCCCCTCGTGGGTGAGGTGCTGCGCGTATTGATCGGGATGGGCGTAGAAGAACGACATCACCGGGCTGTTGGCGACGAACGGCGTGATGCTGTCGGCCTCGTAGGGCACGAACTTCAGAGCGCCGATCCAGAGAAAGATCACCGCGATGGCCAGCCGCATCGCCTGGAGGCCGATGCGGTTCGAGCCCGGTCCGGACACCAGACCGAGGACCTGCCGGATGTGCGTGTTCATGACACGATTCCTTCGCTCGAGGGGGAGAATGCGGGGTCAGGCTTCGGAGGACGCCGCATAGGCATCGAGGGCGCGCGTCGCGTAGACGACGGCGGCTCCCGCGTTGACGCTGGTGGCGACGCCGAGCGCTTCGGCGATCTCGGCTTCCGTCGCACCGAGCTTGCGCGCGGCGTCGGTGTGGACCGTGATACAGCCGTCGCAGCGCAGCGTGATCGCGACGGCCACGGCGATCAGCTCGCGGGTCTTGGCATCGAGCTGATCGGTCTTCTGGCCGGCCGTGCTCAGGGCGCCGTAGCCCCGGATCGTCTCAGGGCTGAGCTTGGCGAAATGCCCGACGCCGGCCGTGACCTGCTGTCGGTAGGTGTTCCAATCCATCATGTGCATGACGACCTCCTGTGTGATGACACGGAAGGTAGTCGGCGGCCGTCCCGTCCTCGATGACCGTCCGGCGCAAGCGGATGACCGCGGGGATCAAGCTGACGCCGCGGCGTGCGCGCCGTGGCGCGCCTGCCCGGGGCGGAGTCCGTATTTGCGCAGGAAGGCGCGGCTCAGCGCGGCCGCGGATTGGTAGCCCACCTCGTCGGCGAGGCGATCCAGCGGGATCGGCTGGGTCTGCAGCCGGTGATGGGCGAGCCCGAGCCGGAGGTCCGTCAGGAACGCCAGCGGCGCGACGCCGGCCGCCTTGCGGAAGGCCCGCACGAGGCTCGCCCGGGACGCCGCTGCCGCGGAGGCGAGTTCGTCCAGCGTCCAGGCACGGCGTGGATCGCCGACCATGGCGAGCACCGCCTGCGCCGTCATCCGCTGGCCGAGAAGGCGCAGCACACCCTCGGCCGGGGCCGCGGTGTCGAGGTGGGCGCGCAGCATCAGCATGAACAGCGCGCTGGCCAGGTTCTCGGCGATGGCGACCGCTCCGGCCTGCACGTCGCTCAGCTCTTCGCGGATCCCCACCAGCAGGGGGTGGAAGCGGGTGGAGAGCGGTTGCTCGCCGACGCGCAGCACGACGAGATCCGGCAACGCGGCCACGATCAGGCTCTGGGGCGCCGCTTCGAACCGCAGGCGGCCGCAGACCAGCTCGGCATCCGGCTCGGTGCCGAGGCTGGTCTTGAACCGGAGCGTGCCGTGATGCCGGACGCCGATCGGCGCAGGCGGCTGCGCATTCGGTCCCGCATCGCGCATCGTGTGCGCGTCACCGCGCGGCAGAAGCAGGATGTCCCCGGCGGCCAGGTGCAACGGCTCAGATCCCGGCCGCTGGAGGGTGGCGCGGCCGCGCGTGACGATGTGGAAATACGCCTGCCCGGCCGGCTCGGGCTCATGGATCGCGGCCCAGGCCCCGCCGAAGCGGCAGACATCGTCCAAGTGTGGGCGCACGCGCAGCAGCGGCGCGAGCCCACTCAGGACATCCTCGGCTTTCGTATCCATCGCGCGCCGATCCTATACGGCGATCGGCCCGTCTGGACATGGCCCTGCGCCGGGCTCCGGTGCGTAACCGCGCGCGAGGCCTCCGCGGGGATCCTCGGGGTGCCGCGCAGCGAGGCCGCGTCCGTTGCGCCCCGGAGCGGGATCCCGGCGCCAAACCTCCTCCGGTGGGTGAGGTGGTGAGGCGCTGCCATCGCGCAGAGGTTGCGGGCCGGGGCGTGTGGCCAAGGACCCCGAAGGCCGCAGCGGGGTTAGCCCTTCTAGGAGCGCGGTCGACCCCGACGAGGTCCGCCCCGCGGCACGGAGAACATGATGTCGGACAGCACCTTGGCTTCAGTAACGGTCCCCTCCCTGAAGGCCGCGCGATCGGCGCGCGACCGCCTCGCCCGTGCCGGGTTTGCGCGCAACAGCATCGACATCGAGCGGCATGGCGACGTGTTCGCGGTCTCGATCAACACCCGGGAGGAGAACCGGGATCGGGCCGAGCGCATCCTGACCGGCTCGCCGCTGGGCAACGATCTGCGCCAGGCCGGCGAGCAGGCGGCCGACTTCCTGCACGGCAACCGCTCCCTCGCCCTCGGCCTCGCCGCGCTGGCCGGCTTCGCCCTGTTCAGCCTGACGAACCGCCGGTAACGGCCTTGCGCCGTCGGCAGGCCGACCCCGTGAGCGCTCGCCCACCCCCGTTCGGCCTCCGGCCCCGGCAGACGGCGCCGGAGATCGAGGGGGACGTGTGCGGGGCCCCGCAGCCTCCTGAATCGGCTGACGCGCCGCTGCCTGGGCTGCGCGGCGTCCGCCGGGCGCGGTCATCCGTCACCGGCTGGCCCGCTCGGCTGCCGGGTGGACGCGTTCGGCGTTCGCGGCCGGATGGGCCGCGAACGCCTCATCTGAGTCCGGGCGCCGCCGGGATCGATAGCCGAGGCTCAGAGTGAGCCGCCGAAGCTCAGCAAGCCTCCGATGGCGGTGGTGCCGAGCGCCGTCGTCCTCGCGAATGTGGTCGCGGACACGGTGAGATCGTTGCCCAGACCGAATTTCAGCCCCGTTCGCGCCTCGCCCCGCGTCCGGGTCAGATCGGCGTTGTACTTGAAATCGCCGATGTAATCCGCGTGCGCCGTGAAGCGCATCGTCGGCTTGCGCACCGCCTGCTCGATCTCGACGCCGGAAATCCAGCTCAGATTCGTCGTCAGCGGCACGGAGACGTCGGCTCCGAGATAGCCGAGCGTGCTGCGGTAGACGATCCCGTCATACTGCACCGGGAAGCTGACATTGGCTTCCGTATAGCCCTGCCGGGTGACACGGCTGGTCCTGACGCCGCCATGCCAGCCGACCACGAGGTCGTCGAACAGCGGCACGGTCTGCCCGATCTCGAACGCGCCCGCGAGGCCGCCCACCCGGGCGCCCCCGGTGCCGGCCTCCGTCGCGGTGGATTGCAGGCGGCGGACATCCGCGTGGTACTGGCTGGCCGCGAAGACGGAGCGCACGTACCACTCACCGCCCGCATAAGGCTGACGCCAGTTCAGGAAGGCGCCCCCGCCCACGGCGTTGCGATTGTCGTTGAAGGCCGGCGACGGCAGGGCGCGGTAGGGCGCGTAGCTGAGATGCGCACCGATCGTGAGGTTGTCGGTCAGGCCGTAGCTCAACGGCAGCGTTGAGAGCGTATCCGTGTTGCTGCCGTCCGAGACGAATCCCGCGCTGGCCGACCAGCAGAGACTGCCCCTACTGCAGGACCAGGTCTGCTGCTGATAGGCGAGCGACAGGCGCTGCAACTCCAGGACCGAGAAGGTGTCGTAGCGCAGCCGGGACACAGACCGGCGCGTGTTCGTGACATCGACGAGCTGCGTGCGCACGTCGGACGCCGCTGCGGCGGGCGTCGAATCCGGGGTTGGGGCCTGTGACGGGGTGGTCGCCGCCGGGGTTTGCGCCGGGGGCTGAGCGGGAGCTTGTCCCGACGCCTGTGCCGTCGCTTGTCCGGGGGGCTGTGTCGTCGTCTGCGCCGTGGCCTGTCCTGGATGCTGCGCCGTCGCAGATGCCACGGCCTGTACCGACGGCTGCGTCGTCGCAGACACTGGAGGCTGAGCGGCAGCTTGCCGCGCGGCCTGTACCGAAGGCTGCGTCGTCGCCGACGCTGGGGGCTGAGCGGCAGCTTGCTCCGTGGCCTGCGCCGCGGTCTGCACCGAAGGCTGCGTCGCCGCCGACGCCGAGGGGACCGCGGCAGGGGCGTGACTGGCTGCTTGCGTCTGCGGGCTCGCGGGTCGAGGGGCCTGAGTCTGCGGGGGCGAGGTCCTATTGGCAGGCGTCGCCGGATAGGTGATCTTCCACAGGACGGCGTGGGGATCGCCCGAGTCGGTCTCGGAATACCCGGCCGCGACCCGACCGTCGGCCGAGAGGGCCTGAACCTCGGACACGCCGCCGCCATCCGATCGCAGGGTGCCGAGATCGGTCCTGCTGCGCCAGCCGTCGCCGAACCAGACGACACCGTGCGCGAAGCCCGATGCGGTGCTGGCCATGCCGCCTGCGATCCGGCCGTCGGCGGACAGGGCCCGCACCCAGGACGACCCGCTGTTGTCGGCCCGGAGCGTCCCGAGATCGCGCTTCTCCGACCAGCGCGATCCGGACCAGAGCGCCGCGTGGGTGTAGCCGGAATCCGTCGTGCTGCTGCCCGCCGCCACGGTGCCGTCGGCCGAGAGCGCCCGCACCACCGAAGTACCCCGATTGTCGGATTTCAGGGTGCCGAGATCGGTCTTGGTTGCCCAATTGGCGCCGGACCACAGGGTGGCGTGCGAATAGACATCGACGCTGCGATCGGGCGCCGCATACCCCCCGACGACCGACCCGTCCTTCGAGAGGGCGTAGGCCCAGGACGTCCCGGAATTGTCGGACCGCAGGGTGCCGAGATCGGTCTTGACCGACCAGTTCTGCCCCGACCACAGCGCCGCATGGGTCGTCCCGGAATCGACGCTCGACTCGCCGGCCGCGACGCGCCCGTCATTGGACAGCGCATAGACGCCGGACGTGCCCGACTGGTCCGATGTCAGGGTGCCGAGATCGGTCTTGGTCGCCCAGTTCGTTCCTGACCACGTGACAGCCCGTAACGTCTCGTCCGCGTTCTCGGCGATCCCCGCGATGACGTTGCCGTCCTTCGACACCGCATAGGCCTTCGCGGCACCCGTGTTGTCGGACCGCAATGTGCCCAGATCCTGCTTCTGGGCCAGGTCGGTGCCCGACCAGACCGCGGCGCGCATATTGTAGCCGTGGTTGTCGGTGTATGCGTCGCCGACGGCGACGCTGCCGGTTGCGGAGAGGCCCCAGATCTCCGACGCCCAATCATTGCCGGTCTTGAGCGTGCCGAGATCCCTCCGGCTGACGCCGTTACTGGACGCCGGGGAGGCCACAACTGAGGTGCCGGAGGCGGGGGAACCGGAGGGCGTGGACGAAGGAGACAGGGTTGCGTCCTGGACGGTGATGTTGGTGTCGTTGTCGAGCACGCGGTGAAGTTCGTCCGAGGTCAGCGACACCACGCCACCGTGTCGCGGATTGAGAGCGTTGATATCTGTATTGTTTACTGTGGTGAATGTCTTGAAATCTTCCGTTTTAGAAATTCCGAACCCGTTCGGTGGGTAGTATCTATCATACATCACCATGTAGCCATTGCCGTTATTCAGCCGATAGGCCTGCGGGCCTTCTACGGCTTGCCCAGGATTCACGAGCGCCAGGTACTTGTTGGTTGGCATGATGTAGCCCCAGGTCAGGTGATCTGACACTGCGAGCTTGATACCTTTGGTCGGCGTGCTTTCCGTCTTCATCAAAAGATAATATTTTCCATCCTTCTCCGTGATATCATTGTCGATGTACCTAACTCCATCCCGGGCATAGAAGAGCTTCCGCGGCGTTTCCGTCAATCTTGTAAAATCACTATTTGCATGGGCGTAATACGATTGGTGGCCCCAATCATTATTGGCCCCGCTCAAATAGACCATGTTTCTATCGACCAGAGGGTCGTAGGCGACCTGCGGTGCCCAAGCGGCTGTCAAGCTTGGGAAGAGCTTCGGATATTCTGTAGCAAAATTGATCGCTGACGATTTCCAGTGAATGAGGTCCGGGGACTTCATCAGCACGATGCCCCGATTGCTTCCCCAGCCCCAATCGCTCTTCATGTCCGTCGCGGTGATGTAGAAATTTCCATCCTGTCCGCGGGCAATATAAGGATCGCGCAGGTTGCCTGATTGCGCAAATCGTCCGTCGATGACCGGGTTGCCATCGTTAAGTTTATTGAATCTCCGGCCGTCTAGGCTATATGAGAATTTGAGGACTTCCTCCCAGGGGCGATTGCCCGTAAAATAGGTCAATAAATAGCCGTCATAAGGCGGGTATTCGCCAGACGCGAAGCTGTAGCTGGGCGAGATTTGCAATACTATTGCGATCGCTGCGATTTTTGTCGCGTGTTTCATGCTATTGTCCCCCCTTGAGTTGGTATTTTTGCTTTTATTTTGTGTGGTGCGCTGCTTCTTGAGCAGCACTCGGTAGCCGCTTTCACCGTATGGCAACCTTGCCCCACAAGGCGCCAAATCAAATATCTCCCGCCAGAAGTGCTCTAGATAAAGCACGAGGTATTGTCGGGATCGATCAAATGGATTGTAGTAGTCGGATCTTGCGTCGTGAAAATCACGGCAAGGAACAGAATGATCCGATGTTTATGCCTCCATCGTTGGCGGTCGGCGACCAATCTGGAAGATAAAACGCATTAAATTGCCGATGCAACAGCAAAATGCATAGTCTTGCTATGCAATATCAATCAATATTCGAGCAAATGTTCAAATTTAATTACCAATGCGATCTGTAGCACGCGAAACCGAAATTGATCTATGACTCGCCAAAGAAGTTTCTCGGCGCGGATCCGGTCCGAAATTATTATGCGCCGAGGCTCAGGTAGGGGCTTTGCCGGGATCGCCTGCACCCAGCCCCAACATGCCCCGCCGGGGCGGCATCACGATCGGCCGTGGTCCGGCCGGCCCGGCTCCCGGATCCCGCGGTGACAGGCGGGTTTCCGAGAACCGAGCCACCTCACCCCACGCCGTTCCGCCTGCGGAATTCGGCCGGGGTGATGCCGACGTGGCGCACGAAGGCTCGGCGCAGGGTGTCGGCGTTGGCGAAGCCGGTCAGGGCGGCGACCTGCTTGGGGGAGAGGCCCTCCGCTTCCAGGCGGCGCCGCGCCGCCGCGACCCGGGCGGCCTCGACCCAGTCGGCCGGGGTCATGCCGACCTCGCTCCGGAACAGCCGCGCGAAGTGCCGGGGGCTGAGGCCGGCCCGTTCGGCCAGCCGGGCCACGCTGTGGTCCTCCGCGGGGGCGGCCGCGATCCAGCGCTGGACCTCCTGGAGCACCGCCCGGCCCGACGGTTCGGTCGCGCCGCTGCGGCTGAACTGCATCTGGCCGCCGGGCCGCTTGAAGAACATCACGAGCTGCGCGGCGACGCGCTTGGCCAGCTCCCGGCCGAGATCCTCCTCGACCAGGGTCACCGCCAGGTCGAGGCCCGCCGTCACCCCGGCCGCGGTGCAGACCGGGCCGTCGCGGACCTGGATCGCGTCCGGCTCGACCCGGATCGCGGGGTAGCGTCGGGCCAGGGCGTCGGCCGCCGCCCAATGGGTGGTGATCCGGCGCCCGTCCAGCAGCCCGGCTTCGGCCAGCGCGAAGGCGCCGGTGCAGACCGAGCCGAAACGCCGGGCCGATGGGGCCGTGCGCCGCAGCCAGTCGAGCAGGGCAACGGCGGGACGCCGATGCGGCGCGTCCGGCGATCCCGCCACCAGCACCGTGTCGGGAGCACCGGGATCGGCGTCGAAGATCGTCCGATCCGCGAGCAGCCGCGCGCCGGACGAGGTCGCGATCGTGGTGGCCTGCGCGGACACGATCTCGGTCCGGTAGACGGCGCGCCCGGCCTGGACATTCGCCTCCGCGAACACGTCCAGCGGGCCGGAGACGTCGAGCATCTGCACGCCCGGTCCCGCGACGATCACGAGTCTCCGCTCCACGCTGCACGCCATCACGTCCGCCGGACGCGCGATTTGGCCGTCTGGGACGTGTTCCGTCAACTCCGGACGTAACGCGCGGCGCTAACCTCCCGGGGTCAGCAAGGAGTGAAAGCCATGGCTCATCCCATCGACGGCGTCGCCATTCCCGACAGCACGCTCGCCCGCGCGGTGACCGAGCTCGTCCGGGATACGGAATCGCCGCTGCTCTTCCACCATTCCAGCCGCGTCTATTATTTCGGCACCCTGGCCGGGAAGCGGCGCGGCCTGACCTACGATCCGGAGTTGCTCTATGTCGGCGCGATGTTCCACGACATGGGGCTGACGCCGCAGCACAGCAGCGCGACCGAGCGCTTCGAGGTCGACGGCGCCAACGCGGCCCGGGACTTCCTACGCGGCCACGGCATCGCCCAGGCCGATATCGACACGGTGTGGGCCGCCATCGCGCTGCACACCACGCCGGGCATCCCGCAGCACATGCATCCCGTGGTCGCCCTGGTCACCGCCGGGGTCGAGATGGACGTGCTCGGGCTGACCTACGCCCAGTACAGCGACGCCGAGCGCGAGGCCGTCGTGCGGGCGCATCCCCGGCCCCCGCATTTCAAGGAGGATATCATCCAGGCCTTCTACGAGGGGATCCGGCACAAGCCGGACACGACCTTCGGCAACGTCAAGGCCGATGTGATCGCCGACAAGGAGCCGCATTTCCACGCCGGAAACTTCTGCAGCGTGATCCGCCATTCGCCCTGGCGCGGGTGAGGCGGCGCGGGGAACGCAGGTCTCCTCTCCTTGAGACAGCACAAAGCCCCGGGCGCCATGGGCATCCGGGGCTTTGTGCTGACCTGGGCGTCCCGTCCGATCGGGCCGGGGTGCCGAGGCGAAGCGGCCGGATGGACGGGGGCCTGGGGAGGCCCCCGTCCATCCGAAACGCTCCCGGCCCGGAGGCCGGGAGCGTCCTGGGTCTTAGTACGAGCCGAACTTGTAGTTCAGGCCGGCGCGGACCACGGCGAACTCGTCGTCGCGGCGGCCGACATTGCTGTAGGCGACCGGGAAGTTGTTGGCGGCGTTGACCACCAGCGCGCCCTGGTTGCGGGTGTTGCGGTCGAGGTTGACGTACAGGCCTTCGACCTTGAGCGTCACGGCCGAGGACCGGAAGAAGTTCAGGAACGAGTCGGTGGGGAGCGCGTACTCGATGCCGCCGCCGACGGCGTAGCCGGTGCGGAAGCTGTCGTTGCCGGCGTAGCCACCGAACGAGCGGTCGGCGCTGCCCGAGCCGTAGGCGAAGCCGCCGGTGCCGTACACGAGGGTGCGGTCGAAGGCGTAGCCGAGACGGCCGCGCACGGTGCCGAAGTAGTCGAGGCTCGACAGGCCGCGCGGGTCGGTGACGTAGTAGCCCGGGGCGACGGCGCCGCTCACGAAGGCGTTGTTCCGGCCGCGGCCGAAGTCGAGATACTGGGCGTCGGCCTCGATGCCGACCACCACGCCCGAGCCCGGGGTGAACTGGACGTTGTAGCCGACCTGGGCGCCGCCGGAGAAGCCGTCCTGGCTGCGGTTGCTGAAGGTGGCGGTGGTGCCGGGGGCGGCGTAGGGGAAGGGCACGCCGAAGGTGGAGTTGTTCGAGCGGCTGCTGGCGTCGAAGGCGTAGCCGGCGTTGATACCGAAATAGGCGCCGGTCCAGGTGAACACCGGGACGGGAGTGAAGACGGGCGGCGGGGCGGCGCGACGCGGCAGGTCGGCGGCCGAGGCGGCGCCGGTCAGGAGGGCCGTGGCGGCGCTCGCGAGAAGAAGCTTCTTGATCATCTGGTCCTCAATCTCCCGTTGATCGGGATGTGCCCGGGGACAGGACGTCAGGAAGGCCCGACGCGATAGTGCAACGCTGCAACAGGGCCCGCGAAGGCTCCGGGCCGGTGGCCAAAAAGGTGCGCTGGAACACATCGCGAGCCCGTGATGACTGGGGCCCATGCATTATTCGGCCAAAACTGACCCCGGATAAAAATATGGTTCGGCAATACGCGCAGCCGCGGCGTGTTAACCTACGTGTAACATTCGGGGCTCGGCCCGAGAGCAGATCCCGCGGTCCCGGTCTCGCCTGTAGATTGCGTTGTGACGGGCCGGAGCGGGCGGGCCCCCGGCCGGGCGTACTGCGCCCCCGCGCTGACCTCCCCTTTGAGGCCGGTCGGGCGGGGCCCGCCAGAATGCGACGTGGACGATCCGGGCCGCTTCCCCTAGCTTCAAGGCATGTCAGCGGCCGATTTCCTGCCCGATGACGGCTTGGTGCGGGCGACAGGCCGTTTGGCGGTCGCCTGTTCCCTCCCGGACGTCGTGTCCATCCTGCGCGAGACGGCACGGGACATCGTCGGCTCCGACGGGGTCGCGGTGGTCCTGCGGGAGGGCGGATCCTGCTTCTACGCCGCGGAGGACGCGATCGAGCCCCTGTGGCGGGGGCGCCGGTTCCCCCTCACCGCCTGCATTTCCGGGTGGGTGATGCTCAACGACGAGACCGCCGTTATCCCGGCCATCGAGTTCGACCCCCGGGTGCCGATCGAGGCCTACCGCACCACGTCGATGCGCAGCCTCGTGATGGTGCCGATCGGGTCGCCGGAGCCGATCGCCGCCCTGGGTGCCTATTGGTGCACGTCGGTCATCCCGGACGACATGACGGTCTACCGGCTGGAGATGCTGGCGCGGCAGGCCGGGGCCGCGCTGGCCTCCCTCCACCCGCACGCCCAGGCGCGGCGCCCCGGTGCCGTGCCGTCATCCGATCGCGAGGCCGGGCGGCCGGCCTAGGCGCAGCCCGGGGCGGGCCGTGCGCCTGCGTCGCAGCGGGGATCGATCACCGGCCTCCGGCTGTTGCCGACACGCCCGCGGCTCGCCTGGATGTCTCAAGCCCCCTCATGAAGCGCTTCGTCCTCATCGGCATCTTCGCCGCCCTGTTCGCCGCGATCATCGCGATTGCCGGCACATGGTCCGTCGTCACGCCCATCAATCCGGCGGTCGCCCCGGACACCGCCGCGGCACCGAACCCGACCGCGCAGCGGAAGTGA
Source organism: Methylobacterium brachiatum (assembly GCF_900113845.1). Classification (NCBI taxonomy): domain Bacteria; kingdom Pseudomonadati; phylum Pseudomonadota; class Alphaproteobacteria; order Hyphomicrobiales; family Methylobacteriaceae; genus Methylobacterium; species Methylobacterium brachiatum. The sequence continues at coordinate 124,131 of NZ_FOQW01000017.1, read as the reverse complement.
CGGTTGCCGGCCTGCGGGATCGCGTCGCGCGATCTCACCGGCGCCCGCCCGCCTCCGCCCGGCCCCGGAGAGCCGCCAGCAGGCCGCCTTCGAGGAGCAGGGCGGATCCGTAGTGGAACTCGATATCGAAGCGGCTTCGGGAGTTCATCGACAGGGATGCGCTCTGCAGGGCGATGAGCCGGCCGGCCTCGTCGAACAGGCCTGAGCCCGAGCCGCCGTAGCCGTCGTTGCAATCGTGGCGGGCGCGGCGGATCGCATCCTCGCTCGGCGGGTCGATCCGCTGGATGGCGCAGCGCTCGAGGCTGCTGGGGCCGCGATAATTGCCGTGGCCCGCGGGCGACACCATGGTCACCGGCAGGGTGATGTCCCCGACCGGCAGGTCGGGCGGCTCCGGCAGGGGCTGCGGGGCCGCATCGGCCGGGCGGTCGAGGCGCAGGATCGCCCAATCGTCGGTGATGTGCAGGCCGTCCGCCCCGGGGGCGGTGCCGAGCACCAGGCTGTCGGCCTCGAACTCGTAGTTGCGGCCGCCGATCTGGAAGTAGCAGTCGGCCACCGGGCGGGTGACCGCGAGGCGGCGATCCCGGAAATTGTGGGCGTTCAGCAAAACGGTCGAGCGATCGGCGATCAGCCACGCCGCGGCCGCCTTCTGCGGGACGCCGTCCGGACCCCGGCACCACAGGATGCCGGCGCCCCGATAGCGCTCGAAATCGGCGCCGGTCAGGTCGCGGCGCGCATCCTGCGGATACAGCGCTGCGACGCGACCCGCCGTCCCGGCTCGGTCCGCGCCTCGGGCGGCGCCGGCCAGAGCGAGCAGCGCCGTCACCAGCAGGATCGACCGCCGGGGGGCTCCGGAGACCGGCATTGTGCCGGCAAAGAACGGGCTGGACCGTCTCAAGCCCATCGAGCAGCCCCGAAGACTGAAGGCCGCGCATGGTGCGGGCCGGGAACACAGTTCTGGGCGGGCGCCGGGGGACGGTCAAGCCGGCCACCGGTATTCCGCCGCGTCCCCGCGGCATTGCCGAATTATCCCGCCAACAAATGTCAGCTTGCCTGAAGACATCGTCGGGCATTGGCGCATAAAACTGAAAGGTGACAAGATCTTAATAAGCAGATCATAAAGGTCGAATGTCTCTAAGTCGCAAATAAAGCTGACTATCGACGCGGGCGGCCTCGATCGATCTTGCACTGCGAAAATGAATAGCCGCGTTGCCGAAAGGCCGGCGGCCTGGCGAGGAGATGCATCATGAGAAGGCTAGCGGGTTCAGTCTCGGCCCTGGCGATCCTGGCACTGGCGCCGGTCGGCCTTGCGGGCGCGGCTTTCGCCAACGACAAGCTCATCGAGCAGTCGAAGAGCGGCGAAAACTGGGTGATGCCCGGTAAGAACTACGATTCCGACAATTACAGCGACCTGACGCAGATCAACAAGACGAACGTCAAGCAGCTGAAGCCGGCCTGGACCTTCTCCACCGGCCTGCTCAACGGCCACGAGGGCGCGCCCCTGGTCGTCGACGGGAAGATGTACGTCCACACCTCGTTCCCGAACAACACCTTCGCGCTCGACCTCGACGATCCGGGCAAGATCCTGTGGCAGGACAAGCCCAAGCAGAACCCGGCCGCCCGCTCGGTCGCCTGCTGCGACCTCGTCAACCGCGGGCTGGCCTACTGGCCGGGCGACGGCAAGACCCCGGCGCTGATCCTGAAGACCCTGCTCGACGGCAACGTCGTGGCGCTGAACGCGCAGACCGGCGAGACGGTCTGGAAGGTCGAGAATTCCGACATTAAGGTCGGCTCGACGCTCACCATCGCCCCCTACGTGGTGAAGGACAAGGTGATCATCGGCTCCTCGGGCGCCGAGCTCGGCGTGCGCGGCTACCTGACCGCCTACGACGTGAAGACCGGCGCCCAGGTCTGGCGCGCCTACGCCACCGGCCCGGACGAGGACCTGCTGCTAGCCAAGGACTTCAACATCAAGAACGCCCATTACGGCCAGAAGGGCCTGGGCACCTCCACCTGGGAGGGCGACGCCTGGAAGATCGGCGGCGGCACCAACTGGGGCTGGTACGCCTACGACCCGGGCACGAACATGATCTATTTCGGCACCGGCAACCCGGCGCCCTGGAACGAGACCATGCGTCCGGGCGACAACAAGTGGACGATGACGATCTTCGGCCGCGACGTCGACACCGGCGAGGCGCATTTCGGCTACCAGAAGACGCCCCACGACGAGTGGGACTATGCCGGCGTCAACGTGATGATGCTGTCCGAGCAGAAGGACAAGGACGGGAAGATGAGGAAGCTCCTCACCCATCCCGACCGCAACGGCATCGTCTACACCCTCGACCGGACGGACGGCTCGCTGGTCTCGGCCAACAAGATCGACGACACGGTGAACGTGTTCAAGTCGGTCGATCTGAAGTCCGGCACGCCGGTGCGCGACCCGGAATACGGCACCCGGATGGATCACCTCGCCAAGGACATCTGTCCCTCGGCGATGGGCTACCACAACCAGGGGCACGATTCCTACGATCCGAAGCGCCAAGCCTTCTACATGGGCATCAACCACATCTGCATGGATTGGGAGCCGTTCATGCTGCCCTACCGGGCGGGCCAGTTCTTCGTCGGCGCGACGCTGAACATGTATCCGGGCCCGAAGGGGGACCGGCAGAACTACGAGGGGCTCGGCCAGATCAAGAGCTACAACGCCATCACCGGCAAGTTCAACTGGGAGAAGATGGAGCGCTTCGCCGTCTGGGGCGGCACCACCGCCACCGCCGGCAACATCGTGCTCTACGGGACGCTCGACGGCTTCATCAAGGCGCGCGACTCGGACAACGGCGACCTGCTCTGGAAGTTCAAGCTGCCCTCCGGGGCGATCGGCTACCCGATCACCTACACCCACAAGGGCACCCAATACGTCGCCATCTATTACGGCGTCGGCGGCTGGCCGGGCGTGGGCCTGGTGTTCGACCTGCAGGATCCGACCGCCGGCCTCGGCGCGGTCGGCGCCTTCAAGAAGCTCGCCAACTATACCCAGATGGGCGGCGGCGTGGTCGTGTTCTCCCTGGACGGCAAGGGTCCGTACGACGACCCGAATGTCGGCGAGTACGCGCAGCACGCATCCAAGTGATCCGCACGTAACCCGCGCCTCCTGGCGCGACAGCTCCGCCGCCCCGTCCGGGCGGCGGAGCCCCGGTTCGCCGGCCCCGCCCTCCCGGCGCGGGAACCGCCTCCCGATGAAACCCTTTGAGGGATCGAAACCATGCCGCTCCTCGGCGGAATCCTTCGCGCGGCGACCTGTGTCGCGGCCCTGCTCGCCCTCGCGATCCCGGCCCAGCAAGCCTGGGCGCAGGAATCAGAGGCGCAGGCCATCCAGGCCGAGCCCGGCAAGGCTGCGGCCGCGCCCAAGCCCGACCCGTCCATCCTGCGGATCTGCGCCTCCGAGAAGCAGCCGCCGCTCTCCATGCGGGACGGGTCCGGCCTGGAGAACCGGGTCGCCGTCGCGGTCGCCGAGGCGATGGGGAAGAAGCCGGTCTTCGTCTGGCTCGCCAAGCCGGCGATCTACCTGGTGCGCGACGGGCTCGAGAAGCGGACCTGCGACGTGGTGGTCGGCCTCGACAGCGACGACCCGCGGGTGCTGACCACCAAGCCCTACTACCGCAGCGGCTACGTCTTCATCACCCGCGCCGACAAGGACCTCGACGTGAAGTCGTGGTCGGATCCGCGCCTCAAGACCGTCGACCACATGGTCGTCCCGCTGGGTTCCCCGGGCGAGGCGATGCTCAAGGATATCGGCCGCTACGAGGAGGACATGGCCTACCTCTACTCGCTGGTCGGCTTCCGGGCGCCGCGCAACCAGTACACGCAGATCGATCCGGCCCGGATCGTCAGCGAGGTCGCCAACGACAAGGCGGATGTGGGCGTCGCCTTCGGGCCCGACGTGGCCCGCTACGTCAAGGACTCGGCCGTGCCCCTGCGCATGACCCTCGTGCCCAACGATACGGTCAGCAGCGACGGCCGCAAGATGCCCCAGAGCTTCGACCAGTCCATGGGCGTGCGCCGGGACGACACGGCGCTCCGCGATGCCCTCGATGCCGCCATCGCCAAGGCCAAGCCGCAGATCGACGCGATCCTGAAGCAGGACGGCGTCCCGGTGGCGACCAACTGACCCTCGCCGCGCGGCCGGCGAGCGAGCGCCGCGCGATCCAGTCCCCGTGAAGCGAAGATGAGATGACGAAGACCACACGTATCCGGTTGATGCTTCTGGCCGGCGCCGCCTCGGCGCTCTGTGCGGCCGCCGTGATGGCCCAGCCGCAATCCGGGCCGCAGACCGGCCTGATCTTCCGCAACACCATCACCGGGGAGCCGCTGGACCTCGCCGAGGGCAAGCCCGGCGGGCGCGACACCAAGGCGGTCCAGACCTTCTTCCAGACCGGCAAGAACCTCTACATCGACGACAAGTCGTGCCTGCGCAACGGCGAGAGCCTGTACCTGACCTCCTGCTCCGGCTGTCACGGCCACCTGGCCGAGGGCAAGGTCGGCCCCGGCCTCAACGACAATTACTGGACCTATCCGGCCAACACCGAAGATACTGGCCTGTTCGCGACGATCTGGGGCGGGGCCAACGGCATGATGGGCCCGCACAACGAAGACCTGAACCCGGACGAGGCGCTCCAGGTCATCGCCTGGATCCGGCATCTCTATACCGGCCCGGTCAGCGATGCCGCCTGGCTGACCGACGAGCAGAAGAAACACTACACGCCCTTCAAGGAAGGCGAGACCTTCGCCAAGGACGAGCCCGGCCAGTGCAAGCCGCTGGAGTGAGCGTCCGCGCGGAGCAGCGCCCGGCCGAGCCGGCGCCGAAGAACGGCCCGTCGGGCCGCCCTGGGAGCGAACGCAAGGAGTCGACGATGCGCAACAGAAGCATGATCACCGCCGCGATGGTGGCCGCGGGGGCGCTCTTCGCCCTGCCGGCCCTGGCCTATGACGGGCAGACCTGCAAGGCGCCGGGCAATTGTTGGGAGCCCAAGCCCGGCTTCCCCGAGAAGGTCGCGGGGACGAAATACGACCCGAAGCACGACCCCAAGGAGGTCGGCAAGCAGGCGGAATCCATCAAGCTGATGGAAGAGCGCAACCGCAAGCGCATCGAGAACGCCAAGAAGACCGGCAAGTTCGAGTACGACGTCAGCAAGATCTCGGCGAACTGATCCGGGTTCCCGAAGGGCAAGCCCTTTGGCGGGTTCGGGGCAAGATCTTTCGGATTTAGCCCCCGACACACCAGGGCGCTGCCCTGGACCCGCGAAAGGTCCCGGACCTTTCGAAACCCCGACATTTCGCCTTTTCCGGCCGGTCTCCCCCGGAGGCCGGCCGCCCTGTCCCGGAACCAGCGCGATGAACACGCTCCACCCCGGCGACGCCCAGCTCACCGATTGGCGGGCCTCGGCCGCCCGCTTCGAGGCGGAGGTCGCCAAGGCCGTGGTCGGCCAGGCGCGGGTCATCCGCCTCGTCACCACGGCGATCTTCGCCCGCGGCCACGTCATGCTGGAGGGCGATGTCGGCGTCGGCAAGACCACGCTGCTGCGGGCGGTCGCCCGGGCGCTCGGGGGCGCCTACGAGCGCGTCGAGGGCACGGTCGACATGATGCCGACCGACCTGATCTACCACACCTACCTCGCCGAGGACGGCCGCCCCCGGGTCGAGCCGGGGCCGGTCCTGCGCCGGGCCGAGGATCTGGCGGTGTTCTTCTTCAACGAGATCAACCGCGCCCGCCCGCAGGTCCATGCCCTGCTGCTGCGGATCATGGCCGAGCGCAGCGTCACGGCCTTCGCCCGGGACTACCGGTTCCCCAACCTTCAGGTCTTCGCCGACCGCAACCGGGTCGAGCGCGAGGAGACCTTCGAGCTGCCGGCCGCCGCCCGCGACCGCTTCCTGATGGAGATCGGGATGGACGCGCCGCGCGACGCGCAGGCCCGGCGCGCCCTGGTGTTCGACCCGCGCTTCCACGACACCGACCGGCTGATCGCGGAGGTGGCCGAGGGCGTGCTCGACCAGGCCCGCCTCGGCGCCATCGCGGCCTCGATCCAGGTGGCGATCCAGGCTTCCCCGGAGATCGAGACCTACGTGGTCGGGCTCTGGGATGCCCTCGTGCGCCCGGCGGAGGCCGGGATCCGGCTCCCCGGGATCGACATGGCCACGCTCGTGCAGGGCGGCGCCTCGCCGCGCGGCCTCGCCTTCCTGGTCCGGGCGGCCCGGGTGCGGGCCTGGCTGGAGGGGCGGGACTGGCTGGTGCCGGAGGATATCCGGGCGGTCTTCCCCGAGGTGATGGCGCACCGCATCTTCCTGGAGCCGGTCCACGAGATGCGCCGCGGCGAGATCGTCCCGGACCTGTGCCGGGCGGTGTTCGAGACGGTGCCGGCCCCATGACCCGGGCGCCCTCGGCCGAGATCGTCTACCTGCCGCGCTGGCGCCCGCGGGGCCGCCGGATCGGAGCGCATCGCGGCCAGGAGGCCGGCGGGCTCGGCACGTTCCGGGACCAGGTTTCGTTCCTGACCCTGCCGGATGCCCGCCGGATCGACCTGCGCGCGAGCCTGCGCGACCCGTTCGAGGGCGTGCATGTCCGCCGGTTCGAGATGCGCAACGCCGTCGAGGTCTGGGCGCTGATCGACCTCTCGGCCTCGATGCGCTTCCGGGGCGCCGGAGACCGGCTGCGTCTCGCCGCCGACCTCTGCGCGGGGCTCGCCGCATCGGCGACCCGGATCGGCGACGGGTTCGGAATGATCGGCTGCGACCGCACCGTGCGGGCGGAACTCTATTTACCGGCGACCCGCCGGCGCGGGCCGGCCGTCGCCATGGCCGAGCGGATCGCGGCGTCCCGCTGCGACGCGCCTGGCGCCGAGGGGCTGCTGGAGGCCGCCCGCCTGCTGTTCGGCCGGCCGCGGCTGGTCTTCCTGGTCTCGGACTTTCGCTGGCCGCAGGCCCTGATCGCGCAGGTCTTCGCGGCACTGGCGCTTCACGACACGGTCCCGGTGCTGCTCGCCGACAGTGCTGAGGATGCCGGCCTGCCGGATTGGGGCCTCGCCGAGTTCGACGATCTCGAAGGCGCCGGACGTCGCCTGGTCTTCCTGCGCCCCGCCCTGAAGCGGCGCTGGATCGCCCGGGAGCAGGCCCGGCGCGACGCCCTGCGCAGCCTCGCCGCCGCGTCCTCGGCCCGGGCTCCGTTCCACCTGGTCGACCGCTTCGACGCCCAGGCGCTCACCCGCCACCTGCTGGCGACCTGAGATGATTGGGGCGCACACCAAGAGTCCCGGTTTCAAAAGGTCCGAGACCTTTTGCGGGTGCAGGGCGGAGCCCTGCGATCGGGCGAGCCCCCAGGCATCAGGGCTCCGCCCCGATACCCCGCCGAAGGGCTTCGCCCTTCGGAAACCCATGATCTTGGCCTGCTACGCACTCCTTCTGCAGGCCGGTGCCGCCATGGCGCAGGTGCGCTCCGTCGAGGTGCGGGTGCCCCGCGCCTTCGGGTATTTCCTGGGCGATCTGGTGCGGGTTCAGGCCGATATCGCGGTGGATCCCGGCTTCAGCCTGCAGCGCGCCTCCCTGCCGGCGCCGGGGCCGCTGACCTACTGGCTCGACCTGCGGGATATCGCCGTCGATGAGAGCCCCGGCCGGGTCCGGCTGCACCTCACCTACCAGACCTTCTACGCGGCGCTCGATGCCCGCCAGGTCGCGATCCCGGGCTTTTCCGTGTCGCTGGAGAGCGCGGCCGCGGGCGGCACGACCTCGGCCAAGGCCGAGATCCCCGGCTGGTCGCTCGGCGTCTCCCCCCTGCGGGAGGTCCAGCCGGAGAAGCACGACGACCCGGCCGAGTATCTCCGGCCGGACGGGCGCGTCCCCCGGCTCGACCCGGCGCCGGACCTGCGGGCCGCCCTCGTCGCCCTCGCGGCGGCCGTCCTGGCGCTCGCCGCCCTCGGCTACGATCGCGGCTGGTTCGCGAGGCCCGGTCGTCCCTTCGCCAGGGCCGCCCGCGCCCTGCGCCGCTTGGGCGGTGAGGGCGAAGCCCGCTACCGCGAAGCCCTGCGCCTGATCCATCGCGGCCTCGACGAGACCGACGGCCGCCGGGTGCTGGCCGACGACCTCCCGGCCTTCCTCGACCGGCATCCCGCCTTCCGCCGGGAGGGTCCGGCCCTGGCCCGGTTCTTCGACGCCTCGCGCCGGGCCTTCTTCGGCCGCGAGACCGAGGCCGCCCGGGCGAGCCTGCCCTGGTCCGAGGTCGAGGCCGGCCTGCGCCGGCTCGCCGCCGCCGAGCGGGGGGCCTGAGCGATGATGGTCGGGTCGCTCGGGGTCACGTCGCCCGCCTGGCTGTGGCTGCTGCCGCTCGCGCTGCTGCCGCTCGTCGCCTCGGGGCGCCGGCGGGTCGCGGTCTCGGCGGTCGCGGCAGCGCCCGCCGACGCGGCCTCGCGCTGGATCGCCCGGCTGCTGCGGGCCGCCGGCATGCTCACGGTCAGTGGCCTTGTGGTGGCGCTCGCCGGCCCCTACGGCGCCGGCGCGCCGGTCACCCGCATCGGCGTCGGCGCCCAGATCGCGATGCTGATCGACCGGTCCGGCAGCATGAACGAGACCTTCGCGGGGCGGCAGCCTTCGGGCGCGGAGGAATCGAAGGCCGCCGCCTCCAGGCGCCTGCTGGCGGATTTCGTCGGCGCCCGGGCGCATGATCTGTTTTCGGTCACGGCCTTCTCCACCGCGCCGATGCTGGTCATGCCGATGACCGACCGGCACGCGGCCGTGCGCGCCGCCATCGCGGCGATCGACCGGCCCGGCCTCGATTACACCAACGTCGCCCGCGGCCTCGCGATGGCGCTGTCGCAATTCGCCCCGGAGAGCAGCGGCTCCCGGGTCCTGCTGTTCATCTCGGACGGGGCCGCGGTGATCGACCCGCGGGTGCAGGATTCCCTGCGCGCCGCCTTCACCAAGCTGCACCCGAACCTCTACTGGCTGTTCCTGCGCACCAAGGGCTCGCCCTCGATTCAGGACCGCCCCGCCGGGGAGGACACCCCCCAGGCCGCCCCCGAGCGGCATCTCGACCTGTTCTTCAAGGGCCTCGGCGTGCCCTACCGGGCCTTCGAGGCCGAGGGCCCGCAGGCGGTCGCCGACGCGATCGCGCAGATCGCCGCCCTGGAGCGCAACCCGATTCCCTATACTGAGCCGCGCCCCCGCCGCGACCTGACCGGCTTCGCCTACGGGCTGGCCGGGCTCGGGCTTCTTGTGCTCGTCCTGGCGGCGCTCGCAGAGGCGGATTTTTCGGCAGCGCGGGCTACGGGCGCGGCCGTGCCGGAGCAGGCGACGGAGCCGGATCTCAGGAGGGCGGCATGACCCGATCCGGGATCCGGGAGATTTTGTGCGGCGGCCGACCGCAAGCGGGCCTCTCTCGTCGATCCAGCGCCTGCTCGGGATCGATCGAGCTCGTGGCTTGCGAGGCACACATTTCCTTGACGAAAGCGCGCGGCGGGGTCGTAGACGCGCGCGTCTCCCTCCCCCCTCTGCGGGGGAGGGTGGCCCCCGAAGGGGGTCGGGAGAGGGGAGCGCCGCTGCCGGCAAAGGCGCGCCGGGCGACATATCCGGCACCGTCGCGCTGCCCCTCTCCCCCCCTGCTGCGCAGGGTACCCTCCCCCGCAGAGGGGGGAGGGAGGGCGCGTGTCGTCTCCGAAGCAGGCCTGCTTTCCGGCTTGAGAGAATCCAAGATCCGATCTGTGAGCCCGGTTGGCCGCACGCGCGAGGGCCTCCGTGCCCTGTCCCGCCATGCGTGACGCCGTTCGCCGCCTCTGGGGCCGGCTTCGGCCGCGGCTGCTCCTCGCCCTTCCGGTGCTGCTCGGCCTCGCGGCAGCGGGCTTCGGCGTGTCCGCCTGGCGGGCGGATGCGGCCAACCGGGGCATCGCGGCGCTCGAGGCCGGCACGGATCTCGACGTGGGGATCGGGGCGCCGGCGCCGCTCCTGCTGGCGCGGATCGGCTATCTCGCGGGCCACGGGCGGCTGGAGGAGACCGAGCCGCTGGTCGCGGCCCTCGACCGGGCCGGTGCAGCCGATGCCGCCTCCCGCGCGCGCTACCGCATCGCCAACGCCCGGATGCGGGACGCCTTCGGGCTCCTGACCCGGGGCGCCCTCGACAAGGCCGGCCCCCAGGTGACTCTGGCGCGCCAGGATTACCGCCGGGCGCTGCGGGACCGGCCGGATTTCTGGGACGCGAAGTTCAACCTCGACGTCGCCTCGCGGCTGATCCGCGACTTCCCGGAGTTCGACCGCGCCAGCGGCGACGAGATGCGCGCCGAGCCGAAGCAGATCTGGACCGACATTCCCGGGCAGCCCCGAGGTGGCCCATGAGCCGGCAAACCGTTCTCGGCGGCCTCCCGCTCGCGCGCAACCTGCGCGGCCGCCGCTTCCAGGCGCTCGCCCTGGCGCTGACCCTGGTGATCGCCGCGCTGGTGGTGCCTTCCCTGCCGGTGACCCGTGCGGGCGTCGGCGTGCTGGCGGTGGTGGACATCACCGGCTCGATGAACGTGCGCGACTACGCGGCCGACGGCCGTCCGGCGAGCCGTCTCGAGACCGCCAAGGCGGCCCTGCGCCGGCTGGTGGCGGACCTGCCCTGCGGCTCGCGGGTCGCGCTCGCGCTGTTCACCGAGCGCCGCCCGTTCCTCCTGTTCGAGCCCGTGGAGGTCTGCGCCGAGTTCGCCCCGCTCGACGGTGCCCTGGCGGCGCTGGACTGGCGGATGGCCTGGGAGGGCGACAGCCGCATCAGCGCCGGCCTGTACCGGGCCATCGAGATGGCGGCGGGGCTCGGCACGGACCTGCTCTTCGTCACCGACGGCCAGGAGACGCCGCCGCTCCCCGCCGGCCAGGTGCCGCCCTTCGAGGGCAGGCCGGGGGCGGTCCGCGGCCTGATCGTGGGGGCCGGTGCCTACGGCCTGTCGCCGATCCCGAAATTCGACGATCGCGGCCGCGAGAGCGGCTTCTACGCCGAGACCGACGTGCAGCAGGAGAACCGGTTCGGGCCGCCGCCGGCCGATGCCGAATCCCGCGCCGGCTACAATCCGCGCAACGCCCCGTTCGGCGCCGCCGCCGCCCAGGGCAGCGAGCATCTCTCGTCGGTGCGCGAGGGCCATCTCAAGCAGCTCGCCGCGATCACCGGCCTCGCCTACGCGCATCTCGACGGGCCGGGCGGGCTCGACCGGCCCCTGATCGAGGCCGCGACGCCGCGCCCGCTGCCCGGTCGGATCGACCCGCGCCCCGCGCTGGGCGCCCTGGCGCTCGCCCTCGTGCTCGGCGTCCTGCTGGCGGGGCCGCTGCGCGGGATGGCCCCCCGCATCACCCGGTTCACCCCCACCCACCGTTTGCGTTTCCGGAAAGCCTGATCATGCGTCGCGTCCTCACCACCCTCGCCATCCTGCTCGCCGCCGGCACCGCCCTGGCCCACGGCCCGACGCCCCAGAAGGTCGACCAGACCATCACCATCCGGGCGACGCCGGATGCGGTCTGGAAGGTGGTCGGGCCGTTCGGCGGCATCGGCGCCTGGCATCCGGATGTCGCCAAGGTCGAGGCCACCGGGGGCGACGGCGCGGGCGCCGTCCGCAAGGTCACGCTCAAGCGCGGCGGCACCCTGGTCGAGGGCCTCGACGAGTGGAAGGGCGCCGAGCGGACCTACTCGTACCGGATGTCCGACCCGGATCTCGACGCCCTGCCGGTCTCGTCCTACTCGGCGACCCTCACGGTGACGCCGGAGGGCAATGGGGCGAAGGTCGAGTGGATGGGCCGGTTCTACCGGGGCGATACCGGCAACGAGCCGCCCGAGAACCTGAGCGACGCGGCCGGCAAGGAGGCGATGAACCGCTACTTCGCCGAGGGCCTCAAGGGCCTGAAGGCGAAGCTGGAGGGCGGGCCGCAGCGATGAGACGCGCGCGGCGCCTTCTTGGGCTCGTCGGCCTCGCGCTCGCCGCCGGGCCGGCGGCGGCGGGGTCCGTCTGGGTCGCGAGCCAGCAGGGCGCCCGCGCCACCCGGATCGAGCGGCCGGACGGCGCGCCAGTCGCAGAGGTTGGCGCCGCGCTGGCTGTGGCCCCGTCCCCGGCGGTCGTCGCGGCCGGTCCCGGCGGGCGGCTCTATCTCAGCCACCCCGACGGCCGCGCGATCACGGTGATCGCACCCGATGGGACGACGCGACAATGGCCGGTCCCCGGCCAGGCCTTCGGGCTCGCGGCCGACCCGGACGGGCGCGCCCTCTATGTCGGCGACTGGTCCGGCAACCGGGTGCTGCGCCTCTCGGCGGAGACCGGCGCGGTCGAGGCCGAGGTCGCGGTCGGGCGCGACCCGGCCGGGCTCGCCCTCGGCGTGAACGGGCGGCTCTACGTGGCCGAGCGCGAGAACCGGAGCGTCGGTGTGGTCGACACCGCCCGGATGGCGCGGATCGCCGGAATCCCGGTCGGCGACGGTCCCTTCGCCCTGGCCTACGATCCGGTCCGCGACCGGGTCTACGTCGCCAATGTCCGGAGCAACGATCTCACCGTCATCGATGCCGGCGCGCTCAACCCCGTCGCGACGGTACCGGTCGGGGCGAGCCCCTACGGCGTCGCCATCGACCCGGATGGCCGGCGCGTGGTCGTCACCAACCAGCATGCCGGAACCGTGTCGATCGTCGATGCCGAGGCGCTCGCGGTCGTCGCCACGGTGCCGGTCGGCCGCTATCCGGAGGGCGTGGCGATCCTGGGCGGACGCGCCTACGTGGCGAACTGGTTCTCGGACGACGTGTCCGTGATCGACCTCGCGGCCCTGACGGAGACCGGCCGGATCCCGGTGGCCGAGGGTCCGCGCACCGTGGCGGCGGACCGGCCGGTCCCGGGGGAGGCCGGCCGGTGAGGGGGGCGCTCGCCAGCCTGATGGTCGCCGGCCTCGCGCTCGCCGCCTGCGACCGGCCCACGGAGTCGGAGGAGGGTCAGGCCGTGGTGGCCCGCACCGCCGAGAGCGACTTGCCGGCCTGGCTGTCACCCACCGACGGGACCGACCCGGCGCGCTGGCTCGCCGGCCGGGAGGCCGGGCACCCGGTGCCGGCGGGCTCCGACTCCGTGCGGGCGCTGCAGGACGCCCTGGCGGAAGCCAGGGCCGTCTTCATCGAGGATCCGCGCATGATCGCCAACCGCACGGCCCAGCTCGGGCAGATGCTCGCCGAGATCGGCAAGACCGAGCGCTCCGCGTCGCTGCTCACCGGGTTCAGCGCGGTGGCGGCCCGGCGCGGCCGCCACAAGAGCCTCTACGGAGAGATGTGCCAGCACTACTTCAACACCCGCGCCCGCGGCATCGACCATGCCGCCGCCCTGGCCCTGCTCGCCGACCGGTTCGCCCCCGGGCCGGGGCCGGGAGAGGCGCCGTGAGCGCCGCGCAGCGCCTCGCCGCCCCGGGCCCGGCCCAGCCCGCGCGGTCCGTCCGAGCCCGGGACCTCCTGATCGTCGACGACCACCCGATCGTGCTTCAGGGCTTCCGGCTGCTTGCCGAGGAGGCGGGCATCGCGCGCGTCCACGAGGCCCGGGACATCGTCGCCGCCTACCGCACCTTCCACCGTCACCGGCCGGGCGTGGTGGTGACCGACCTGAGCTTCCGGGACGACGGACTGTCCGGCCTCTCGCTGATCCGCCGGATCCGCGCCCTCGAGCCGGAGGCGCGCATCCTCGCGCTGAGCATGCACCGGGACCCGGTCATCGTCGCGCGGGTCCTGGAATGCGGCGCCCTGGGTTTCGTCCTGAAGGATACGCCCGCCGCCGCCTTCCTCGAGGCGCTGGAGGCGGTCGCCAACGGCCGCTCCTACCTGCCCCATGACATCGCCATCGAGATCGCGATGCTGAATGCCGGCGCGCACGACCTGCCGCTGGCGAATTTGAGCAGCCGGGAGATGCAGATCCTGGTGCTGATCGGGAAGGGCAAGCCCTACGACGAGATCGCCGAGATCCTGACGCTCAATTACCGCAGCGTCGTGAACGCCACCGCGACCCTGCGGTCCAAGCTCGGCGTCGGCAGCATGGCCGAACTCATGCAGATCGCCGCCTCCCAGGCCCGCACGCGCCCCTGAGGGCAGGCGCAGGCGCCGGCCGAGACACCAGATCTCACGGCGCGTACGGGATCACAGCCGAAGTCACGGGCCCTCGCAATATTCTGCGGGGCGTGTTGTGCGTCGCCGATATTTATTCAGTCGATCCCGGAAGTGGATCGAACATGTGTTGTGATATCCCGGTGCGTCCGAGCCTAAAATGCCGAAAAATCAACGGCTCTCGTGTTGGGATCGGAAAGTTTCTCTTGTTAGCAGGGCCCGCCGAACGCGAATCATCTCGGGCCGAGCGCGGTCCCTCAGGCGGCTCGCCTGGGCCGGCGGGATGACGTTCGGACAATAAGAAATCCAGAAGCCGTCGAGGCGGGGGTCTGTCATGCGCGTCAACGCGACCGTGGTTCCAAGTTACGATTACAAGACGGCCCTGGCCGCCGGGTTCCTGGGCGGAAACCTGTCGAGCTTCGTCAAATGGGGCTCCGAGATCCCGTTCCCGCCCCGGGAGGCCGGGCGTATCTCGCCGCCCTTCGCCATCCTCAAATGGCTCGGCCTGAACGTCGAGGCCATGACCTATACCTTCACCGGGCACGTCCTCAATTACGGTGTCGCGCTGATGCACCAGGGGTTCTCGGTCTTCTTCGGCCTGCTCTACTGCCTGACCGCCCTGACCTTCCCGCTCGTGACCTTGGGACAGGGTATGGCTTTCGGGTTGATCGTCACCGTCCTGTTCCACGGCCTCCTGTTGCCGCTCGGCGGCTGGGCCCCGCCTCTGTGGCAGATCTCCGGCCATGAGGCGTTCTCCGAGGTGTTCGGTCACCTGCTCTGGGCCTGGTCGATCGAGATCGTCCGGCGCGACATGATGGGTCCGCCCCTGAACGCCCGACGCGTGTGATCGGAGGCGCTTCGCCCGTCCGCCGGGGGCGGCTTACCGAGGCGCCTCCTCGGCCATCGCCGCGACACGGGCGACGAAGCGCGCGTGCGTCTCCGGGCCGACCCGCAGCAGGTAGGCCCGTACCAGGTCGAGGAGGGCCGTGGCGTCCGGCAGGTCGCCCTCGGTCGGCACCGCCGCGTCCGATACGAAGAAGCTGGAGACCGGGACGCCCAGCGCGTGCGCGATCTCGCTCAGCGGGCTCCCCGGCGATGGGCTCCGGCTTGCCGCGCCCGACGGTTTGGATTCGTCACACATGATCGGTTCAACGCGGCTCGGGACCGGTTGTGCGGGAGACGCAGCGGGGTCCTGCCGTTCCAACCGGCCTGCGGCGGGAATGCACCCCGATCCGATCATGAAATTTTCGACAGATTCCGGGATGAAATGGTACGGTTGCGCACCAAATCGTCCTGGTACAGCTCGGCGGGATCGACACGATGGGACAGCGCTCGAAGACGCCGGTCAACGCGATCGACGGCTTCAGTGAACCGCTCGACCGGCTCCGCGCTGCCCTCGAAGCGTCATGCGTGGTCGGTGTCTGGGATTGGGACATCGTCCGTCACGTCGTGGTCTACGATGCCGGCGCGGCGCGCTTGCTGGCCGGCGATCCCGCGCTTGCGGAGACCGAGCTCGACGGCTCGACCGCCATCGGCGCCGTCCATCCGGCCGACCATGCCTGGCTGCTCGATCATGTTCAGCAGGCCTCGAAGACCGGCGGCCTGGCGGTCGCCGAGTACCGGGTGGTCGCCCCGGACGGAACTGTGCGGTGGCTGCTCAGCCGCGGACGCATGTTCCAGGATGCGAACGGGCGTCCGGTCCGGTCCCGCGGCATCATCATCGACATCACCGAGATGCATCAGGGCAGCGAGCGCTACGTCTTGAGCGACCTGTCGGCGCCAGCCGATGCCCTGGAGCGGGCCGCCGACCTGGCGATCGCGCTGAAGCGCACGCTCGACGGTGACACGCCGGCCGAGGTTCGCGCCGCCGCCGACGTGCTGCTCATGAGCCTGGGCCGCGCGATCGCGCGCAGCAGCTTTCATCGCTGAGCCGCGTTCGGCGCCCGAACGAGCCCCTCTGCGCCCGGGCCGCGGGAACATGCCTCGGCCCTTCGGTCTTGGCCCTCCACGGATCACCCGGGAGGATCACATGGGACAGGATGTCGACGCGGCGCGGGAAGCCTTGGGAACCGTGCCGCCGGCTCGACCGGCGCGCGCGGTGAAGACGCCCGACGCCGGCGCCGGGGGAAGCGGCCCGCACGCGCCGGGCCATCCCGAGGCCGAGGCTCCGGGCGATGCGGCCCCGGAGAGCGGCGGCTACGACACCCGGCCGCCCGTTCCCCAGCCGGACAACCGCAAGGGCGGATACGGCGCCGGCTGAGGCCGGTCGGGTATGGCGGCCGCCGCCTCGGGCGACCGAGGGGGCGGCCGCCTGGGGGATTCAGGTATCGCACGGCTGGTCTTCGCGAGGGGCGCATTTATTCGTTAGATATTAGAGGACAATTTTTTGGAACCAAACGTGCTCGGCCTCTGAAATCCTGAAGCTTGATCTGTAAATCCTCGCTGCGTGGAACGTATCATGTGCCATCGGGATTGATGGGGTCCGGAATGATCCACGGAGACCATCATGCGTACCCCCCTCGCCGTCCTCGCCATTGCTACGCTGTTCGGCTCGAGCGCCCTCGCGCAAACCACCGTGACCGGGACGCCGGCTGCTCCTGACGCGAAGACCAGCCAGCAATCGGGTGGCCAGGAGAGCGTCACCCGTCCGAACACCGACAAGATGGCCCCCAACGGCGGCACGACCGCGGCCCATGCCAACGTCCAGCTCGAGAAGGGCGCCAACAGCTTCACCGAGGGCGAGGCGCGTTCGCGGCTCGAGAAGTCCGGCTTCACGGACGCCAAGAACCTCAAGAAGGACGGCGACGGCATCTGGCGCGGCACCGCCATGCAGGGCGGCAAGCAGGTCAACGTGGGCCTCGATTTCAAGGGCAACGTGGCGGCGCAGTGATCCCCTGATCCTCACGACCTTCACGCAGGAGAATTCTTATGGCTCAGCAAACCATCACGGCCCTCTACGACCGTTACGAGGAGGCCAGCAGCGCCGTCAGCAAGCTTGAGGCGGGCGGCATTCCGCACGGCGACATCAGCATCGTCAGCAACAACGAGGGCGACCGTCATGCCGGCCGCACCGCCACCGACGGAACGCATGTCAGCGACGACACCAAGGAGAAGGCCAAAGACGGCACCGGCACCGGCGCCACCCTCGGTACCGTGGTCGGCGGCGCGGCCGGCCTCCTGGCCGGTCTCGGCCTGATCGCGATCCCCGGTGTCGGCCCGGTCGTGGCCGCGGGCTGGCTCGTCGCCACCCTGACGGGCGCCGGGATCGGCGCCGCCGCGGGCGGCCTGGGCGGAGCCCTGGCCGGGGCCGGCGTCAGCGAGACGGACGCGCATGCCTACGGCGAAGGCGTACGCCGGGGCGGGACGCTCGTCACGGTCCGCGTCGACGATGCGCGCACGACGATGGTGCCGATGGTCATGGATGTCCTCGAGGAGCACGGCTCGGTCGATCTCGACCAGAAGACCAGTGCGTGGCGTGCGGATGGTTGGGAGGCTCCGGCCCCGGCTGCCGGTACCGCCATCACCGGCCCGACCGACGGTCGGAGCCGTGTCCGGGCTTATCCGGGCACCACGAGCCTCTGATCGGCCGCTGCGCGACCCGATACAATCCGGAGCCCTTTAGGCTCCACGCGACGGCCGGGACCTATGTCCCGGCCGTTTCTCGTTCAGGCATCCCGAATGGTAGGGTGTCGCCGAGCAGAGCCGGCGATCCCGCGGCTAACGTTCCGATTGTGGCGCGGCTAAGGACGCTGGACCTGCCAACAGAATAGCGTTGAAAGCCGGATTTGGTGTGTTGAATCCTTAGTCGGTCCGAAACAACAAGGGGATGCTGCACGATCTGAAGGGGCCAATATGAACGAGACATCCTATGGGAAATCTTCCAACTTCACCGAGTTGGCGGTTGATCTCGTCGCCGCCTATGTGGCGAACAATCCGGTCCCGGCCTCCGAGCTGCCGGCACTGATCGCGCGCATCTACGGTGCGATCGCCGGCCTGGCGTCGGGCACGGCGCCGGTCGAGAGCGGTGCCGCCGCGCCGGCCGTCGACAAGCCGAGCCCGGCTCAGATCCGCAAGTCGGTGCAGCAGGACGGGATCGTCAGCTTCATCGACGGCAAGACCTACAAGACGCTGAAGCGCCATCTGGCCGCCAATGGCCTGAGCCCGCAGAGCTACCGCGAGCGCTACGGCCTGCCGGCCGACTATCCGATGGTCGCCCCGAGCTACGCCGAGCAGCGTTCCGCCCTCGCTAAGGCGATCGGGTTGGGGCAGCCCGGCGCCATGGCCAAGCGGAAGGGCGAGGCCGCCTGAGCGGAGCCCCTCTCCGACCGGGCAGGCGCTGGCTCGAAGCCGCGCCCCCCGGCGGGATCGGCCGCGTCGGAGAGCCTGCCCGCCCCGGCGGTCAGGGCGACGGTTTGCCGGTCAAGACAAGCGTGTTCAGACATTCCGGCTCGTCCGCGGCGGTGCCGAACGAGCGTTCCCCGCCCCCGGACGCGACCGACAGGTCGGTTCGCTCGCCCGCGATCCGCGCGGCGTGGCGATGTTCCGGGCTTCCGGGAAGCCCGTCCCGATCGCGTCGAGGGTGATGCTTCGCGGTCGAGCGCGAGGAGCGGGCCGACTTCCGGCTCCGCGGCGGCGGTCGGCGCACGATCATCGACCGCGATCACGCGGATCCCGTTGGGCTGGAAGCTCGGCCCCGACCCTCGCGTGAACGGACCCGCGCGCTCGCGCCGGGGCGTGATGCCGAACGCGTCCTCGACCCGTTCCCGATTGCGGCGGGCCGCGATCGTCCGGACCCACCAGCTTCCGCGGCTTGCACCGGCTGGGCGAGGCCGGTCTCCACAACCCATTCGTGCGGTTGTGGATGCATCGCGTGCTGCCTATGTATAGAACATAAAGTGAACATAGGCGCGCGGCCGGGCGGCCGGCTGTCTCGATGCCGCGGCCTTGAACGGAACCGGAGGGCTGTCGATTGATCGAGGAACGGCCGATGCCGACGAAGCTCTACCGCTTCCACTGCACGGACGGGCATGAGCTGGTGACCGACCTCAAGGGCAAGCGTCTGCCGACGACGGCGCAGATGCGCGTCCACGCCGAGCGGGTCGCGCTCGGGCTCATGGAGCGGGTCGAGCGGTTCGACTGGTCGGGCTGGCAGGTCGAGGTCTACGACGCCAAGGGGCGTCGCGTCTGGATCCGGGCGTTCGTCGACGTGAACGTGGATGTGCAGGCCGCGTGAAGCGCGACGGCCCCCGAATACGAGGAGAGACAAGATGGCGTTCAAGCCGAAATCCGCCGCGGAGACCAAGGCGAAGGATCTGGGCCTCGCGCTCGCCCGGATCGCCGAGGGCGACGGCACGCCGGCCAATATCGGGGTCGACCAGCTGCGGCGGGTGAGCCCGCGCCTGACGCCGCTGGCGGTCGGCCAGATGGTCCGCAAGGAGCGGGGGATCGTCGAGGCGACCTTGGCCGAGCGCGGCCTGGCCCTGGTCGACTATGCCGATCAGGGGCCGGGTCGCGGGATGGAATTCGTCATCGACTCGGCGGGATGATCCGGTCGGGCGGCCCGATCAGGCGACCGCCGGACGACCCCGCAGCAGACGGCCGGCCAGTCGGAACGGCAGGAGCGGCAGCTTGAAGAGCGCCGTGACTGCCAGGACCGCGATAACGGTGAGGATCGCCAGGAAAGAGTTGAGCAAGCGGTGCGCGCTCCCATGAAGGGCTGCCCTCGCGGGCTGATGACCCCAGGTGGCGCCCGGAACGCGGCGAGACTATGGACGCCTCAGCCCTCGATTGCAGTCATGCGCGCCCGGCCGATCGACCTCCGTGTCGCGGAAACGGAAGGCCGCGCAAGGGGTTTTCCCTGTTGCGCAGGGCCGGCCCGCACCGGTCCCGGCGAGCCGGAGGGCGGCGCGGCGACACACCGCCGCAACCCCGCGGCACGATAGGCAGGATTGTGAGAGCGATATGAGCAAGCGCGGTGCAGGCAGGGCCGGCCTCGTCCTGGCCGTGCTCCTGGCGGCCGGACCGGCGGCCGCGGAGGTCCAGGTCCGCTACGCCACGCCGGAGCGCTTCACGGATGCCGAGAACCGCTTCGCCTCCGGGCAGCCGCTCCGGGTCACGCTGGCCGAGCTGACCCGGATCCTGGTCGATCTCGGCAATGCCCGTCTCCGGTCGGACGAGCGCCTCGACATCACGATCCTCGACATCGATCTCGCCGGGTTCGACCGACCCGGTTTCGCGTCGCCGACGGGCGTCCGCGTCGTGACCGACGCCACGCCGCCGCGGATCCGCCTGGCCTACGCGCTGCGCCGGGGCGGCCGCATCGTCGCGCAGGGCGAGGATACGGTCACCGACATCAATTTCCTGCTGACCGCGAACCCGCGCTTCTCTACCGGCGGCCTGTATTACGAGCGTCAGGTCCTGCGCGACTGGTTCGCGCGCCGCTTCCCCGCGGGGGCCGAGCGCGGTTGAGCTGCGTGCCCGGGCGGTCGCCGAACCCGCCCACGGCCCCTATTCGGCGGCCGTTCCGCTGAAGGCCTGCCGGTTGGCGCCGCGGGCGCGCGACGGCCGGCTGCCGTCGTAGCGGGCGGCCTTGCCGGCGGCGAAGAGCAGGAGCGCCGCCAGGCCCAGCAGCACGAGATCGACCCCGACGAAGAGCGGGTCCACCGGATCGCCGGCGCCGTAGGCCCGCTGCATCCGCCAGCCATCGGCCAGAGCGGCCGCCGCGTACAGGGCGGCACCCACGATCAGCACCTCGGGCCAGGCCCGCCGCTGCGGACGCAGCAGGCCGACCGCGGCGATCAGCACCCAGACCGCGAAGAACCCGCGGATCTCCCAGAACGCCCGGTCGGGCAGCCCCACCGGGAGGATCCGGTTGGCCAGGAAATAGGCCGCGATGGCTGCCGGCAGCCCGGCGATCGTCGCGATGTTGAGGCCCTGGACGAGGCGCAAGCCCAGATGCGGCGCGCTCCCGGCCGCGGCCGTCTTGGGCAGGCGCGCCACCGACCACAGCAGCAGGCCCGTGGCCACCATGGCGCTGCCGGCGAGCCCGCACAGGAAGAACAGGATCCGTAAGCCCGGCCCGGCGAAATGCGCCTCGTGCAGGCCGACCATCGTGGTGAAGGTCTTGGCCGCCGGCTTCAGCCCGCCGGCCCGGACCTCAACGACGCTCCCCGTGGTGCCGTCGAAGGCGACCTGCGGGTGCTCGTGCGAGAGCCCGTGCGGCTCCTCGAACACGACCACCACGGTGGCGTTCGCGTCCTTCGGGTTGACGATCGAGATCCGCTCCAGGGGCTCGTGGATCGTCTCCTGCGCGCGCCGCACCATCGGGCCGACGGGAGCCAGGGTGCCCGGCCGGCCCGCCGGGGGGCGCGGCGCCGTGATCTGGCCGGCCTCGGCGAAGAAGCGTTGCGTGTCGCCCCGATAGGCCGCGGTCATGCCCCAGGGCATGTACATGAGCGACAGGGTGACCAGCCCCGTATAGGTGATCATCAGGTGGAACGGCAAAGCGAGCACGCCCGTGACGTTGTGGGCGTCGAGCCAGCCGCGCTGGGCGGACTTGTCCCGGCGGAAGGTGAAGAAGTCGGCAAAGATCCGCCGGTGGGTGATGATCCCCGAGATCAGCGCCACCAGCATGATCATCGCGCAGATACCGACGATCCAGCGGCCCCAAAGGGGCGCCATGTTCAGCTCGAAGTGGAACCGGTAGAGGAAATCGCCGCCGCGTGTCTCGCGCAGGGTGGCCGGCGCCCCGGTCTCCGGATCGAGGAACACGTGGCTCGGCGGCTGGCCCGGCCCTGTCCGCCAGAACAGTTCGAGCAGGGGCAGGTCCGGGCGCGGCGGCGTGATGAACCATGACCGCGCGCCTCCCGCCTGCGCCTGCAGGTAGGCGACGCCGCGCTCCACCGCGGCGGCCGTCGCGTCTGGACCGCGCACGGTTCCGGCCTGGAGCTCGGGCCGCATCCAGCGCGAGATCTCGGGCCGGTAATAGCTCGCGGTCCCGGTGACGAAGACCGCGAACAGCACCCAGCCGACGATCAGCCCGGACCAGGCATGCAGCCACGCCATCGACTGCCGGAAGTTGTTGCGCATCGGCGGGGCCTTACCAGCGATAGCGCAGGGTTCCGTAGACCGTGCGCGGCAGGCCATAGAAGCAAGCCGAGTAGGAGAGGCAACTGGAGACGAAGCGCTCGTCCAGAAGGTTGTTGACGTTCAGCTCCGCCGTGAGGCCGGCCAGGCTCGGCGCGAGGTGCCGCATGTCGTAGGACGCGACCGCGTCGACGACCACGCTCTCCGGCACTTGGAAGGTATTGGCCGGATCGCCCCAGGACGGGCCGAGGTAGCGCACGCCGCCACCGATCCCGAGGCCCAGCAGGGGGCCGTCGGTGAAGCGGTAGTTCGCCAGCAGCGAGATCGTCGTGTCCGGCACCTGCACCGGGCGCCGCCCCTGGAGCGGCACCGACAGCCGGGTGAGGTCGTTCGCCGTGCTGCCGCTATCCCGCACGTTGCGGATGTCGAGGAGCGAGACGCCGCCGATCAGCGTCAGGCCCTCGGCCAGGTTGGCCCGTGCCTCGAACTCCACGCCCTGGGCGCCGACTTCGCCGGTCTGGACCACGAAGCCCTGGCGCAGGGGATCCGCGGAGGTTCGGTTCGATTGGCGGATATCGAAGACCGCGGCGGTCAGCAGGATGTCGGTGCCCGGCGGCTGGTACTTGATGCCGGCCTCGTACTGGTCGCTGCGGATCGGGTCGGGCACGCGACCCACCGACCCGAAGGCGCTGTCGAACACACGCCCGCTCACGATCGGCTCGAAGGCTTGGCTGTAGGACACGTACGGCGCCACGCCGCTGTCGAACTGGTACAGCAGGCTCGCACGATAGGTCAGGGCGTCGGAGGGCGCATCCTGGAGCGTCAAGGTGCTGGTGTTCCCGGAAAAGCTGCGGGTCGGGCCGGTCTGGCTGGCGACATCGTAGCGGCCGCCGAGCGTCAGCACGGCGCGATCGAACTTTGCCTGGTCCTGAAAGTACACGCCGGTCTGCTGGGCATCGACCCGCGAGGTGGTGTTGAATGCCGGGAAGGCGATGTTCATGGCGTAGTTCGGTGCCAGGATGTTGAGGTCCGGAGCGCTCGGGAACGGGGTGCCGCTGGTGCGGGTGCTGAAGGTCCGGTGATCGACGCCCAGCAGGGCGGTGTGCGCGATGAACCCGGTATCGAACTCGGCGATGAAGTTGTTGTCCATCGTGTAGGCTTCGGCCGCCACGTTGGTGCCGATGACCGACCGTGCCAGGAGCGGGCCGCTGGCGGTCGGGCCGTTCCGGTCGTTGAAGGCGCCGTAGACGCTGCGGTAATCGCCCTGGGTACGCAGGTAGCGTCCGGCCGAGTGGAACCGCAGGTTCTCGCCGATACGCTGATCGAACAGATACTCGATCGAGGCCTGGGTCCGGTCGGAGCGCTCGATGTTGCGATCGCCGTCGTAGAAATTCACCGGCAGCCGCCCGAACAGCCCGCTGCCGAAATTGCGTGAGAACACGGTGCCCACCGCCGGGAAGCCGCCGTAGAAGCCTGAGAACGGATCGCGCTGGTAATTGCCGATCAGGGTGAGCGACGTGTCGGTGGACGGGCGCCAGGTGATGCTCGGAGTGATGAAGGCCCGCTCGACCTTGGTGGTCACCGCCGGCCCGTCGCCGTTCCAGCCGAGCCCGATCACCCGGTAGGCGAACTGGTCGGCCAAGCCCGGGATGTCCGACGCGATGGGGCCGCCGATGTCGAAGCCGCTCCGGACCTCGTTGAAACCGCCGCCCTGAATGAAGACCTCGCCGTGGCGGACGAATTGCGGGACCTTCGAGACCAGGTTGACGATGCCGCCCGGGCCGGACTGCCCGTACAGTACCGAGGCCGGCCCCTTGATGATGTCGATCCGCTCTAGACGGTAGACGTCGATCGACGTGTTGGCGTCGCGCCCGCCGATGATCGCCATCTGATCCAGGAAGACCGGGGCCGTGAAGCCGCGGATGTTGAACAGTTCCAGGCGAGTCGAGCCGGCACCGCCGCGCGACTCGGCGAAGACGCCCGGCGTGTAGCGCAGCGCCTGGGTGACCGTCAGCGCGTTCTGGTCCTGGATCTGCTGGCGGCCGACGACCGAGACGGATTGCGCCGTCTCCAGGATCGGGGTGTCGGTCTTCGTGCCGACCGTGCTGCGGCTGGCGACGTAGCCGGGGACCGGGCCGACCGCGCCGCCGGCGCCGTACAGGTCGCCGTTGAGAGACCGGCTGGGGCCCTCACCCGTCACGCTCAATTCGGACAGCTCGATATCGGTAGTGGTCGGCGCCGCCTGTGCCGCGCCCGCGCCCGGCGCGATGACCGCACAGGTCGTTGAGAGCAACGCGAGATACAGGGATCCGGCCAGCGACCGTTCGATTGCGTTCCAGGTCGCTTCAGCCCGGGACCGGTTCATCTTGACGCCTCTAAGACAAGCACGGGACCGCCCGTGCTCTCTACGAAAACGGCAGCCTCACGCTACCGTGATCGTGTTGGCATCAGAGTATTGGTATAGGCAACCGCTATGTTATGGAGCAATTCTAATATAACTTGGACTCATTCCAAGTTGTACCCGCCTCCGCGGCTTCCCGCGAAGGGGAGGGGGCTTCGACGGTCGGGATCGGGCCGCCTGGGGGGGACATTTTGCGCTGTGGGTATGGGAAGGTTCTGTTAACCACGCCGGATTAGCTGAATACGGAATCGGCACTGAACCGGCTTGGTTGTGTGGTCCTGTGGTTCACGATCGCGCGTTCGTCTCTGCGACGACGCGTTGACGCGGTGACTGTCCTGGGTCGATACAGCCAAGATATGCGGCTGGCACAAGCGAGGGTTGCATGGTGGTGCGAAACTCAATCGTGCGCGATGCAGTTAAGCAGCCCGTGGATCGCGGCCGACCTCGGCCGCACGCCGTGAAAGACTGTTCCGATATGACGACCGTGACCAAGCCGAAGCTCGCGACCGAAGCCGATCGCGCGATCGGGAGCCGTATCGCGGCGCTCCGGGCCGCACAGGGTCTGAGCCAGACCACGCTGGGTCACGCCATCGGCGTCAGCTTTCAGCAGGTGCAGAAATACGAGAAGGGCCGCAACCGCGTCGGCGCCAGCCGCCTGCAGATGATCGCGGACCAGCTCAAGGTCCCGGTCGAGGCATTCTTCGCGGACAAGTCGCCGGAGGATACGGGCGCCGAGTCCATCCAGGGCCTGTTCGACGATCCCGAGATCATGGACCTCGTGGCGGCCTTCCGGTCGATCACGGACCAGACGACGCGCACCGGTGTCCTGTCGATCGTGAAGGCCGCCGCCGCCCTCCGACAGGCCGGCACCGACGCCTGACCGAAGGCGGGACGCCGGCTGCCGGCCGTTCCTCAGATCGGCTCGCCAAGCAGGTCCCCCACCGTCCGCTCGATGTGCTGGGCGATATCCGGGGCCCCCGTCATCTCGCCGAAGCTGCCCCGCGTCATCGGCCCGTAGGCGTAGAGACCGGGCCGGGGCCGGCCGTCCCGGTCGAGCACATGGCTGCGGCGATCGACGGCGAGGCCGAGACCGACCGCGTCGAGGCTGGCGGTCCCGTCCGCCAGCAGGGCGGCGACCAGCGGGTTGCGCGAGACATCGCGCTCCGGCCCGGTACACAGCACCACCGCATCGAACGACCGGCGCGTGGTCTCGCCGCCGCCGGGCCGCACCTGCGCCGCGATCCGCCCATCCGCGCCGAGTTCCAGGCCGGTGACGGCTGCCCGTTCCACGAGAAGGCGCCCCGCCGCCCGCGCCTCCGTCAAAGCCGCCGCGATCTGCGGCGCGATGCGGAAGCGGTGGACCTCCCAAAACGGCAGCAGGCGGCGCACGACGCGCCGCTTCTCGGCAGCCGGCAGGCTCGACCACAGATCGGGCAAGGCCGTGCGGAGGGAATCCACCACCGGGTGCCAGCCCAGGGCGGGATCGACCGACGCGACCTGCCGCCGGACGAGCCGGAGCAGGTCCAGAGCGGTGGCGGGCGGATGCGTTCCGACCACGTCCAGATCCATCCTGAAGAGTCCGTGAGCCTTCGGCAGCAGGCCCCGCCGGGAGATCGCGGTGATCGGCCCCCGATGACCGCCAGCGCCGAGGCTCGTCACCACGTCCGCCATGGTCAGCCCGGTGCCGACCACCAGCACGGAGGCCTCCGGCCCGATCCCGGCAAGCGCATCGGCCGCCCAGGGATCGGCGACGAGGCGGCCGGATTCCGCAACGCCTGGGCCGAGACGGCAGGGCAGGGCGGGCACCGCGTGACCGAAGCACAGGGCGACGCGGTCGGCCGCGAGGCGCTCGCCGGATCGCGTCAGGATCTGCCAGGCTCCGGCCTCTCCCCGGACCTCCATGGCCGTCGTGCGCAGATGGGACAGGCGCACGCGGTCCGAGGCTGCTGCCAGGGTTTCGGCCAGGACGGCGCCGATATACGCCCCGTAATCCGCCCGCGGTACGTAGGCTCCGGTGCCGTCCTCGCACGCCGCATCGGGCAGGATGCCCTGCGCGTGCAGCCAGGCGGTGGCGGCCCCGGTCTCGCCGGTGACGATATCCAGCCGGTCGCTGGGCACGTTGATGCGGTGATTGGGATCGCGGGTGCTGTAGGCCACGCCGCGCCCGAGCTCGGGCCGCGGCTCGAGAACGACGATGTCGAGGGGCCCCGTCGAGGCGCGTACCGCATGGATCGCCAGCACGGCGCCGGTGAAGCCGCCGCCCACGATTGCGAGGCGCAGCGGGCTTGAGGTCGGTGGCATGGTCCAGATGCATCCCCGAGGGTTTCGGGGGCGTTCGATCAGCCGGACGATGTCCGCGCAAGCCCGGAGGAGGCGGTACAGGTCTGTTCACGACGGGCAGCCGACGCCCGCGTGGTTCGGGTAAGTAGCGTGGCGCGATAGACCATGCCGGTGCTTGACGAGCCGGACGGTCCTGCTGAGCGCGGCGTCGGCTTCACGCGCGGGACCGAAGCCTCATGGGACAAGGCCCAACGCGATGTTTCACGGGAAACATCGCAGCGCCATTCCAACTTACCGCTCGAAGTCCGCGCCAACCGGGGTCGGCTGGCCGGTGCCGGGATCTACGCGGTGGCCGGCGCGAACTGGACGAAGGCCCCCAAGAAGGCCACGAAACCCGAGAGGGCGCCGGCGACACGATAGGCCCTCGCCGGCAGCCTGCGGCCGGGCAGGGTCCAGCTCAAGGCCGGCAGGGCGATCAGATTCAAGACGAGCCCGGCCATCACAGCCGCAG
The DNA here is from genome assembly GCF_900113845.1 of Methylobacterium brachiatum. Taxonomy (NCBI): domain Bacteria; kingdom Pseudomonadati; phylum Pseudomonadota; class Alphaproteobacteria; order Hyphomicrobiales; family Methylobacteriaceae; genus Methylobacterium; species Methylobacterium brachiatum. The sequence goes on along the minus strand of NZ_FOQW01000017.1, from coordinate 96,741 downwards.
CGATCGCTCCTAGTGGCAGGTAGAGTGCGCCCACCAGGACACTCTGCGTGCTGCCGAGACCAGTCACCATCCGGACGCCGCCGCCGGCCAGGAAGCCGATGGCCGCTGCGGCGGTGATCGCCTCGCGCAGCATCGGGACGCCAAGATGTCCCGGAGGAATGGTCTCGATGGCTCGCACGGCGGCTCTCGCTCGTAGGTCCGAGCGGATGATCGCCGACCGCGATCAGCAATGCAATTGTGAGTTGTACTTAGTTCCGTTGATACACGCGCTGGGTCGCATGCGCCCCCATCCCCGATCGGCGCTGCCACCGCCCGGCCCCTCAAGTCCCTTGGCGCAGAGCGGCGTTACCCGGGCTGGGCTGCGGATCGTGAGACCCCCGCGTCGAAGCCCAACATCGCGGTGGCAGTCAAAGCGCGCGACAACGACGATCCACCCGGCATGGCTCGGTCCCCGAACCGCTTCCCACCCATCAAGACCGCGCAGACGATCCTATGGTCCCCCAAAGCCCGAAGGGACCGAGCGCTCCGCGCCGGTCCGGCGATAAGGGCCGAGCTGCGCGCTCTGCATCTCAGTGACCAGGAGCCGACGGTACACGTCCCCGCCGACAGGCCGGGGTCCGACCTTCGCTCCTTTGCAGACGCCGAACCTCGCACCACGCGTGCAGGCCGCGGCCACCCAGGAGCTACCGCGGCCGGGCGCTCGGCTTACCAAGCGGCCTGCAGACCGGCCGAGAAGACTTGGGCGGTGGCGCCGGGGCGGACCTCGCCGGTGTAGCTCGCCGACAGCGAGACCCCGGCGGCCACCGGGCCCGACACGCTCACGCCCAGCACCGCACCGTCCCGCGCCAGCGCGCTGGTGCGGGTCGAGAACGGCACGCCGAACAGGCTCGAACGCACCACCGCCGCCGTGTCCGCCAGCTCGTGCGCCCAGTACGCCCGGGCGTCGAGGCGCAGGCCCGCGGCTCCATCCACCGCGACGCTGGCGAGCCGACCGCCCGCCAGGATCCGCGCCCCGTCCAGCGCCGCCGTGGTGAAGACCTGCGGGACCAGGCCGCCGCGCTCGCTCACCCGGCCCCGGCTCAGCCGGTCGTAGCTGAAACCCAGCTCCGGCACGAGTTCCACCGGCAGGCCGGTCGCGATCGCGTAGCCGGCAAAGCCCGACAGGCCGAGATCGCCGCCGGACGGCGCGCCGCCGGCCCGCATCGGGGCCGAGCCCAGCACCATTGTCCGGTTCACCCGCCCGTCGGCATAGGCGCCCCCAGCCGTGCCGCGCAGCACCACCGCGCCCAGCCGCGTGCTGCCGTAGAGCGTCCCGCCGTAGCTGTCCGTGGTGAACGACCCGGGCCCGAACCCGGCCCCGGCGCCGCGGGACGCGCCGGTCTCGCGCAGGTAGCTGAACGCGCCGCCCACCAGCGTGTCGCGCCCGATCTGCCGGTCGACGCCGAGCAGCAGCCCGCCGGCATCGAGGTTCGCCCCGCCGGCGGCGCGGTCGCCGCCGCGGCTGCCGAAGCCGTACAGCGCGTCGGCCCAGATCCGGCCCTCGCCGGTGGCCAGCGGCTGGTCGGGGCCCCCGGCGGCGCCGCGCAGGTCGATCGCGGTGCCGTTCGGCCCGAGCCCGGCGCCGCCGGCGCTGAAGCTGGCGCTGCCGCCGCCCGAGGTCAGGCGCCGGTCGATCGTGGCGGCGACCAGCCGGCGCGCCGCGAGGTCGGCCATCACCGCGTCGCCGTAGCTCTGGCCCGACAGGCTCGCGAGCCCGCCCGCCAGGGTGCCGGGGGCGGCGGCGTAGAGCGGGTCGAACAGCCGTGCCCGGGCCGCGTCGGGCCGGGTGCCGGCCGCCGGCCGGGCAACGTCCAGGGCGGCGCCCACCGCCCGGGCATTGCCGCTCTGGGCGAGCCCGAGGGGCGCGAGGTTGCCGTAGGCGGCGGGGGTCACCACAAGGTCGAGGCCGGCGGCCCCGTAGAGCGCGTCGAAGCGGGTGGCCGCGGCCAGGCCGGCTGGCGGCTGGGTGAGCCCGCTGAACGAGCCGCTCAGCCCCGCCTGCGCCACCAAGACGGAAAAGCGCTGGCCAAGCCCCGGGGTGAAGCCGTTGGTCGCGTTGCCGGTGATCCCGCGCAGCACCGGCGCCAGGGTGCCGTTGGCCGCGACCGCGCCGCTCGGGCCCACCGCCAGCAGGCGGGCGTAGTTGCCCGCCCCGGCGCCGGTGCCGGTCCCGTCGATGTCGAGCCCGAACAGGCTGCCGGGGGCGAAGCTCACCGGGCCGGCCACCGTCAGGGTGCCGGGCGAGTTGCCCGGCCGCAGGGCGCCGGCCACCGCCACCGGGGCCGCGATCGTGCCGGTGCCGCGCAGGGTGCCGGCGGCCGCCACCGTCACGGGGGAGGTCCAGAGCCCGTTGAGCGCCAGCGTGCCCTGCTGGATCGTGGTCGGGCCGGAGAAGCGGCCGGTACCGGTGAGGTTGAGCGTGCCGGTGCCGACCTTGGTCAGCGTCGTGGGGCTGCCCCCATCCACGATGGCGCCGGCATAGCTGGACGCGCCGGGGCCGCCGACGGTGATCTGCCCGTTGCCGAGCACGGCCGTGGCCGATCCGGACAGGTTCGCGACGGTGAAGGCGCCGCCGCCGAGGTCGAGCGGGCCGGTGGTGGTGAGCGCGGTGATCCCTGAGACCGGGCCGGTGAACTGCAGGGCGCCCGTGTTGGTCAGGGCGCCGTTGAGCCGGCCGGACAGGCGGGCGGTGCCGGCGTTGGAGACGGGCCCGTTCAGGGTGCCGTCGCTGACCAGCAGGCCGGCATTGCCGATCTCGGCGGCCGAGAGGCTGGCCCCGGAGGCGACCGCGACCGTGCCGGCATTGCTGAGCGCGCCGGCCAGGCCGTAGGCGCCGCTCGCCGCCACATTCAGGGTGGCGCCGGCGGCGTTGGCGAAGGTGCCGTCGCTGGCGACCGTTCCGGTGACCGCGACGGTGCCGGCGTTCCGGATCGCGCCGTCGACCCGGCCGGCGCTGGCGACCAGGGTGCCGGTGTTGGTCACGCCGCCGGAGAGCGTGCCGCGAGTGGTCAAGGTCCCGGCATTGGTCACGCCGCCACCGATGGCGCCGGTATTGGCGGTGTATCCGGCATTCACCAGGCCGCCGGAGAGGCTTCCACTGGTGACCAGGGTGCCGGTGTTGCTCACCCCGCCACCGATCGTGCCGGTGTTGGCGGTGTAGCCGGCATTGGTCAGTCCGCCGGAGAGGCTGCCGCTGGAGGCCAGGGTGCCGACATTGATGACGCCACCGGCGACGGTGCCGCTGTTGACGGTGTAGCCGGCATTGGCCAGCCCGCCGGAGATCGCTCCGCTGCTGGCGAGCAGGCCGGCATTGATCACGCCGCCCGCGAGGGTGCCGCTGTTGGCCGTGAAGCCGACATTGACAAGGCCGCCGGTCGCGGTGCCGGCGTTCACGAAGCTGCCGGCCGTGCTGACGGTGATCGGCGAGATCAGGCTGCCGGTCGCCGTCAGCGCCAGCGTGCCGCCCGTCACGAGGGTGCTGCCCGTATAGGTGTTGGCCGCCGACAGGCTGGCCGTTCCCGGCCCGGTCTTGATGAGCGAGCCCGGCCCGGCCCCGTCCGCAAACACGCCCGCGAAGCTGGAGGTGCCCGTATCGATCTGGAGCGTGCCGGTGCTGTCGAGGGTCACCGGCCGGGCGGTGGCGAAGCCGTCGGCCAGGACTTCGAGGGTGCCGCCGCCGAAGGCCAGCCCGCCGCTCGCGGCGCCCAGGTTGCGGTCGGCCAGGATTCCGAGCACGCCGCCGTTGATGGTTGTGCCGCCGGCGTAAGTATTGTTGCCGGTGAGATCGAGGATGCCGGCGCCGGTCTTAATCAGGCCGCCGGGTCCGGAGATGTCGTTGGCGAAGCGACCGTAATAGGCTTGGCCCTTGTAGGTGGTGTTGACCGTCCAGGTGGAGGTGAACTGGCCCGGTCCATCGATCGCCTTGCCGAGGTTGAGCAGGCCCCAGCCGTAGATCTCCGCCGGCCCGATCGGGGTGGCGGTGGTGAACATCGTCTGGGCGATCTGCGGCGCCGTCAGGAACGGGAAGGCCTGTGTCAGCACTGCGGCCGCGCCCGCGACGTGCGGCGCCGCCATCGAGGTCCCACTTTCTTTAAAATACGGTGGTGTGTAGTTGGATTGAGGTCCGGTCGAGTAGATATCGACCCCCGGCGCAGCAATGCACCACGCCGCCGTGACGCCGCACCAGTTGCTGAAGGCGGCAATCTTGTTTTTGCTATCGGTGGCGACGACAGAAACGATCGATCCGGCAATACCGGAGAAATCGATTCCGCTTTGATCGGAAATAGGTCGACCCTTATCGTCTAGGAATTGGTAGACACCGCTTCTCGCGTTGCCGGGTCGTATGTATGGATAGAGGGCCGAGCCGCTCGGGTTGACCGACGTGACCGGCTGCAACTGCCGATCATTTCCGGCGGCAAAGACCAGCAGCATGCCGCTGTCAGCGGCCTGCTTGATTGCATCATATTCCGGTTTTTCGTTTGAAAATCCATAGGATTGGATCGTGAATACCTTGTAGGCTGGATTTTTGATCCAGTTGCCAAATTCATCCTTGATGTACGGGGGCGGTGAGCCGGGCCCGTAGCTGCCATTCAGGACGCGGGCGCCCTGCGCAGTCGCATGCTCGATGGCGGCGCTGGTGTCGCCATAGAGTCTGCCGGCATAAATGCTGGCATCGTCATTGCCCACGATCGCTCGAAGGGTGAGAATCGTGCTGTCATAGGCGACGCCCATCATCCCGACACCGTCGCGGGCAGCGCCGATCGTTCCTGACACGTGCGTGCCGTGGCCGTCCCGGTCGGTCAGCGCAGGGATGGGGAAGGCCGGACTGCCGAATTCCGGATTCCAGACATAGGCATCGTCCGAGCCCGGAGAGATCCGCGTGAATCCGGGCTTAGAGAGATTGCGGAATTCAGGATGGTTCGGGTCGATGCCGGTATCGACCACCGCCACCAACACCCCAGCGCCGGTGAACCCGCGCGCATAGGCGGTCGCGGCGTTGATCTGGGCCAGGCCCCAATCAGCCCGGTACTCGGGCGTGTCGAAATCCGCCGCCGTCAGGCCCAGGAACGAGGGCGGGCGTCTCGCCACGCTTTGAGCCGCTGCCGGCCCCAGCGCCGCCGTGAGAGCGGCCAGAGAGCAACCGAGCAGGAGGCCGCGCTGCGCCCGGCCACCCCGGCTTCCGACGCGGTCCGCTCGCGTGACGGAGCCGCGGCGTTCACCCGTATGGCGCATGGGGTCATGCTGGTCTGACATGAAGATCGTCCGATCGGTCCCGGCAAAGGCAAGGCTCCGGCCTTAAGCGGACGGACGTTTTACAGGCTATGACGTCCCGGCCACAGGATGCGGCGCGCGCGCGATTTGGCACTTCCTTCACCCCTTTTGAGACATACTGCATGCCGCGGGGCCCTGTGATGCGCGCTCTTGATCCGGACCGACCGGGGCGAGAGACCATCCGAAAGGTCCCGCCGAGATGTGGCGATGCGATGCGAAGCCAATCGGCGTGTTCATTCGATTCGTCGCAATCACGCCTGTCGAAAGACCGGTGCAGATCGACGCGAATCGGGATCATTGCAGGCCTGATACTATGAGACATCACCGCGCCGCCGTCATCGCCGCCCCGGCCGAGCACCGGCAGGCCCCGGCCGCATCGATCGCGCCCGATGCCGGCGCTGGGGCATCCCGTCCGGGCGAGGCGGCGCCCGAGGCGCCCGCCGCCGGCATTGCGTGCCTGCGCTTCGAGCCGCCCGAGGATCCGGACGCCCTCGGCCGGGCCTGGCAGGCACATCTGGCGCCGGTCTTTTCGGTGAGCTTCGGGCCGGAGACCGACCTCAGCGTCCCGATCGCGATGCGCAGCTATCACCTCGGCGAGCTGCTGGTCGGCGACGTGATCGCGCCGGCGCATATCCTCGAGCGGTCTCCGGAGATGATCCGGCAGCAGGGGCTCGATCACATCCTGCTGCAATTCTACCGGCGCGGCCGCAGCGTGGTCGAGACGGACCGCGCCGCCGAGCCGGTCAGCGAGGTCCAGTGCATCGTGTTCGACCTGGCGCAGCCCGTGCGCATCGTCGCGGACGCCGTCGATGCCACGAACGTGGTGATCCCCCGTGCCCTGCTGGAGAAGCAGGGTTGTCATCCGGACGCCCTGCACGGCCGCCCCCTGGACCATGACGGCGACCCGTTCGGGCGCCTGGTCCACAGCTTCGTCGCCAATGTCGTGGCCTGCGGCGACCGCCTGGATCAGCGCGAGGCCCTGGCGTCGGCATCCGCGATCATCCAGCTCTGCGCGACCTGGCTGCGCGGCCGGGAGACGGGGAGCCCCGTCCAGCACCAGGATGTGCGGATCCGGGTCCGCCGGTTCATCGAGGCGGAGCTCGGCAACCCGAAGCTCTCGCCGGCCCTGATCGCCGCGCGCCTCGGCCTGTCGCGCTCGACCCTTTACCGGGTGTTCGCGCCCAACGGCATCGTCACCTACATCCGCGACCGGCGCCTGATGCACGCGATGCGGATGCTCATCCGGGACGAGGCGCAGCCCGCGCGCGTCGCGCGGATCGCCTACGCGGTCGGCTTCACGGACGAGCGCACCTTCCGGCGTGCCTTCAAGCGCCGGTTCGGCTTCGTGCCGAGCGACGCCGTGCAGCGCTTCGGCCCGAATCGTGGCCCGGAGCCCCTGTCGATCCTGCAGACCTGGATCGAGAGCCTCTGAGGGATCTGCCGCGATCGCGGCGCGCTCGGTCCGGACGGCCCCGGTTCAGGCCGGGGGCGCGACGCCGCGCGGAGTTTCCGCCGATGCGGTCGGCAGCAGGCCGTGCAGCGCCATGCCGATGAGCATCGCGGCGACGAAGACGAGGACCGGAACCGCCCCCGTGGACAGGGCCGCCACGGCGGGGCCGGGGCAGAAGCCCGAGAGGCCCCAGCCGATCCCGAACAGGGCGGCGCCGACGATCAGCGGGGCATCGATTCGGCGCCGGGCCGGCAGGTCGAACCGGGCATCCAGGACCGGGCCGGAGAGGCGCCGGCTCAGGCGGTAGCCGAGCCCCGACACCGTCACGGCCCCCCCGAGCACGAAGACCAGGCTGGGATCCCAGCTGCCCGCCACGTCGAGGAAGCCGCGCACCCGGGCCGGGTCGAGCATGCCCGAGAGCGCCAGGCCGAGCCCGAAGGTGAGGCCCGCGGCCAGGGCCGCGAGGATGCGCAGGACGGCGCTCACGGCAGCCCCCGGATGGCGGCCACGGTCAGCATGCCGGTGGCGAGGAAGACCAGCACCGCCGCGATCGAGCGCGGCGACAGCCGGGCCAGCCCGCACACCCCGTGACCGGAGGTGCAGCCGGATCCGAGCCGGGTGCCGAAACCGACCAGCAGGCCCGCGAGCGCCAGGACCGGCAGGCCTGCATCGATCCGCATCTCCGGCCAGTGTCCGGCCAGCAGCGCGAAGGCCGGCGGCCCGAGGATCAGGCCGAGCAGAAAGGCGGCGTCGGCGAGCCGGCGCGCGCGTCCCGGCCGACCGAGGCCGGCGACCAGGCCGCTGATCCCGGCGATCCGGCCGTTCAGCAGCAGGAGCATCGCGGCGGACAGGCCGATCAGCAGGCCGCCCGCGAGGGGGGGAAGATAGGGGCTCATGGCGGTCTCGCCTTCCGAATCGGGGACCGCCCCGGCGATCCCCGGACCTGGGGTTAGCGGCCGGGCTGTCCCGGAACAAGCCTTGCCAAATGCCGTTGAACGATCGATTATCGAGCACGTTCAGTGGCTTAGCGAAGATCATGCTGGTCCCGGGGCAATCTGCGAACGAAACCTTCTCCCCCGATGCGGGGCGGGCGGAAGGGCATTCCCGGGACCGTCCGGCGCCGCGCCGGCCCCGCTTCGGACATCCGAATCGGGCCGGCCGGATCGGCCCTCGCAAGGACGGCAGCGCGAAAGGTTCAGCGACGATGGCGCAGGGTGATCAGGTGGTGTTCCAGCGGCTCGACCTCGCGGAGATCCTGGGGATCTGGCGCCATGCCCGGGGCCGGATCGTGGGCATCCATCAGCAGCAGGGCCACTCGGCCACGGTCGACGTGAAGTTCGAAGGCCACGAGACCCTGGAACGCTACCTCGCCGACCTGTTCCAGCTGGTGCATTGATGGCGCTCGAGATCCGGACCCTCCGGGCGTGACGGCCTCGGCCGCGATCCCGCCGCTGCGCGCCGCCGGCCGCGGCACCCTCGAGGGCGACCTGTGGGCGGAACTCCGCGCCGAGGCCGAGGCCGTCCTGGTCGAGGAACCGCTCTATGCCGGGATCGTCCAGGCGACGATCCTGGACCAGCGCAGCCTCGCCCAGGCCTTCGCGTACCGCCTCGCCCACCGCCTGGGCGACGGCGACCTCGCCCGGCTGTCGATGCGCGACCTCTGCCTGTCCGCCTTCGAGGCGGACCCCCATGCCGGGGCCAACGCCGCGCGCGACCTGATCGCCATCCGGGAGCGCGACCCGACCTGCCGGCGCTATCTCGACCCGTTCCTGTTCTACAAGGGCCTGGCGGCGCTGGAGGCCTACCGGGTCGCCCATTGGCTCTGGCACCAGGGCCGGGCGACGCTCAGCCTGCATGTCCAGAGCCGCATCTCGGAGGTGTTCGGCTGCGACATCCACCCGGCGGCCCGGATCGGCTCGGGCGTGTTCATCGACCACGCCACCGGCGTCGTGATCGGCGAGACCACGGTGGTGGCCGACGACGTCTCGATCCTCCAGTCGGTGACGCTGGGCGGCAACGGCAAGGAGAGCGGCGACCGGCACCCGAAGGTGGAGCGCGGGGTCCTGCTGAGCGTCGGGGCCAAGGTGCTCGGCAATATCCGCGTCGGCGAGGGGGCCAAGGTCGCCGCCGCCGCCGTGGTGCTGCACGACGTGCCGCCCCACACCACCGTCGCGGGCGTGCCGGCCCGGGTGGTGTCGCGCCTCGCCGCGGGCGAGGAGCCGGCGCGCAGCATGGATCAGTCTTTCGGCTTCGGCGACGGGATCTGATCCAAGCAAGAAAATTTTTTCTCAGAGACGAGAGCCGCAAATCCCGCGGGATCGACGTTCGGACGAGAAGGCAATTCTCTCACGATGCGGGGTTGCTTCACATATTTCCTATGGAGTCGGCGTTTTAAAGGCTGGTATTCCACGGACGCAGGATAAATAGGAAAAATCATTTCGTTGACCCGGTGCGGAATCAAGGCTTACCTTGACTGTGCTGGTTCGCCGCAGCGGTGAGCACAGTGTCCCGCCAGTCAACGGCTGCGCGGCTGCACGACACAACGGATCTTATTCTGAGCGCAGCGGCCATTCGGCCCTGATATCACCCCTTTTACCTTGTGCCCGACCCGCATCGACTGCGGGACGGCTCGCGGAGACGCGGGCCGATGCCGCGGCGCGCCTGCCATTGCGATGAAAGAGGACGAACGATGAGTGGACCCGGTCTGAGCGTGAGCGCCACGGCGGCACGCAATCTTGCGACAGCCACCGTCACCTCGGTCCAGAACGCGGCCAATACGCCGCGCTGGCTCCTCCGGCTCCTGCCGTTCGTGGACGTCGCGGGCGGCGTCTACCGCGTCAACCGGCGCGCCGTCGTGCTGGCCCGCCCCGGCCGCGTCGACCTCGTCACCGAGAACAGGGACCGGGCGATCCGCCCCGCCTCGCTGCGGGCGGTGCCGCTGTTCAGCCGCCTGGGCGATGCCGAGCTGGCAAAGCTCGCCGACCGCTTCACCGAGAGCAAGCACAAGGCCGGCAAGATCATCCACGAGGAGGGCGCCGGGACCCGCACCCTGACCGTAGTGGCCGACGGCACGGTCGAGCTCACCTTCTCGGGGCCCTACAAGGGCCGCCTGCGCCAGGGTCTGGCGACCCGGGGCGATTATTTCGGTGACGGCGACCTGCTCGGTGCCGGCGGACCCACACCGGCCGTCAAGGCGCTCTCGGCGGTCACCCTCCTGACCCTCGATCCGGACGCCCTCGAGAACGACGAGATCCGCGCCAAGATCGCCCAGTACCGGGAGGAGCAGGAGCGGCTGAAGGGCCATACCAGCTCGCACGGCGAGCAGGGCATCGAGCTCTTGGCGGTCCATACCGGCGAGCCGCGCCTGCCGACCACCTTCGTCGATTACGAGGCGCATCCGCGCGAGTACCACCTCTCGACGATCCAGACGATCCTCAACACCCATACCCGCGTCACCGACCTCTACTCGAACGAGATCGACCAGCTCCGCGAGCAGATCCGCCTCACCGTCGACGCCGTGAAGGAACGCGAGGAGTGGGAACTGCTCAACAACTCGCAGTTCGGCCTGCTCAACGAGGTCGGCCCGCGCCAGCGCATCCCCACCCGCGGCGGCCCGCCCACGCCGGACGATCTCGACGAGCTGCTGACCCTGGTCTGGAAGAAGCCCGCCTTCTTCGTCGCGCATCCGCGCGCCATCGCGGCCTTCGGCCGTGAGGCCACCCGCCGCGGCGTGCCGCCGGTCGTCGTCCACCTGTTCGGCGCGCCGTTCATCACCTGGCGCGGCGTCCCGCTGATCCCGAGCGACAAGCTGCCGATCGACATCGATCCGGTCACCGGCGCCGAGACCACTGCGATCCTGCTGTTGCGGGTCGGCGAGGGCGAGCAGGGCGTGGTCGGCCTGCAGAAGTCCGGCGTGACCGGCGAGATCGAGCCCGGCCTGTCGGTGCGCTACATGGGCACCAACGACCACTCGATCGCTTCGCATCTGGTGACGCGCTACTTCTCGGCCGCCGTGCTGGTCGAGGACGCGATCGCCCGCCTCGATAACGTCCTCCTCGGCAACTACCATGACTATGCCTGAGGGACTGGCCTTCGGTCGACCGGAGGCGAGCCCGGCCGAGCTCGCCCATAGCGATCTCATCGGGCGCCTCGCCCGGGAGATCTACCAGCAGGGGCAGGCCGCGAGCCAGCCCTTCGCCCCGACGCTGCCCGCGGGACCCCAGGTCCCGCAGGCCCTCGAAGGCCTGTCGCAGGGACCGGGCGGCGCCCCGTTCCCGAGCGCGGCCACGGGAATCCCCTCGGTTCCGGCCGGGGGGCAGCCCTCCGGCCTGCAGCCGGACGGATCCGCACTCGCGGCCAAGTCGTTCGGCGGGCCCACCCTCGGCGTGCCGGGCCTCAGCGGCCCGACCGTGCCGAACCTCGCCCCCGCGAGCCCGGCCTTCTTCGACACCGCCGCGATCCCGCCGGTCCACCCGGCGAGCCCGCGCCCGGTCCTGCCGGATTTCGGCTTCCCGAGCGCGCCGGCGGCCTTCCCGGGCGGTCCCGACCTGCACCGTCAGGTGGCCGGGGATCATCCCCGCGCCAACGCCTTCGCGCAGGCGATCGCGCCGCAGCTGGTGCCGGCCGACCCGTCCCGGCAGGGCGTCGATGTCGCCCAGGAGAGTTTTGCGCGGACCGGGCACCTGTCCCGGGCGCCCGAGGCTCCGGTCTCCGACTATTACTTCCTGAATGCCGGCCCGGGCCAGGCCCGCAAGGCGCCGGCCAGCCCACGGGTCGAGCCCGCCCGCTATCCGGGTCCCGCCCCGCGACTCACCGCCCAGGGGTCGAGCCCGGTGGCGGCGCCGTTCGACGTGGAGCATGTCCGCCGGGACTTCCCGGCCCTGCACCAGAGCGTCAACGGTCACCCGCTGGTCTGGCTCGACAACGCCGCCACCACCCACAAGCCGCAGGCCGTGATCGACGCGACCTCGGAATTCTACGGGCGGCACAACTCGAACATCCACCGGGCCGCCCACACCCTGGCGGCGCGCTCCACGGACCTGTTCGAGGGCGGCCGCGAGGCAGTGCGCCGCTTCCTCAACGCCCCCTCGAAGGATGACATTGTATTCCTGCGCGGCACCACGGAGGGGATCAACCTCGTCGCCCATTCCTTCGGCCGGGCCCATATCGGCCCGGGCGACGAGATCATCGTCTCGACCATCGAGCACCACGCCAACATCGTGCCGTGGCAGCTCCTGTCCCAGGCCACCGGGGCGACGCTGCGGGTGATCCCGGTCAACGACCGGGGCGAGATCATCTTCGAGCAATACGCGGCCCTGCTCTCGGGCCGGACGAAGATCGTCTCGGTGACCCATGTGGCGAACGCGCTGGGCACCGTGAACCCGGTGCGGGAGATCATCGCCCTGGCCCATGCCTACGGGGTGCCGGTGCTGGTCGATGCGGCGCAATCCTCGCCGCACATGCCGCTGGACGTGCAGGCCCTCGACGCCGACTTCCTGGTCTTCTCCGGCCACAAGGTGTTCGGGCCGACCGGGGTTGGGGCGCTCTACGGCAAGACGCACCTGCTCGCGGCGATGCCGCCCTGGCAGGGCGGCGGCCACATGATCGAGGACGTCACCTTCACCCGGACCGTCTACAAGGGCGCCCCGGAGAAGTTCGAGGCGGGCACGCCGGACATCGCGGGCGCGGTCGGCCTCGGCGCGGCGCTCGACTATCTGGAGCGCATCGGCCTGCCGGCGATCGCCGCCTACGAGCATGACCTGCTGGACTACGCGCAGGCCGGCCTCGCCGAGGTGAAGGGCCTGCGCCTGATCGGCACGGCCCGCGAGAAGGCGAGCGTGATGTCCTTCGTGATCGAGGGGCAGGAGAACGAGGCGGTGGCCCACCATCTCGACGCGCACGGCATCGCGGTGCGCTCGGGCCATCACTGCGCCCTGCCGGCCCTGCGCCGGTTCGGAATTGGCCAGTCGGTGCGGGCCTCGCTGGCCTTCTACAACACCAAATCCGACGTGGACGTGTTCCTCAAGGCGCTGCACAGCCTGCCGCGGCACTGAGCCGGACCGCGACGGGACGGACCGAAACAAAAACCGGCCGGACCCCGGAAGGTCCGGCCGGTCTTCCCGTTCTGGACGGTGGCGTCTCCCGCGCGTGGAATGCCCCGCAGACGATGGTGAGCCTGTGCGTCGGCCGGCCCTCGCCAGGGTGGCCGTCGGACCCGCGTCTTTCGTGGATGGCCCGGCTCTGCTTTCCGTCGGGAGATGCCCGGGGGCCTGCGCATGCGTGAAACGCGAAAGCATTCGCGATCCCCCAGCTGACGAGCAGGGTCTTCTCGTATTCCGCGGGTTGCGGCGGGACTTATTCTTTCGTCCTCCAAATTTTCGAAAGACGCTTTCGTTGACGCTCCGCGTCTCGGGGCGGACCATCGCGGCCTCCTTCGCGAACCTTGCGGCAGCCCCGACACTCTGCCGTGGCCATCGCCGCGCCGGCCCCGACACGGAGATTTTCATGAGCCTGCTGCCCCCGGAGGCCGTCGAGTTCATCGGCTTCGTCGCTCCCCGCCACAGCTCCGAGATCCACCCGGCGCAAGGTCCGGCGATCGACCGGGACTACCTGAAGCTCCTGGCCCAGGCGCATGAATGGGGCGGGTTCGACCGGGTGCTGGTGGCGTTCCATTCGACTTCGCCGGACGCCCTGCTGCTCGCCGCACAGGTCGCGACCGTCACCGAGCGGCTCGGGCTGATGATCGCCCACCGCACCGGCTTCACGGCGCCCACCGTGGCGGCCAGGCAATTCGCGACCCTCGACCAGCTCACCGGCGGCCGGGTCGCGATCCACGTGATCAGCGGCGGCGACGACCGGGAGCTCGCCCAGGACGGCGACCACCTCACCAAGGACGAGCGCTACGCCCGCACCGGTGAGTTCCTCGACATTGCCCGCCAGAGCTGGACCGCCGCGGCGCCATTCGACTACGCGGGCGCGTTCTACCGGGTGGAGCGGGGCTTCTCCGAGGTGAAGCCGGTCGATGCCATCCCGGTCTATTTCGGGGGCGCATCGCCGGCGGCCCTGGCGGTGGCCGGCCGCCACGCCGACACCTACGCCTTGTGGGGCGAAACCCAGGCCCAGGTCCGGGAGCTGATCGGGCGGGTCCGGGACGCCGCCGCGCCGCACGGGCGCCAACCGCGCTTCAGCCTGTCGGTCCGGCCGATCCTGGCCGAGACCGAGGCGCGGGCCTGGGCTCGTGCGGAGGATATTCTGGCCCGGACCCGCGCCGCCCGGGCGGCACGGGACCTCGGCGCGGCCGCCGCGCCGCAGAACGAGGGCTCGCGCCGGCTGCTGGCGGCGGCGGCCGCGGGCGCGCGCCTCGACAAGCGGCTGTTCACCGCCATCGCGGCCGAGACCGGGGCGGCGGGCAATTCCACCGCCCTGGTCGGGACGCCCGAGCAGGTGGCCGAGGCGCTGCTCGACTATCACGACCTCGGGGTGCGCACCTTCCTGATCCGCGGCTTCGATCCGCTGGAGGACGCGATCCAGTACGGCCGGGAGCTGCTGCCGGCCTTCAAGGCCGCGCTCGCGGCCCGCGGCCGCGCCGCAGAGGCCGCCTGATGCGCGCCGCGATCCTGATCCTCGTCGCCCTCCTGGCCGCCTGGCCGGCCCGGGCGGGGGACGTGCTGCGGATGGGCGACCAGCGCGGCAATGCCCGCGCCCTGATGGAGGCGGCGGGCGTCCTCGACGGCCTGCCCTACCGGCTGGAATGGAGCGAGTTCCCGGCGGCCGCGCCGCTTCTCGAAGCGCTGAACGCCGGGGCGATCGATGCCGGCGGGGTCGGCGACGCGCCCTTCACCTTCGCGGCCGCCGCCGGGGCACCCGTGAAGGCGTTCATGGCGTTCCGCAACCGGCAGGACGGGCTGGCGATCCTGGTCGCGCCGGATTCGCCGATCCGGAGCGTGGCGGATCTCAAGGGCAAGCGCGTCGCCACCAACCGCGGCTCCATCGGCCACCAGGTGGTGCTGGCCGCCCTGGCGGAAGCGGGGCTGCCGTTCGACAGCGTCCTGTTCAGCTTCCTGCCCCCGGCGGATGCCAAGATCGCCCTCGCCTCCGGGTCCGTGGAGGCCTGGGCGACCTGGGAGCCCTACACGTCCACGGCGGAACTCGCCGGCCTGGCCCGGGTGGTCCGCGACGGCAACGGCATCACCCCCGGGCTCACCTTCACGGTCGCGCGCGACAGCGCCCTGACGGACAAGCGGCCCCTGCTCGCCGATTTCGCCGCGCGCCTCGCCCGGGCCCGGGCCTGGGCGCTCAAGGATCCGGCACCCTACGCGAAGGTCTGGTCGAAGCTGATCGGCCTGCCGGAGGCGGTGCCGCTGCGCTGGTTCAGCCGCGCCGGCTACCGGACCGTGCCGATCGACGCCGACGTGATCGCCGACGAGCAGCGCACCATCGACCTCTATGTCCGGGCCGGACTGATCCCGAAGGGCCGCGCCCCGCAGGCGGCGGCGATCTTCGACACGGGATTCTCCCGAGCCCTGTCCGAAGCCTCGGCGGCGGTGCAATGATGCGGCGCTCCCCCGTATGGAGGTCCTGACGATGCACGACACCGGCGACGGCCACACGCATGCCCATGACGACGCGCACGGCCACGATCACGACCATGCCGCAGGGGAGGGGGCGCCGCGCTGGAAGCATGACGGCGTGCGGGTGATCCCGGGCGACCAGCTCGACAGCAACACCGCGCAGACACCCGGCATGTTCCGGCAGGCGGCGGTCAACGCCGCCCGGGTCGGCGCCCAGAAGATCTGGGCCGGCACGGTGGCGATCCAGCCCGACGCCAAGACCGGCGTGCACCATCACGGCGCCCTGGAGAGCGTGATCTACGTGGTCTCCGGCCGCGCCCGGATGCGCTGGGGCGAGCGGCTCGAATACGTGGCCGAGGCCGGGCCGGGGGACTTCATCTTCGTGCCGCCCTACGTGCCCCACCAGGAGATCAACGCCTCCACGGACGAGCCCCTGCACTGCGTGCTGGTGCGCTCGGACAACGAGGCCGTGGTGGTCAACATTCCGGATGTCGAGCCGGTGGAGCGGCCCGAGGCCGTCCACTGGGTCGACCCGATCCACAAGCAGCCGTGAGGACCCGCGGAGCGCCGCCATGAGTCGAGACCGCCAGCTGCATCTCGGCGCGTTCATGCGCCCGGTCGGGATCCACACGGCCTGGTGGCGCTATCCCGGCGGTTACCCGGACGCGAATTTCAACTTCGAGCACCTGACGCATTTCGCCCGGCGGCTGGAGGCGGCGAAGTTCGACGCCTTCTTCATGGCCGACCATCTGGCGGTGATGAACATGCCGATGGCGGCGCTACGCCGCTCGGCCACCGTGACTTCGTTCGACCCGCTGACGCTGCTGCCGGCCCTCGCCGCGCTCACGTCGCGCATCGGCCTGATCGCCACGGCCTCGACCACCTACAACGAGCCCTACCATGTGGCCCGGAAGTTCGCCTCCCTGGACCACATCTCGAAGGGCCGGGCCGGCTGGAACCTCGTCACCTCGGGCAACCCGGACGAGGCGCTGAATTTCGGCCGCGACGCGCATCTCGACCACGCGGTGCGCTACGCCCGGGCGCGCGAGTTCTACGACGTGGTTACCGGCCTGTGGGATTCCTGGGCCGACGACGCCTTCCTGATGGATCCGGAGAGCGGCCTGTTCTTCGATTCCAGCAAGATGCACGTCCTCGACCACCGGGGCGAATTCCTGACGGTGAAGGGGCCGCTCAATATCGCCCGGCCGGTTCAGGGCTGGCCGGTGATCGTCCAGGCCGGCGCCTCCGAGGCCGGAAAGCAGATCGCGGCCGAGACCGCCGAGATGGTGTTCGGCGCCAGCTCCACCCTGGAGGCCGCGCAGGCCTACTATGCCGACGTGAAGGGCCGGATGCCGGCGCTGGGGCGCGATCCCGACCACCTGAAGATCCTGCCCGGCGCCCTGGTGATCCTCGGCGAGACCGAGGCCGAGGCGCAGGCCAAGCGGGCGCGCCTCGACGATCTGGTCCATCCCGACAGCGGCCTCGCCAACCTGTCGGTGCGGCTCGGGGTCGACGCCTCCGGCTTCGATCTCGACGCGCCCCTGCCCGAGATCCCCGAGACCAACGCCAGCAAGACCAGCCAGGCGCAGATCCTGGACTATGCCCGCCGGACCGGCGCCACCGTGCGCGACCTCGCCCGCAAGGTCGGCGCCTATGCCGGGCTCCATTTCGTGGGGACGCCCGCACAGGTGGCGGACCGGATGGAGGAATGGCTGGAGGGCCGCGGCTGCGACGGCTTCAACGTGATGTTCCCGTTCGTGCCCCAGGGGCTCGACGACGTGGTCGACACGCTGGTGCCGGAGCTGCAGCGGCGCGGCCTGTTCCGGCGCGACTATGCCGGCACGACCCTGCGCGACCATCTCGGCCTGCCGCGCCCGCCGAACCGGTTCTTCGCGTCGGAGGCGCCGGAGCACGCGTGATGGAGAGCCGCGTCGGCGGCGCTCCGCGCTGTGCTTACCGCTTCACCTTGGCCTTGCGGGCGGCGAAGCGGGCGTCGCGGGTCGCCTTCTGCTCGGCGGCCAGGGCGGCCTGGCGCTCGACCTTCTCGGCGGCCTGACGGACGAGTTCGGCGGCCGCGCGCTCCTGCTCCGCGAGCGCTTCCGCGGCGCGGACCGCCTCCGCGGCGGCGCGGGCGGCTTCCCGCTCGCTCACCCGCACCTCGCGGGCCTCGGCGACGGCCTGACGCTCGGCCTGGCGGGCGAGGACGGCCGGATCGTCCGCCGCGGGGCGCGCACGGAACTGAGCCAGCCGCTCTTCCTTGGCCTTGGCACCGGCCTCGAGACGATCAGACAGCTGCGTTTCTTTGAATTGACCCACGGAGACTCCTCGCGCGCCGCAGCGCCCGTATCAGAAACAGAAGAAGCCGCTCCACACTGGGAACGGCTTCGAAACGCGTCCTCGGTTGAGGCGCGAGGTTCAGGCGGCCTGGAGGCTGCCGGCGGATTGCTTGCCGCTGCGACGGTCGGTTTCCAGCTCGTAGGAGAGCTTCTGACCCTCGATCAGGTTGCGCATGCCGGCGCGCTCGACGGCCGAGATGTGCACGAACACGTCCTTGCCGCCATCGTCAGGCTGGATGAAACCGAAGCCCTTGGTCTCGTTGAACCACTTAACGGTGCCGATGCTCATAACTATTCCAACTGCTTCAGAGCATGGTGCGGAGACCGGAGACCGGTCTGGCGTGATCACCAGGCTGTAACAAAGATCCAGGGCCTGCCGCCGTTGCGCTGCGCGAGCCGCGAACTCTGGACGATCGAAGGGGGCGAGCGCGTGCCTGAGCGTGCGCCCGTCCGTGGTCGTCGAAACTGGGAGAGATGCAGAGCGCTCGCCCTGTTGTGGCGAGACGGCCGAATATCTGGCCAAAGATCGATTTATGATCTGTAGCGCATCGACGGGATAATCACAATCGTCAAATGTGTTGCGCGAAAATTCGGTGCGGCGCGCCGGTAAAGCGCGATTTTTCGCGCGGTTATTCTGGTGTATCAATACGGATCTTGAGGCCGCCCGTTGCGCGGCCGTACCCGGACGGATGCCGGTTCCGAGTTCCGGACCGGGATCGAAGCGCGCGACCGCGTTCGAATATCAATCTGTCCGAACGCGACGAGCCGCTCGAAAATCACCCTCCGCGGCGCATCGACCGTGAGACGCGTTAGCACTCTTGTCTATTGAGTGCTAAGACAGGGTCGATCCGGCGCAGACGATTCGGTCTGCCGCCGCCTTTCCCGCACGGGCTCGGTCATGTCGACGCGAGGCCCCAGGCGGGACGACCAGGATGCCGCACATGAAGTTTCGCCCCCTGCACGACCGCGTGGTGCTACGCCGCATCGAGGGCGAGGAGAAGACCAAGGGCGGGATCATCATCCCCGATACCGTCAAAGAGAAGCCCCAGGAGGGCGAGGTCGTCGCCGTCGGGCCCGGCGCCCGGGACGAGGCCGGCAAGATCAATCCGCTGGAGGTGAAGCCCGGCGATCGCGTGCTGTTCGGCAAGTGGTCCGGCACCGAGGTCAAGATCGACGGCCAGGATCTCCTGATCATGAAGGAATCCGACATTATGGGCGTCGTCGCCTAAGGGCGTCCGCCCCCTCCGACGCTGCTCAAGCCCTTCGAGGCGCCCGCCCCGGCGCGCCTCGGGGCCGCACGACAACAGAAGAGATTGTCCATGTCAGCCAAAGACGTTCGTTTTTCCGTCGACGCCCGCGAGAAGATGCTGCGCGGCGTCGAGCTGCTCGCCAGCGCCGTGAAGGTCACGCTCGGTCCCAAGGGCCGCAACGTCGTGATCGAGAAGAGCTTCGGCGCCCCGCGCATCACCAAGGACGGTGTGACGGTCGCCAAGGAGATCGAGCTCGCCGACAAGTTCGAGAACATGGGCGCCCAGATGGTGCGCGAAGTGGCCTCGAAGTCGAGCGACATCGCGGGTGACGGCACCACCACGGCCACCGTTCTGGCCGCCTCGATCGTCCGCGAGGGCGTGAAATACGTCGCCGCCGGCATGAACCCGATGGACCTGAAGCGCGGCATCGACCTCGCGGTCGCCACGGTCGTGCAGGACATCGTGGCGCGGGCCCGCAAGGTCGCCTCGTCCGAGGAGATCGCCCAGGTCGGCACGATCTCCGCCAATGGCGACAAGGAGATCGGCGAGATGATCGCCCACGCCATGCAGAAGGTCGGCAACGAGGGTGTCATCACCGTCGAGGAGGCCAAGACCGCCGAGACCGAGCTCGACGTCGTCGAGGGCATGCAGTTCGACCGCGGCTACCTCTCCCCGTACTTCATCACCAATGCGGAGAAGATGATCGCCGAGCTCGAGGATCCCTACATCCTCATCCACGAGAAGAAGCTGTCCTCGCTCCAGGCGATGCTGCCGGTGCTCGAGGCCGTGGTTCAGACCGGCAAGCCGCTGCTGATCATCGCCGAGGACATCGAGGGCGAGGCGCTCGCCACCCTCGTCGTCAACAAGCTGCGCGGCGGCCTGAAGGTCGCGGCCGTGAAGGCGCCGGGCTTCGGCGACCGCCGCAAGGCCATGCTCGAGGACATCGCGATCCTGACCAAGGGCCAGATGATCGCCGAGGATCTGGGCATCAAGCTCGAGAACGTGACGCTCCCGATGCTCGGCCGCGCCAAGCGCGTCCGCATCGACAAAGAGAACACCACGATCATCGACGGGTCCGGCGAGAAGTCCGACATCGAGAGCCGGATTTCGCAGATCAAGGCGCAGGTCGAGGAGACCACCTCGGATTACGACCGCGAGAAGCTCCAGGAGCGCCTGGCCAAGCTCGCGGGCGGCGTCGCGGTGATCCGCGTCGGCGGCTCGACCGAGGTCGAGGTCAAGGAGAAGAAGGACCGGGTCGACGACGCGCTCCATGCCACCCGCGCGGCGGTCGAGGAAGGCATCGTCCCCGGCGGCGGCACCGCGCTGCTGCGCGCCAAGAAGGCCGCTCAGGGGCTCACCAACGACAACCCCGACGTCCAGGCCGGCATCAAGATCGTGCTGAAGGCGCTCGAGGCCCCGATCCGTCAGATCGCGTCCAACTCGGGCGTCGAGGGCTCGATCGTGGTCGGCAACATCCTGGCCAATGCCTCCGAGACCTACGGCTTCAACGCCCAGACCGAGGAGTATGTCGACATGCTCCAGGCCGGCATCGTCGATCCGGCCAAGGTCGTCCGGGCGGCGCTCCAGGGCGCGGCGTCCATCGCCGGCCTGCTGGTCACCACCGAGGCGATGATCTCCGAGCTGCCGCGCAAGGAAGCCCCGGCCATGCCGGGCGGCGGCGGCATGGGTGGCATGGGCGGCATGGACTTCTAAGGCCGGCCCAGCCGCAGACAGGACGGTCCGACGCGGCGCCGAAGCCGCGCCGGGCCGTCACCGCGTTTCGACCGGGGCTCGCGCCGAGCCCGCGACGTCCTCGCGATCGCACCAACCGGGGCGATGCGGGTTGACCTCGCGAACGGGTCGGGAGGTTTCCATGGGCGCGCATCTCCATCCGGATCCGAACGGGCCCGCGACCCGCGTGACCGGCGCCGCCCTGCTGGCTCTGGTGACGCTCCTCGCAGGTCCCACCCCGGCCCGGGCCTGGGGCGTCCCCGGATGCACCAACCTGCCCGAATACAACCGCGCCCTCGGCGCGCTTCAGGGCATGACCAGCGCCTGCGACATGAGCGTCGAGCGCGCCCGCCAGGTCATCGCCGAGCATGACGGCGTCCCGGCGGTCGCACCACCGGCTGCGCCGCCGCCCCGGATCAAGGCGAGGCGTCACCCGGGACGCGCCCACCACAGGGGCCCCCGCCACCGCCACGCGGCCGGGCGCTAGAACCGGCTTCCAGGCCGAGGCCGGCGGCTTTAATCTCGGCGCCGTGTCGATGGAGGATGCTCCGTGCGGCTCGATCTCGGTCACAAAGGCGATTGGATCGTCGATCCCCGCGAGCTGGCACTGCGCCTGGGCGTCAGCGTCGCCGCGCTCAAGCGCCACGAGCGGCTCGGCCAGGTCGAGGCCCGCATCAAACCCGGGTCCGGAGCGGATGCCGACGAGACCCGCGTCACCGTCCGCCTGAACGACAAGGGCTGGCGGGGCACCTTCGACCGCAGCGGTGCGCTCATCGCCGAAGAGCGATGGTGAGGCCGGATCCGCGTGAAGAAAACCGCGGTCTTCGGGCCAGGCGTGGTACAGAACCTAAGTGCTTCCGCCGCTTCTACCGTCGAGGACCGAGATGAACACCGTCAGATGGCTTATGGCCAAGGTTATCGGCTTCCTGTTCTCGCAGACGATCGACCACAAGAACCGCAAAGCCGCCGCCGATCGGGAGGGCGGCACCTTCGAGACCGGTTCTGCCTATCAATCGGCGGGCTTCGAGGGCGATTATCATGCGGCGACCAACCTGCTGAAGCAGCGGATGGACAAGAGCTTTCCCGACAATTTCCACGCCCGGTTGGGCTCGCAGACCAACAGCATGTACGATTACGGCGAGGACCGCGCCGGCGCGGTCGACACGGCCTCGACCGCGATCGCGATGGCGTTGCGCAACGGCGCGACCGTCAGCCAGGCCGCGGAGGCGGGCGCGGCGAGCGTCGGCATCTGAGGGACGGACGCGGCCTCACGCCTTCAGGACGCGGCGGTCACGGGAGGCAGGCATCTGCAGCCGCGCGGATCGGTGACTTTGGCGTCCTTGCTGAGTGCGGAGTCTGTCTGTCCGGGGACGGCGCACGCCTCAACCCGATCGTCCGCACGAGCAGACCTATTCCACCGCGTTGGCGGATCCACGTCATACAGGATGGGACGTGGCGCGGCCTGCATAAGCCCCCATGCGCTATCGTAGCTGTCGCCGAGAAAGGCGGCCGTGCCGATGGGCCGTGCCCGCCGATCCATGACGCAGGGTCTATCCCACCCCCGCCCTCAGGCGCCGAAGCGGTGCTGGGCCTCGAAGGAGGAGGGGGTTGGGTTGGGGGGCGCCGATCACGACCGGACGGGCGCCCGCCCTGCTCTGTGATGGGCCGTGCCCGCCGCTCAGATCACCACAGGTGGCGCGGCAGCCGCCGCTTCCAGCGCTCGCCGGCCTTCAGGGTGTCGGCCTGGCGGGACAGGCGTATCGCGCGCGTCGGCATCGCGGCCGGCTGATTCACGGCGGCCCGGGCCGGAGCGGGTGCGCTCGGGGCCGGTGCCGGGCGCGAAACCGCCGGGGCCGGGGTGAAGATGGGCCGTGCCGCCTCGGCCTTCGGCGCGCGCTTGGTTGCCGGCTTCGCCGCAACCTTGGCGCGACGCACCCGCGGCAGGCGCTCGATCGACGGGGCCTCGTCCGCCGCCGTGTCCGGCTCGTCCTCGGTGGTGAACATCGGCATGAGGCTCGGCAGCACCCGGCGCGCCGGGGCCTCGGGCGGAGCGGATGCGACCGGGGCGGCGGGGGCGGGCTGCGCCACGGCCGGCTTCTCGGCGGTCTCCGTGGGAAGGTCCCACCAGAGGGTCTGGTTTTCGCGGGGTCGCGTCGTCGTATCGGCCAACGCGACGCGGGAGGGACGGGTATTCTTGACTTCGACCGTGAACGGCCGCGCGCTCCGGCGCTTCATGTGTGCGGAATTCCTGGAAACAACGTGCTGAACGGCTCGACATGTGCCGGCACCATTTGAGCATCATAGAGGACCGAGCCGCGCATTGTCGAGCGCAGAGATCAACAATCCTGTTCGACTAACACAAGCCTTTGTGACGACCTCAAGTGCCACCGCGTCGCGGCATTGTCGAAGTACTGGCTTCGAAGCCTCGGGAGCGCCGCCGCGGCCCGCCCCGCGCAGCAACGCCGCCGGCCGACAGGCGGGAGCGCCCGAACGTCCCGATCGCCCGCCCCCGGCCCCAGCGTCCTCGGGAGCGGCCCCGGTTCACGATCCCGGAGGGCTGGGCGCGAGTTCGTGCAGCCGGCCTGTCCGGAGGCCTGTCGATCGGAAACCACCGTTCCGATCGCACGTTTTGGCACGAAGCCCGTGTGCAACGCGCACGGCACAGCCAAGATGAAGGAGCCTCTGATGCGTCATGCTGTCTTTGCTGTTCTTGCGCTCAGCCTCGCGACACCGGCTGTCGCGCAGACCAACACCGGTCCCGCCCCGATCGTCCAGCCCGGGCCGCCCCGTCAGGTCCCGCCCGGCACGCCGGAGGGGACCGTGGTCGTGCCCGGCGGACGGGAGAATAGCGGTCCGGGCAGCACGGCCGTGATCGCCCCGACCGGTACGGGCGCGGCGACGATCACCACCGACACTGCGGCCGGCGGCAACGCCAGCCAGCCGGAGCGCGCCGTTCCCCAGACCGGCGCCGGCGGCGGCGGCGACAATGGCGGCGGCTGAGCGCGCGCGCCGTCATCGAGCGCGGCCCGCTGAACCCTGAGGCGGCCTGTTAGCCGCCCCCGCCGCCGCCCCCGCCCGTCCCCGGGCCGCCGAGATTGCCGTCCTTGTTGGGCGTGTTCCAGTGGATGATGCCGTCGTCGGCGGGGCGCAGCGTCGTGGTCGGCGGACGCGGCACGCCGAATTGCGGGGCCGCGATCGGTCCGCGGCCCTGCGGCCTGTTGGCCCGGTGGCGCTCGGCGAAGGCCGGGGTGCTGCCGACGATCGCGACCGCAGCCAGGAGCCATTTCACCATTGCAGCTCTCATCTTCGTCCCGCCCGGCCTCCCCGGCGGGACGGCCCTGGGAGGTGCCGGCATGGGGCTCGGCCCGCCGGACGCGCGTGGCCGATGCACCGTGTCAGGAACGGTCTGAGATGCCGAGGGGTTTCCACAAGCCAGGGGTGCATACCGGCGGCCTTGGCGAGGAGAGACCGTGTGTTCAAGATTCCGACTCTGACGGGTGGCCTGTTCGCAGCCAGCCTGTTTCTCGCGCCTGTCCCCGCCTCCGCTGCCCAGATCGGCCTCGGAGCCGTCACCGAGGCCGCCCCGGCCGTGGAACAGGTCCAGTACGGCTACGGCGGTCCCCGCTTCGGGCCCGGTTTCGGCCGCCGCCACGGCTATGGCGGCCCGCGCGGCTATGGCCGGGGCCATGGCTACGGCTATGGGCGCGGCTACGGCCGGGGCTATGGCCGCGGTTACGGCGGCCCGCGGGGCTTCGGCCGGCGCGGCGATTTCTAACGCGTCCGATACGCCTGCATGCTTCGTCAGCCCGCCCGGCCCAGAGCCGCGGCGGGCTTTCTCATGCGCGAGTCCCGCGTCGGGATCGCCCGGCCGGTGCGGGCGCAGGGTCCGCTAACCCA
Source organism: Methylobacterium brachiatum (assembly GCF_900113845.1). Taxonomy (NCBI): domain Bacteria; kingdom Pseudomonadati; phylum Pseudomonadota; class Alphaproteobacteria; order Hyphomicrobiales; family Methylobacteriaceae; genus Methylobacterium; species Methylobacterium brachiatum. Next base: position 72,197 of record NZ_FOQW01000017.1, on the reverse strand, counting down.
AGTCCGGCATTCTCGCGTCCGAGCCGCGTTGCGTATGGGCTCGACCGCTGGTGAGATCGGACGCTCCCCCGCCCCGTGAGCAGATCGGGGCGGGGCCGAGCGGCCGTGACGTCCGGCGCTCGCGTCGCCGTGACGCCCGTGGTCGTAAAACCGCCGTCCCTTCCTGCCAGAGTTCCTGCATGCGCTTGATCTACGCCGCCCTCCTCGTCTGCTGTGCCACGGCCGCCTCGGCCGGGGAGCCGCTCATGGATGGTCCCGTCGTGGGCGGCGGTTTCGGCATGAGCGGCTCGGACTATTACGGCGACATCCGCAGCCGGATGCCGTTCACCGTCGAGGCCGCGCCCCGGCCGGCGGGCGTCGCCGAGACCGAGCGCGCCCGGGCGGCGCGCATCCGCGCCGTGGCCGCGTCGCGGCGGGCGGATGCGCGATCCGCGGTGCGGCGGCGCTCGCCCCACGGCTGAGCCGACCCCGGGCTTAAGCCCGGCCCGGCGCCGCGACGGGATCTCCGGACAATCGCCGGGCTGCCGCGCCGTTCGGCGCGGACGGTCACGCCCGCGCCCGCGCGCCGTGGAGCCTCTCCTCGGATTCGTCGGGGCAACACAGCATCTCGGCATAGTCGCCGATCGGGCGCGGCTTGCCGAACAGGTAGCCCTGCATCTCCCCGCAGGCCTCGTCCGCCAGGAAGCGCCGCTGCGCGGAGGTCTCCACGCCCTCGGCGACCACGCCCATCCGCAGGCTGCGGCCCAGGCTCAGCACCGCGCGCACGATCACGGCGGCCTGCGGGTCGACCCCGAGCTGCGCCACGAACGAGCGGTCGATCTTCATCTTGTCGAACGGGAAGGCCTGCAGGGTCGCGAGCGACGCGTAGCCGGTACCGAAATCGTCCATGCTGATCCGGACGCCGAACCCCTTCAGGCGCCGCAGGATGCTGATCGCCCGGGCCATGTCGTTGATGATCACGCTCTCGGTCACCTCCAGCTCGAGCCGGTCCGGCGACAGGCCGGTCTGGGCCAGCACGGCGAGCACGGTCTCGGGCAGGTCCGGCTTCTGGAATTGCCGCGGCGACAGGTTCACGGCGACCTTCAGAGACGGCGCCCAGGTCGCGGCCTCGCGGCAGGCCTCGCGCAGGACCCAATCGCCGAGCGTGATGATCAGCCCGGTCTCCTCGGCCAGGGCGACGAACACGCTGGGCGGGATCTCGCCGCGGACCGGATGGGTCCAGCGCACCAGCGCCTCGAACCCCACCAGCACGCCGGACGCGCCGTCGACCTGCGGCTGGTAGTAGAGGTTCAGGGCATTGTCGGCGAGCGCCTGGCGCAGGTCGCTCTCCAGGACCCGGCGCTCCTCCGCCTCCTCGTCCATGTCGGCCGCGAACACCCGGTAGGTGCCCCGGCCCTCCGCCTTGGCTCGGTAGAGGGCGAGGTCGGCGCGCCGGTACAGGCATTCCGCGCTGGCGCCGTGCTCCGGGGCGAGCGCGATGCCCACGCTCAGGCCGACGCCGATCCGCTGGTCGCCGACCTGGAGCGGCGCTCGGAACAGGCCGGTGAGACGCTCGGCGATCCCGGTCGCCTCGTCGCGCCCGCCGTCGAGCAGGACCGCGAACTCGTCGCCGCCCAGGCGCGCCACGACGCCGTCGCCCACCACCGAGCGCAGACGGTCGGCGACGCTGCGCAGCAGGTCGTCGCCGGCCTGATGGCCGAGTGTGTCGTTCACGCCCTTGAAGCCGTCGAGATCGAGATACAGGACGGCGCCGGTGCCGCCCCGGAGCGCGATGTCGGCCAGCCGCCCGTCGAGATATTCGCGGAACAGGCCGCGATTCGGCAGGCCGGTCAGGATGTCGTGGCGGGCGAGCCGCGTCACCTCGGCCTCCGCGGCCTTGCGCTGGGTGATGTCGGTGAAGGTCCGCACGAAGCCGCCATCAGGCAGCGGCACGGTCCGGATCTCGAGCACGAGGCCGTTCGGGCGCACGCGCTCATGGACATGGGCCTGCTCCAACCCGCCCCGCTCGATCCAGTCCCGGTACGAGCGGTCGGTCCGGTTGCGCTCGCGGTTCTGCAGCTGATGGCGCAGGACGGATTTGTAGCTGGGGCTGGACCGCATCATCGCGCGGGGCAGATCGAGGAGCACCAGGGCGCGCTCGTTGCAGACCTGAACCAGGCCGCGTCCGTCGACCATGATCAGCCCCTGGTCCATGCTGCCCAGGGTCCTGTCCAGCAGCAGCGTCTTCTCGCGCAGGGCGAGGCCCTGGCGGGCGAGGGCGGCGTTGATCGTGCGCAGGTGATCCAGCATCAGCGCGAGCGCCGCGAAGGCCAGGATCACCGCCATCATCACGGCGATGCCGCCCGCCACGGCGCCGCGGGCGAGGCCGAGATCCGGCATGTCCAGGGCCGGATCCGGGATCGCCCGTGCCGCCGCCATGGCCAGGAAGTGCAGCCCCGCGATGGCGGCCGTCAGGATGGTGGCCGCGGACATGCGGGTCCGCGCATCGCCGCCGCGGACATGCACCACCAGGGCGGCGCCGGAGAGGCCGCAGCCGATCGCCGTCGCGGCCAGCGCCAGGGCCAGGTCCCAGTCGAACCGTCCGGGCAGGACCACGCCGGCGATGCCGAGGAAATGCATGCAGGCGATGCCGCCGCCCAGGATCAGGCCGGCCAAAGCCCCGACCCACGGCGTGTCCCGGCGCGCGGCGCGCAGGAGCGTGAAGGCGACCAGGGCCGCCGCGACGGCCACGATCAGCGACAAAGCCGTCGTGGCCATCTCGTAGCCGAGGACGATGCCGGGATCGTAGCCGAGCATGCCGATGAAATGGGTGCTCCAGATGCCGGCGCCCGCCGAGAAGGCGGCGGCCAGCAGCCAGGTCGGCGCCCAGGCGCCGCCCTTCCGGACGCGCTGCTCCAGCAACAGGGCGACGTAGCAGGAGATCCAGCAGACGCAGGCGGCCAGGGGGAGCACCCACGGCGTGTGCTCCTCGGTTAGGCAGGCCAGAGCACGGTACATCGGACGCCTCGCCGGACGGCAACATCGCGGCACATTAGTCCGGTGATACTAACCAGAAGTTGCATCGCAGAATAAGATTTCGCCTCTGCGATGCCTGGTCGTCGCGCGACTGCATCCCCGGCGCGCCACGGCGCGTTTCCGGCCCGCGATCAATACAGAGCCGGCGGCGGCACGGTCTTCGCGGGCGCGTCATCGTCCTCGACGCCCGCGCGCGGGCCCGATCACAAGTCACGACCGTGCGAGCGTAGCGGTTACATGCCGCCAGCGCGCCTCGGCCATGCCGGATCGCCAATGCTCCCGGCAGCACAACTGGGCTAGGTAAAGCCTCCTCCCAAGACGACCCCTTCGAGCCCGCTCGGCACCAGCTGCGGCGGGCTCTTTTTCGTTAAGCGTTTCGCCATACGCCAGGCCGGTGTCCGCGATCCGACGCTCCGCCCGCCGCCAACGGATATTTTGACGGCAGCCTGTGACCGCACGCATGAACAGATTCCTGGCGACCGTCGCGACCCTGATCGTGTGCGCGACCCCGGCCCTGGCCGAGAGCGATGAGCCCCGCCTGGGTTGCGACGACCCGCGCACGACGGGGTCGCTGCCGGCGGGAGCGCGCGGTTCGACAGCCCTGGGTCTCGCAACCAGCCGGACCGAGATGACGCCGCCCGAGGAGAGCTGGCAGGAGCAGGCCCAGCAGAACGCCGAGCGCCGCCGGCGGGAGCGGGCCGAGGGCTGCCCGGTCGATTGACAGCCGGCTACGGAGCCTCATCGTCGGATCAGAGACGGCGGCACGTTGGGGCGCCCAAGTTCGGAAGATTCGGATCCCGAACGAGATCCGGGTGTGCCTACCACTTAGCGTTGATCCGCCGAGCGATTGCCGGCACAGTCGCTGACGACGGGCCGTGGCCGATCCCGGCCCGGCGATCGGCGACGCTTCCTGCCGGGCACCTCAGAACGAAGGGCTCTCCGACATGCGGCTCCTGGCTTTCGGCGCCTTGATGGCTCTTGCAGTCTCGCCGGAGGCGCTGGCCCAGGATCCCCGGGACGTCCCGGTCGAGCGCGACCTCCAGCGGATGGACCGGATCGACCGGCGCCTGGGCCGCGACGGCATCCGCCGGGTCGATCCGAACGTGACGCCGGACAATCCCGACGGCGTCGTCGGCTTCGACGGGCCGCCCTTCAACGATGGCGATCGCGGCGTCATCGACGACGGCCCCCTGCCGCCCGGCTCGCCGGCCGATCTCGACGACGATTGAGCGGGCCGCCTCGACGGCGTCCGGGCCGATCCGCCGCCCCCGGGCCGACAGGCGCCGCGGGGTGAGGGCGGTGAGTTGGACGGACGCCGATCGCGATCCGTCATGCCGCTCGTCGCTGTCGCGCCCCCGCTGGGGACGACCCGGTCTCCCCTTCGGCACCGCGCGCTCTAGAACAGGCGCCGACGGCAACACGCTCTCAGGAGACGGATGGATGGCACAGGATACACCGGACGCCGATCGCGTCGCCCGTGTGATCGCCGAGAACGTCTATGCCGCCTTCTGCCAGCGCGCGACGATGCCCGCCCATCCGCTCGAGGAGCAGACGATCCTGGCGCGGCTCGTCGAGGCGATCCGTCCCCAGATCGGCAGAGGCGCGCCGGGCGCGATCGTCGAGGCCGCCAACGCGGCCTTGTCGGCGTGGGAGCAGCGGGATCCCGATATCCGCGGGCCGCGCGTTGTCGCGGTGAACCCGGTCGACGGTGCGGTCACCCTCGGATAGCGGCCCGCCGCCTCGTGGACGAGGGGCCGGTGCGAAGCGGTTTTGGTTGGGGATCTCGAATGCGCAGGATTCGGTCGAAGTCTGGCGCATCGAAGCGCGCGCTGCCCGAGAGCCTGACACAGCACCTCTCCGATCCGAAGATCCACATCCTCAGGACGCCGGACGGCCGACGCAGGCCCTCGCGCGCGGCGGGGCGCGCGGCGGAGGCGGGCCGGAAGGTTCTGATCTCGCTCGTGACCCTGGCGGTCCTCGTTCTGGCCGGCGGCCACCTCGTCCATGCCTGGTAGGTGACCCCTGGTCGGTGACCGGCGCCGACCGCCCCGGCGCGCTTCCACGTCGCGATCCGGGCGTGCCCGATATCGGGACGGCCCGGCCCGACCGGCTGCGTCGCGGGCCCGTCCGCCAAGGTCTAGCTGAACGGGACCGGCCGCCTATGTCAGGGGCAAGGAGCCGTTCCAACCATGATCATGATCCTCATCTGCTTCCTCGCGCCATGGCTCGCCATGTTCCTGCGGGGTAAGATTTTCCAGGGCATCCTCTGCATCATCCTGCACCTGACGATCATCGGCTGGATCCCGGCGACGATCTGGGCCCTGGTCGTCACGCGCAGGGAAGCCGCCTGACACGATCGCCACGCAAGAGGAGGGCCCCCATGCCGCCCAAGCTCACGAAGACGATCATCGGGGCGATCATCGCGGTCGCCCTCGCGGCTGCCGTGTCCTACGGCGTCATCAGCCAGCAGACCGCCGACCAGATCCAGACCAAGGCGAACCAGTCCCTGCAGACCGACCAGACCGCACCCGCCCCGGCGCCGCAGCAGACCCAGCCACTCCCCCAGGATCCGGCCCCGCAGGCACCGGGCGAGCCGAAGCCGGCACCCCAGGCGCCCGCCTCCCGTCCGTAGCATCCGTCGAGGGGGCGCCAGCCGCCCTTAAGGCCGGGCCATTGTCGCCCGCGCCGTGCCCTTCCCGGGTCAGGTGGCGCGCCGTCCCGGAAGCCGATCGATGCGGCACCCGGTTGCCGCACGCTTCACTGGAGCGATCCGGGGCCGGGCGACATGGAGCGTCCGGCCTCGAGCAGGGCGCGGATCTTGGCGGTCGCGTGCGCCAGGATGTCGGGGCGCGCATCGTGGTAGGCGGTCTCCGCGACGAAGCTCTGGAGCGCCTCCTCGATCCTGTCCTCGATCTCGTCCATCACCGTCAGGCCGGGTGGCCCCTCTCGACGCAGATAAGCGTCCGCGAGGGCCAGGTAGGCCGCGCTGGCGAGTAGAAAGGCGACGCCGTTGGCTTCCTGCGCCAGTTCGGAGCCCGGCTCGGGACTGCCGACTTGGTCCTCCGGGAATTCATCGATCATCACATCACGCCCTGCACGTCGCCCGTGCCTGAGCATGTCTCACTTATTGCGGCGCACCCAGCTGCAAAGACTGCGTATCAGCTGGGCCATTCGAACAGTATTACTACTTTTGAGGTAATAATTCTGCGTCGATGCGCCCCCGGGTTGTGCTTGCGACACGATCGGATCGGTGCCCCGCTCGCACGGTCGCGACGAGCGGGGCATCGGTCCGAAGCGTTCACCGCCGCGCCGGAAGCCGGCTCGGTGCCGGCGCGGGCCGGCGCTAGACGATGCCGCTGCCGTCGTAGGGCCACGGCCGGTCGAGATGGGCCGCGACGGCGGCCGGCTCATCACCGACCGCATGCACGGCCGCGGTCACGTCCTCGACCGGCACCTGGAGGCGCCGGGCCCAGTAGGCGGCCGAACTCGGATCCTCGACATTCACGCGCTTGGGCTCTTGGGACAGATCGGACATGGGAACCTCCGGCGGGAGAACCGTCCGGGAGCCCGGCCGGTTCAGAAGGCGATGTCGGGCCCCGCCGCGCGATGCCCGATGCCGGCTACCAGCCGCCGTAGAAGCGGCGCGGGCCGTCGTAGCCCCCGGGGCCGCGCTCGTAGCCGCCGCCATATCCGTATCCGTAACCCGGGCGGCCGCCATAGGGGCCGCGGGGACCGCCATAGCCCCAGCCGCGATCGTTGGGCCGGCAATGGCCCCACGGATTCGGGTGAAAGCCCGGGCCGCAGCCGCCGGCCACCCGCTCGATCAGCCCGGTGCCGCCGAGGGGGCCGTAGCCGAACGGAGCCGCGTTCGCCGCCGTGGCGGTGCCGAGCCCCGCGGCGAGGATCGCGGCCATCCCGAGCGTCTTGAAGCGCATCATGACACCAACTCCTGAAACCGTCGGCCCGCGCTGGCCGGACCGGATGCCAGGAGGATGCAACCCCGGCCCTGAACCCCTTCCGGCTCGGCCGTTCATCAACCTGATGGTGAACGTGACGCGGCACGATCGTGCTGTGGTTTCGGCAGCCCATGAAAAAGCGGCGGGGCTCGCACCCCGCCGCAGGTCGATCAGATCGGTCCGCGCGACAGCCCGGGCCGCTCGGCTACAGGCCCAGCAGCATGCTCGCCGAACCGAACAGGGTCATCAGGAGACCGCCGACGAAGACGCCGATCATCGCGTAGGAGAGGGCCTTGAGAGCCATGGGCACGCGTCGCCTGCCGGATCAGCAGCGATAGCCGCCGGTGGTCTGACCGTATTGTTTCACCGGGCGGGTCTGCTGGTCGGCATTGCCCTCCGCCGCCGAGCTCATCGGGCAGCGGTCGTAGATGGGCGCGTCGTGGACGCCGAGCCCCAGCGCTCCGGTGGTCTCGACGTCATAGGGTGCGAGGCCGGTCCAGCGCGCACCATCTGAGGCCATGGCCGACGAGATCGGAGCGACGCCAAGGACAAAAGCGGTGACGGCGGCAGCGATACGGGTCTTCATGGATAAAACTGAGCTCCTACAAACTACAAGCCGGTCAATCCGGCCGGTTTCTTCTTGTACGAGACCAAGATGGGGTCCCCGACGCCATCGCGCCGTGCCGCCCCGCACGCGGCGGGACGGATTAAAGCCGGGCGGCATTTGCGTACGTCTGCGCAGGCATCCCATGCTCCTGCGGGTGGACTGGGCCGATCGCGGGGATCGGCTTTAATCGGGGCCACGAAGTTGGGGCTTCAATTGCGCCAGAGGCGGCTCTCTCGAGCTTCGTGTATGGAAACAGCGCCGCAGAGCCCCGTGGCCCTCCCGCTGGCACAGTCCGCGCTCTATCGGTGCAGTATGAGGCCCGTCCTGCTCCGTCGCCGGTGCGGACAGGGCCGCTTTCGGTGTCCCCGTGCCACAGCCCGCACGCGCAGCTTGCAAGCCGCGCGCCGACCATCCCAGACAAAGGGAGTGCCGTTCAGCGAAAGCAGTTGGGAGTGACGGCCGATTTCGGCGGCCTACAGCCAGTTGGCGGAGACGGAGGGATTCGAACCCTCGATACCCCTTTCGGGGTATGCTCATTTAGCAAACGAGTGCCTTCAGCCGCTCGGCCACGTCTCCGGCGCTCTGGCTCTAGAAGGTCGGATCGGGCGGGTCAACCCGATCCGGGCTGGTCGTTGTGCGGCGGCGGCGTTCGTAGTGCTTGGCGATGCGCAGATGCCGCGACATGGCGTAGTTCATGGCCGTCAGGAAGCCGTAGGTGCCGCGCAGGACGTGGCGTCGGCCGAGATAGGCCTTGAGGAAATTGCCCGGCAGCTCGACGAAGACCCGCCAGGTCGGAATCACCACGCCCCGGGCCTCGAGGTCGTCGGCCTGCTGGTCGGAATAGCGGTTGAGCTTGTCGAGCTGGTCGCCCAGGGAGCGCACCGAGAAATGGTGGATCACCCCCCGGAGGCGGCCGGGCTTCACCCCAGGCTCCAGGGCGACCCGGTCGTGGACCGGGGAGGGGGCGTAGCGGCCCCGGTCCTTGCGATAGAGCCGCACCGGCGTGAGCGTGTAGGCCCAGGGATGGGGCCGGCCCTCGCCGGGAAACACCTCGGCGATGCCGATCCGCCAGGCCGGCCGGCTCGGCTCGCCGGCGGCGAACAGGGCGCGGATCTCGGCGGCGAGCGCGGTTGGGACGACCTCGTCGGCGTCGAGGTTCAGGAGCCAGACGTGCCGGCACTGCTCCTCGGCGAAGCGCTTCTGCGGGCCGTAGCCCGGCCAGGGATTGTGGATCACCCGGGCGCCGAGGGAGGCCGCGAGCGCCTGGGTACCGTCCGTGGAGCCGGAATCGACCACCACGAGGTCGTCGGTCAGGTCGCGCACCGCCCGGATCGTCGCGCCGATCCGATCGGCCTCGTTCCGGGCGATGATGAAGATCGACAGGGGCAGCGGCGCCACGTCGCTCGCCGGGGCGTCCATCGCCGCGTCGGTCACGCCAGCCAGTCCGGCACCCGGTCGAGGGCGATGAGATCCGCGACACCCACCCGCGGGCGCACCACAGCCGCCCGGTCGCCCCGCACCAGCACCTCCGGCACCAGGGGGCGGGTGTTGTAGGTGCAGGCCTGGACCGCCCCGTAGGCGCCCGCGCTCATCACGGCGATCAGGTCGCCGGCCTTCACCGCCGGCATCTCGCGGTTGAGGGCGAGGTAGTCGCCGCTCTCGCAGACCGGGCCGACCACGTCGGCGACCATCCGGGGCGTGTCCGGCCCCGGCTCGGCCACCGGGCGCAGGCCGTGATACGCCTCGTACAGGGTCGGGCGGATCAGGTCGTTCATCGCGGCGTCGACGATCACGAAGGTTCGGCCCTCCGAATGCTTCACGTACAGCACCCGGGTCACCAGGATTCCGGCATTGCCGCAGATCATCCGGCCGATCTCGAAGACCGGGCGCAGGCCCAGCGGCGCGAAATGCGGCCGCAGGGTCGCGGCCAGGGCGGCGGGGTCGGGCGGCGGGGCGTTGTCGTCCCGGTACGGGATGCCGAGGCCGCCGCCGAAATCGATGTGCTGCAGGGGATGGCCCGCGGCCAGGAGCTGCCGGGCGAGGTCGGCGAGGAGCCGGGCGGCGCTGGCGAAGGGCGCCAGGTCGGTGATCTGGCTGCCGATATGCATGTCGACGCCGTGGACCGCGATCCCCGGCAGGGCGGCGGCCGCGGCGTAGACCTCCGGGGCCCGGGTGATCGGGATGCCGAACTTGTTCTCGTACTTGCCCGTGGAGATCTTGGCGTGGGTGCCGGCATCCACGTCCGGGTTGACCCGCACCGAGACCGGTGCCGTCAGGCCAAGGCCGGTCGCCGTCTCGGAGAGCTGGGCCAGTTCCGGCTCGCTCTCGACGTTGAAGCAGAAGATGCCGGCCCGGAGCGCGGCGACCATCTCGTCCCGGGTCTTGCCGACGCCGGAGAAGACGATCTTGGCGGGATCGACCCCGGCCGCGAGTGCCCGGTGCAGCTCGCCGCCCGAGACGATGTCCATACCGGCGCCCTGGGCCGCGAGCGTCCGCAGCACGGCCTGATTCGCGTTCGCCTTCATGGCGAAGCAGACCAGCGCGTCGTCGCCCGCGAAGGCCTCGGCGAATACCCGGTAATGCCGCTCCAGGGTGGCGGTGCTGTAGCAGTAGAACGGCGTGCCGACCTCCGCGGCGAGGCCCGTCAGGTCGACGTCCTCGGCCTGCAGGCGGCCGTCGCGATAGTGGAAATGGTGCATCTCGGCCGTGTCTCTCCTGCGCGCCGGAGCGCGGGTGTTTCCCGTGAAACATCCCGGCCGCCCGCTGTCGGGCGCCCATCGCGGAGGGGCGCGGAACGGCGCAGGCGCGGAGCGATGCTCCGGCCCCCGCCGTCTACAGCAGCGGATCGAGAATGAAAGGCTCCTTGGGGATCCGATAGCCGCGCTTGGCGCCGCGGCTGGTCTCGACCGGGGCGCCCGTGCCGCCCGGGGGAATCGCCGCGATGGCGACTTCGTCGCCGGCCTGCACGCCGGCGGGCGTCGGCTCGGCGGCGCCGCCGCCCAGCCCGACGGAGACCGGCAGGGTCCGGCGGCCGTTGACCGAGTCGGTCGATGTCTGCGCGGCCGGGGCCGAGGTCTGAGGCGGCTCGAGGGAGCCGCGGCGTCCGCAGGCGGAGACCGCGACGGCGACGAGGCCGGACGCGGCCAGGAGCTTCAGGGCGGGAGACGACAACATCGCGCGAGGGTCCGGCGGGCTCGGCGCCGGCGCTCGAGGCCGGCGGGGAGCCTCACCTTAGCGGTTGCCGGGCGCGTGCGCGAGCGCGCAGCCGCCACACGCCTCCCGGCCTCGCTTCACCAGGTCCGGCCGCGAGGCTGCGCGCCTCAGCCGCGCTGCTCGCGGGTGCCCTGCGCGCCCTGCTTGCCCTTGCCGGGGGCGTCCTGCTGCTGCTGCGCCTCGTAGGCGTCGATCGCCCGACGGCAATTCTCGCTGAGCTTCTTCCAGTTCTTCTGGAAGCAGGCGTCGGTGGCCGGATCGTCGGGGGCGAGGTTGCCGCAATAGGTCAGGTAGTCGCCGGTGCAGTACTTCTTCAGGGTCTCGTTGCCGCGCTTCGACTGCTGCGCCGCAGCCGGGAGCGTCAGGGCGGCGGCCGCCGCGACGGCGAGAAGGATTGGCTTCAGGCGCATGGGGATACGTACCATCTCTCGGAGTCAGGAATGTCGGGATAAGTCCCGGTTGCGATGATGCCTTTGCATGGTCGAAACAAGGCAACCGACGAACGTTTCTCGGTGAGGATCCGTCCTGGCAGCCCGGTCAGACGCGCTCGGGTTGCGGAGCCGGGAATGCCGCCCGGGGCATCCGGTCCTGGCCGGTCAGGGCGTCGGCCACCTCGGTGATCCGCCGGCGCAGGTCGGCGTTCTCGCGCTCGACGCCGCCCTGGCGATCCGCCAGGTTCTGGGCCAGGGCCTCCTCGGCGGCCTTCAGGCTGGCGCGCAGATCGTCGCGCTCGGCCGCCAAAGCGTTGGAATCCTCAGCTTGGGGCCGGTCGGCGCCGCGGCCCTGCCGAATCGCCAGAAGGCTGTCGAGCAGGTCGGCATGCGCCTCCTCGAGGGCGCGCAACGTGGCGAAGCTCGCGGTGCCGTCCTCGCGGGCGCTGCTCAGTTCCGCTTCGAGCTCACGGGTCTTGGCCTGGGCCTGCGCGATCTCGGCATCCCGCGCGGCGACGTCGCGGGCCAGGGCCGCAGCCCGCATGGCACCGGCGCCGATCGCGGCGAGGTCGGCGTGGCGCTTGGCCTGCACAGTCTCGACCCGACGCTCCAGACGGCGCTGCTGCACGGCGAATTGCGCGCGCAGGAAATCCCGCTCCGCGGCGATCTCGGCCGGCGACAGCGGCAGCCGCGCCTCCGCACGTCGCCGCGCCAGACGGGCCGCGCGCGCGTTGAGCGCCGGGAGCAGCAGGAGGCCGCACAGGCTCGCCGCCAGGAAGCCCAGCGCGAAAATCATCACCGTTTCGATCACGAGGGAGCAGCCCGCGCATGCGGCCGGAAAGCCCGGCCCAGTGTCAGTCTAACCCAGGTCGGTCGCCAGGGCGAAATCAAGCTACGCTCATCAATTAGAACGGGTTCCAGGTCGCCTCCCGGGTGAACTTGAGATAGCCGACATTGATGCCGAGCCGTGCGCCGACGCCGCTGCGGATCGGCACCACGATGATGCGGTCGCTCACCACCGCGGTCATGCCGAAGCCGCCGACCAGATAGGCCGAGCCGTCGACCCCGCCGAAGCGCCGGAACAGCTCGCGCACGTTCGGCAGGTTGTAGACCAGCATCATGGTGCGCGCGCCGTCGCCGCCGACGTCGAAGCCGAGCGACGGCCCCTGCCAATAGACGCGCCGCTGGCCGGCATTGCGGGTGTAGAGCGTGCCCTCGCCGTAGCGGACGCCGGCCACCACCGCGCCTCCGCCCTCCTGCCCGAGGATGTAGCCGTTCGGCTCGCCCCAGCGCCGCCCCGCCTCCTCGACGGTGAGCGCCAGGCCGCGCGAGACCGAGCCGAAGAAGCGGTGGCCCGATTCGACGATCTCGCCGGGGCGGAATGTCTCGGGCGTGTCCGTGTCCTCGCCGCGCGCCAGCGCAGCGCCGACCCCGGCGAGGCCCGCCAGCGGCGTGCCGAGCGCCAGGCCGAGGCCCGCGCGGAGCAGGTGGCGGCGGTGGGTGCCGCGCTCGTCTCGTGCCGTCATCGTTGCCTCCTCACCCGGTTCGACGACCGCATCGGATCCGGGCCGATGCCGTCGGTCTTTGACTCCGCATCGTCTTTTTCCGAAAGCCGGTGTCCTGCTTTCGGGACGATGCTCTTACGGTTCCGCGGTGGATCCCTGCCGCCGCGCCAAAGGGCCGGCCTCGGCCGCACCTGCGACCGGGATCGGCCTGAGGACGGACCCGCCATCCGGGACGGCGCGGACCGCTATGTCGGACCAGCTTCTGAGGGAAACCGCAAGATGTGGTTAACGCGCCCTGACGCCGCCCCGGCCCCGACGCGGGCGCGGCGTGACAGGACCCGGCGCCATCTCGCGCCGCGATCGCGCTTGCGTGCTGTCATGGGCCCCGCCTTGGCGCTTGCCGCGATCCTGATGGCGGCCGGCGTGCCGGCGGCCGAGCCGGGCGTGACCACGATCGAGCTGCTGGCGCTGAAGGGCTTCGACCCGGTCAGCTACTTCCTGAAGGAGGGCCCGCGGGCCGGCGCCGCGCGGTTCGAGCTGTCCTGGGGCGGCCGGGTCTGGCGCTTCGCCAGCGGCGCCGACCGCGCCGCCTTTCAGGGCAACCCGGAGGTCTATGCCCCGCGGCTCGGTGGCTTCGACGCCGCCGGGATCCTGGACGGCCGCCTGGTCGATGCCGACCCCCTGGTCTTCGCGGTGATCGACGAGCGCCTCTACCTGTTCCGGGATGCCGCGCGGCGCGCCCGGTTCCTGGCGGACCCCGAGCTGGTCCGGCAGGCGGAGGCGGCCTGGCCCGGCTTGCAGGACCAGCTGGATGTGCCGTTCAGCGATGCGCCGCGGTGAGAGGCTGCTCCGGCCCGCCGCCGGTTCCGCGGGGGGCGGGCAGAGCGAGGCCGGCGGCCAGCTCTGGATCGCCCAGGGCCGCGAACGGCCCGTTGCGGTAGCCGGCGCGGTAGCGCCCGTACAGGATCGGGCCGCCGCCCGGGATCACGACGCAGCCCCCGGCCGCCGCCAGGATATGGTCGCCGGCCGCCGTGTCCCATTCCATGGTCGGTCCGCAGCGGATGTAGACATCCGCCTCGCCGGCGGCGATCAATCCGAACTTGAGCGCCGAGCCGGATCGGCGGGTTTCCGACACGGGCAGGGCGGCGAGGCAGAGGGCGGTCTCGGGGTCGCCGTGCCGCCGGCTCCCCAGGGCCACGAGGCCGCTCGGCGGCGCCGGGCGGGCCCGCACCGGCCGGCCCGCGCCCGGGTGCCCCTCGATCACGGAAGCCTCGACGGTGGCATCGCCCGCCCACCAGGCCCGGCCCAGGCCCGGGGCCACGAGCGCGGCCGCCACCGGCCGGTCGCCCGCCACCAGGGCGATGTTGACCGAGTAATCCGGCGTCCCGGCCAGGAAGTCGCGGGTGCCGTCCAGGGGATCGACCAGGAAGAAGTGCTGCGACGGCCGCGCCGCCAGTTCGTCGGCTGCGGCGCTCTCCTCGGCGATGACGGCAATGCCGGGAAAGCGCGCGGCGAGCGCGGCGACGATCAGCGCCTCGGCCTCGATATCGGCGGCGCTCGACGGCGAGCCGTCCGCCTTCAGGGCGTGCGGGCAGGGACCGCGATGATAGCGGCGCAGCACCTCTCCGGCGGCGCAGGCGATCTCGGCGAGCGCCGCGGCGATCCGCTCGCGCTCAGGCCCCGAAAACATCGCCGCGCTTATCATGTCGCCTCCCATACCCGCCTGCATGCCCGAGCGGGTCGGGCTTGTCGACATGTCGGGCCGGGGACCGGTTCCGTTGCGGGGGCTCGATCGCGGACGGCCTGCCGCGTGGAGCCGGGTCCGACGCCCGCTACCGCGTCGATGCCCCGATCACCGTCCGCTTGATCCGGGCGAGCAGCGCGCAGGTCCGGCGGCGGTGGCGATGCAGTTCGGCCGCGAGGCTGCGGGCATCCGGCAGGCCCACCGCCTTGGCGATCTGCCGAGCTGCGCTGTCCGAGGGGGTGGAGCCGGGATCGGCCATCACCAGCCGCTGCCACTGGTAGACCGCGTCGAGGAACGCGTAGGTCTCGGCCAGGGGCTCGGCGATGGCGGCGGCCAGGATACCGCGCTCTCCGGCCAGCCGGAGCACCGTCTCGCCTGAGAGGCCGATGCCGTCGGTCTGGATCCGCGGGGCGCTCAGCACGATGGATTGGGCCAGGAAGTCGAGGTCGAACAGGCCGCCGGGGGCGAGCTTGAGGTCGTAGGGACCGGCATGGCCGCGCTCCTCGGCGACGAGCCTGCGCATCTCTCCGGCCGAGGCACAGACCTGCGCGGGATCGCGCGGCTGCCCGACGGTCTCGGCGATCGCCGCCATGACCGCCGCCCCGAGCGCGGGATCGCCCGCCACCACCCGGGCCCGGGTGAGGGCCATGTGCTCCCAGGGCTCGGCCGCCTCGCGCTGATACGTGACGAAGCCGTTGAGCTGCACGGCGGGCGGGCTGTGGCTGCCGTAGGGCCGCAGGCGCAGGTCGACCGCGTAGAGCCGTCCGCGGCGCGTCGCGGTGGTGAGCGCCGCGTAGAGGCGCTGCGCCAGGCGGTTATAGGCCACGACCGCGTCGAGCGGGCGCGGGCCGTCGGTCATCCGGTCGTCCGGATCGAAATCGTACAGGAAGACCAGATCGAGGTCGGAGACCGCGCTGAGCTGCCGGGATCCGAGCCGCCCGAGGGCCAGGACGCAGCACCGGCCCTTGGGCACGGCGCCGTGGTCCTGGGCGAACCGCCGCTGCTCCGCTTCGAGGTTCAGCGCGACCGTGGCCTCCGCGAGGGCCGAATAGGCCTCCCCGGCCTGATGCGGCGTGATCAGGCCGGACAGGAGCCGCGCGCCGGTGACGAAGGCCATCTGCCGGGTGGCGTCCCGGCAGCGATCCAGAAACTCCTCGTGGCTCGCCGGCTGCCCGACCAGCGCCCGGTACTGGTCGCGCACCTGATCGGGGCCCGGCGCCGGCGCCACGAAATCGGGGTCGAGCAACGTGTCGAGGACGTGGGGGCTGAGGCTGACCGTGTCGGCGAGATGGGGCGAGGTCCCCAGGATGTCGGCGAACAGGAGGCGCAGGCGCTCGTGCGAGCGCAGGATGGCCAGGAGCTCCGCCACCGCGGGCATCCGGGCGAAGGCCCGGTCGAGGGTGAGCAAGGCCGCGTCCGGATCGGCGGTCCCGCCGAGCGCCCGCAGGAGGCTCGGCAGCAGCTCGGCCAGGATCTCCCGCGCCCGGCCGGTCTGGAGCGCCGGACGGCGGCCGACATGCCAGCCCTGCACGGTCTCCCAGGCGAGCCGGGGATCGCGGAACCCGAACGCCGCCAGGGCCTCCAGGGTGGCGGGGTCGGGCTCGCTCTCGCCGAAGACGAGGCTGTCCTCCGGGGCGCCGTCCCCCGGCGCGGTCTCGAACAGCAGGGCATAGTGCGCCTGGACGCGGCCGGCATGGTGCAGCAGCGCCGTCTCGAAATCCCCCCGCGTGTCGAACCCCGCGAACCGCGCCAGCGCGTCGAGCGCCGCATCCCCGGTCGGCAGCCGCTGGGTCTGCTCGTCGCGGATCATCTGGATCCGGTGCTCGAGGGTGCGCAGGAACCCGTAGGCCGCCGTGAGCTCGTCGCGCGCCTGGGCGTCGATCCAGCCCTCCTCGACGAGACGGCCCAGCATCTCGACGGTCCGGCGCCCCCGCAAGGCGGGCTTGCGGCCGCCGAACACGAGCTGCTGGGTCTGGACGAAGAACTCGATCTCCCGGATGCCGCCGCGGCCGATCTTGATGTCGTGGCCGGCCACCGTGATCGTGTCGTGGCCGCGGACCATGTGGATCTGCCGCTTCATCGCGTGGATCTCGGCGATGGCGGCGAAGTCGAAGTGCCGGCGCCAGATGAACGGCGCCAGATCGGCCAGGAACGCCGCGCCGGCCGGGATGTCGCCGGCGATCGGCCGGGCCTTGATGAAGGCGGCGCGCTCCCAGTTCTGGCCCAGCGTCTGGTAGTAGTCGAAGGCGAAGCCGGTGGAGAGCGCCACCGCCGTGGAGCCCGGATCCGGGCGCAGCCGGTAGTCGATGCGGTGGACGTAGCCGTCGGCGGTGCGCTCGGACAGGAGCTTCACCAGGCCCTGCGCCAGCTTGACGAAGAACGCCTTGGGGTCCCCGCCGGTGGCGGCCGCGGCGCGCTCGGCCTCGTAGAAGACGATGAGGTCGATGTCGCTGGAATAGTTCAGCTCGGCCCCGCCATGCTTGCCGAGCGCCAGGACGACCAGCCCGGAGCCGACCTGCGGCGCCTCCGGGTCCTGCGCTCGGAACCGTCCGGCCGCCATGCCTTGCCGGAGCAGCGCGTCGGTGGCCGCGCTCACCGACGCGTCGGCGAAGGCGGACAGGGCCTGGACGACTGCGTCGAGATCCCAGCAGCCGCCGAGATCGGCCAGCGCCACCAGGAGGGCATGCTCCTCCCGGTTGCGGCGGAGTCGGCGGGCGACCTCCGCGAGGTCGGGATTCTCGCCGCAGGCGCCCCCGACGGCGCGCTGCCGCGCGATGATCGCCCGGCTGGCGGCCTCCGGCGGCTGTCCCATCAGCGCGACGAGGCGCTCCGGCGCGCGGGTGACGGCCTGCCAGAGGAACGGCGAATGGTCGGCCAGCCCGAGCAGCAGGGTGCGGCAGGCCGGGGTGAGGAAACCGGCCGGGAAGGCCGGCTCGATCTCGGCGAGGCGCGCGCCGGCCGCATCGGGGTCGGCGGGTTGCAGGCTGGGCCGCAGGCTCTCGGACAATGGGGGTTCGGGCTGCATGGGGTGCCGCCTCAGCGTGGTTGGCTGCGTGGGGATGCCGGGGGCCGGCCGGCGGCCGCGCCGGGAGGCGCCGGGGCTTTAGAGGCCGTGGTTCGGCCGGCGGTCTCGCGTGTCACGCCGATTCCTCCCTGGCTCGAGCCGGGCCCGAACGGGCGCGACCCCGGGACTGCTCGCGGTCCGCATCGTGGCCGATCCGCGTTGGTCGGCACCGTACCCGATCCCGGCGCGGCCGGCACCGGTGCCGGCCGGTAACGCTTTTCAAAGCCGAACGTGGCGTCTATCCGTGCGGACCGGTCCATTGCCCCCGGCCCGACCGGCGGGCCGCGCGGAATGCTTCGCGGGGACTCGACCGCCATGTCGGGCGGCCAAGGATCGGCGGCTCCGAAGCGACGGGCCGGCCCGCAGATTGTTCGACCTCCAGATCCGCCCGCCCGGAGCGCACCATGTCCTCCCCGAACGCACCCCGCCTGAATCTCGACGGCCTCGACCTCGCCGCCCTGCTCTGCTCCCGCGTCTGCCACGACGTGATCAGCCCCGTCGGCGCGATCGTGAACGGGCTGGAGGTGCTGGAGGACGACGATGACGAGTCGATGCGCACCTTCGCCCTCGAACTGATCGGCAAGAGCGCCCGCCAGGCCTCGGCCCGGCTGAAATTCGCCCGGATCGCCTTCGGTGCGGCCGGATCGGCCGGCGCCTCGATCGACCTCGCCGACGCCGAGAGCGTGGCCAAGGGCATGTTCAGCGACGAGAAGACCAAGCTCGCCTGGAGCGCGCCGCAGGCCCTGTTCCCTAAGAACAAGGTGAAGCTGCTCCTGAACCTCGTGATGATCGCCACCTCGGCGATCCCGCGGGGCGGTCTGATCGACGTCACCGTCTCGGGCGACGGCGAGGCGCCGACCCTCGTGCTCACCGCCAAGGGCTCGCATGCCCGCATCCCGCCCCATGTCGAGGAGCTGATGGCCGGCAGCCCGGAGAGCGGCACCGTCGACGCCCACGGCATCCTGCCGTTCTATGCCGGCCTCGTGGCGCGGGCCGCCGCCATGGATGTGCGATTCGCCATCGAAGGTGATGAAGTGACGATCACGGCCTCGCCGACAGTGATCGCGGCACCCACGGAGGCTGGTGACGAAGCTTCCGATACCGCGCTGGCGTAAAAAACTGGAAAAGCATGGGGTGGGGAGGGGATCGAAACGCTTCCCTAACCCGGCTTGAGTAAGTACGTTGCGCGAGAGCCTCTCCGTGTAACGAGTATCGCCTATGGACGACCTGCTTCGTGAGTTCCTGACCGAGAGCGGGGAGCACCTCGACACGGTCGATGCTGAACTGGTTCGGTTCGAACAGGATCCGAATAACCAGACGATTCTGCGGAACATCTTTCGCCTCGTCCATACGATCAAAGGAACCTGCGGGTTTCTCGGCCTGCCGCGCCTCGAAGCCTTGGCGCATGCCGCCGAGACCTTGATGGGCCGCTTCCGGGACGGCCTGCCCGCCACCTCCGAATCGGTCACGGTGATTCTCTCGACCCTGGACCGGCTCAAGGCGATCCTGGCCGATCTCGAGGCCACCGGCACCGAGCCGGCGGGGTCCGACGACGATCTCATCTCCGAGCTGGATCGCCTGGCGTCGGCCGAGCCTGAGCCCCAGGCCGCGCCCGCCCCGGCGCCCGAGCCGGTGCTGCCGGACCCGGTCTCGCGCGAATTGAAGCCCGGTGAGGTGACCCTGGACGAGCTGGAGGCGGCCTTCCTGGCGGCCCCGGGCCCGGGCGAGGCTGACTTCGCGGCGCCGGTTTCGGCCCCCGTCGAGGCGCCGAAGGCCGAGGCTCCCAAGGTTGAAGCCCCCAAGGCCGAAGCCCCCAAGCCGGCGGCGCCCAAGGCCGTGGAGCCCAAGCCGGCGGCCCCGAAAGCCGAGCCGGCCGAGGCCGAGTCCGCCAGGGCCGAGCCCGCGGGCGACACCGAGGCCGTGGTGGCCACGGAGACCACGGCGGCCGGGAGCAAGATCCAGACGATCCGCGTGAACGTGGATACGCTCGAGCACCTGATGACCATGGTCTCGGAGCTGGTGCTGACCCGCAACCAGCTCCTCGAGATCGCCCGCCGGCACGAGGATTCGAGCTACAAGGTCCCGCTCCAGCGCCTGTCCCACGTCACGGCCGAGCTGCAGGAAGGCGTCATGAAGACGCGCATGCAGCCGATCGGCAGCGCCTGGCAGAAGTTGCCGCGCGTCGTGCGCGACCTCTCGGCCGAACTCGGCAAGCAGATCGACCTCGTGATGGTCGGCGCCGAGACCGAGCTCGACCGGCAGGTCCTTGAGGTGATCAAGGACCCGCTGACCCATATGGTCCGCAACTCGGCCGATCACGGCCTCGAATCGACCGCCGGGCGCATCGCGGCGGGCAAGCCGGCCCGCGGCACGATCCGTCTCGCTGCCTATCACGAGGGCGGCACGATCACGATCGAGATCGCCGACGACGGCAAGGGTCTCGACCTCGCGGCGATCCGCAAGAAGGCGGTGGAGCGCGGGCTGGCGGCCCAGGCCGATGTCGAGCGGATGACCGACGCGCAGGTCGCGAAGTTCATCTTCGACGCCGGGTTCTCGACCGCGGCGGCGGTCACGTCGGTGTCGGGCCGCGGCGTCGGCATGGACGTGGTCAAGACCAACATCGAGACCATCGGCGGCATCATCGACATCGCCACCACGGCGGGCCGTGGCACCACCTTCACCATCAAGATCCCGCTGACGCTGGCGATCGTGGCCGCCCTGATCGTGCGCGCCGGCGAGCATCGCTTCGCCCTGCCGCAGGTGGCCGTGCTCGAGCTGGTCCGGGTCGATGCCGGGGCCCAGCGGGTCGAGCGCATCAACGGCTCGCCGGTGCTGCGCCTGCGCGAGCGGCTGCTGCCGATCGTCTCGCTCACCGGCCTGCTCGGGCAGTCGGGCGGCCAGGGCGACGAGACGGCCCAGGCGGGCTTCGTGGTCGTGGCCCAGGTCGGGCGCGAGCGCTTCGGCATCCTGGTCGACGAGGTCTTCCACACGGAGGAAATCGTCGTGAAGCCGATGTCGGCGAAGCTCCGGCACATCCCGATGTTTGCCGGCAACACGATCCTCGGCGACGGCGCCGTGGTGCTGATCATCGATCCCAACGGCGTGGCCCGGCAGGTCGCCCAGGGGGTCCAGGGCAGCAGCGGCCACGCGGATTCCGATGCCGAGGCGGAGGCATCCGAGATGGGCGATACCAAGACCACCCTGCTGGTGTTCAAGGGCGGCCAGGGCAGCTTCAAGGCGGTGCCGCTCTCCCTGGTCACGCGCCTCGAGGAGATCGAGTGCGACAAGGTCGAGTGGCTCGGCGGCCGCCCGCTGATCCAGTACCGCGGCCGGCTGATGCCGCTGGTCCCGGCCGATCCGGCGATCACGATCCGCTCGGAAGGCACGCAGGCCCTGGTGGTGTTCTCCGACGGCGAGCGGGCGATGGGCCTCGTGGTCGACGAGATCGTCGACATCGTCGAGGAGCGCCTGGACATCGAGATCGCGGCCGACCGTTCGGACCTGATCGGCTCGGCGGTGCTGCGCGGCCGCGCCACCGACATCATCAACATCGCCCACTTCCTGCCGCTCGCCTACGACGACTGGGCCCGCGGCCCGAAGCGGGCGGAGCAGGTCTCGACCCTGCTGCTGGTCGACGACTCGGCCTTCTTCCGCGACATGCTGAGCCCGGTGCTGAAGGCCGCGGGCTACCAGGTGGTCACGGCGGCGAGCACCGATGCCGCCCTGTCGATCCTCCAGTCGGATCCTCGGATCGAGGTTGTGGTCACCGACCTGGAAATGCCCGGCCGCAGCGGCTTCGATCTCGTCGCCGCCATGCGCAGCGGCGAGCCGCGGGTCGCCGGCCTGCCGGTGATCGGCCTCACCGGGACGGTGGGCGCCGACGCGGTGGAGCGGGCCCGGTCCCTGGCGATCACCGACCTCGTGGCCAAGTTCGACCGCAGCGGTCTGATCGCGGCCCTGGCCGAGATCAACCCCACCGCCGTCTCCCAAGCCGCCTGATCCCGGCTCAGCCCGCCATACGACGATCGAATCCGGAGAGTTCTGATGCAGGCTGCCAATGCCAACGGCGCCGAGACCGGCCCAACCGACGACTACGTCACCGTCTTCGTGGGCGACACCCTGTTCGGCCTGGCGATCGAGCGGGTCCACGACGTGTTCGTCCCCTCGGGCGTGACGCCGGTGCCCCTGGCGCCGTCCGAGATCGTCGGCCTGCTCAACCTGCGCGGACGCGTGGTCACCGCCGTGTGCCTGCGCCGGCGCCTGGGCATGCCCGACGCCGAGACCCAGGACGACAAGGCCAATCCCAAGATGGCGATCGGCCTCGAGCAGGGCGGCGAGACCTTCGCGCTCGTGGTCGACGGCGTCGGCGAGGTGCTGAAGCTCGGCACCGACAGCCGCGAGGCGGTCCCGATCAACCTGGATCCGCGCTGGCGCAACCTCGCCACCTGCGTCCACCGCCTCGACGGTCGCCTCCTGGTGATCCTCGACGTGGACGCGCTCCTCGGCTTCAGCGCTGCCGGCGCGAAGGCGGCGTAAGGAGAGGAGGGATGAAAGCGCCACACGAGACGACCTGCCTGGTGGTCGACGATTCCGCGGTGATCCGGAAGGTCGCGCGGCGGATCATCGAGGCCCTGGGCATGAATGTGAGCGAGGCGGAGGACGGCAGCGCCGCCCTCGAAGTCTGCGCCGCCAGCATGCCGGACGCGATCCTGCTCGATTGGAACATGCCGAACATGGACGGCTACACCTTCCTCCAGGCGCTCAGGCGGAGCGAGGGGGGGACGACGCCGAAGGTCCTGTTCTGCACCACCGAGAATGATGTCGGGGCGATCGCCCGGGCCCTCCGGGCCGGGGCCGACGAATACATCATGAAGCCCTTCGATCGCGATATCCTCGCGGCCAAGCTCGAACAGGTCGGCCTCGTCGCCGACGCCGCCTGACTTCGACGCCGACATCATCCAAGACCCAGTACCCGAGGCAATCATCATGGCCCTGAGCCCCGCGGTCGTCCCACTCCGCAGTCCGCCTGCGCAATCCACGACCTCCGCCGCGGCTCCGATCCGGGTGCTGATCGCCGATGATTCCGCCGTCGTGCGCGGCCTCGTCGCCCGCTGGATCACCGAGGCCGGGTTCGAGGTCGCCGGCACCGCCTCCAACGGCCGCATCGCCCTGGAGATGATGGCCAAGCACGATCCGGACGTCGTGCTGCTCGACATCGAGATGCCGGAGCTCGACGGCACGACGGCGCTGCCGCGCATGCTCGCGATGAGCCCGAATCTCCAAGTCGTGATGATGTCGACGCTGACCACGCGGAACGCCGACATCTCCCTGAAATGCCTCGCGCTCGGGGCCGTGGACTACCTCGCCAAGCCCGAGAGCAACCGCGGCGTCACCACCTCGGAGACCTTCCGGGTCGAGCTGATCGAGCGGGTGCGGGTGTTCGGCGCCGCCCGGGCTCGCGCCCGGCGTCCGGCCGGCGCCCCGGGGACCGCACCGGCCCCCGCCCACGCGGCCCCCGCGCTGGCGCCCGCCGCGCCTTCACCGCGGCCGCCCACCCCGTTCACCCTCCGGCCGAAGGTCCGCAACCGGACCCAGCCCCGTGCCCTGCTGATCGGCTCCTCGACCGGCGGGCCCCGCGCGGTGGGCGAGATGCTGGAGGGGATCGGCGCCGCCGCCCTGCGCCGCGTGCCGGTGCTGATCGTGCAGCACATGCCGCCGATCTTCACCGCCGTGTTCGCCGAGCACCTCTCCACCCGCACCGGGCTGCGCGCCGCCGAGGGCAAGGCCGACGAGCGCCTGGAGGCGGGCCGGATCTACGTGGCGCCGGGCGGGCGCCATATGGGGCTGGTGGCCGGGCCCAACGGGCCAACGATCCGCCTCACCGACGGGCCGCCGGTGAATTTCTGCCGCCCCGCCGTGGACGTGCTGTTCAAGGATGCGGCCGTGGTGTTCGGCGCCGCCACCGCGACGGTGATCCTCACCGGCATGGGCTCGGACGGCACCAACGGCGCCCGCGCGCTCACCGATGCGGGCGGCCCGGTCCTCGCCCAGGACGAGGCGACCAGCACCGTCTGGGGCATGCCCGGCAGCGTCGCCCGGGCCGGCCTCGCCGAGGCCGTGCTGCCACTCCCCGAACTCGCGACGGCGCTGCGCGCCCTGATCACGGGGCAGCCGTCATGACCGAGCTCGAGTTCGAATACCTGCGCACCTTCCTCAAGCAGCGCTCCGGCCTCGCGCTGACCGCGGAGAAGCGCTACCTCGTCGAGAGCCGGCTGACCCCGGTCTGCCGCCGCTTCAATCTCGCCGCCCTGGGCGACCTGATCGGCGCGCTCAAGCTCGGCCAGGACGGGGCGATCGAGCGCGCCGTGGTCGAGGCGATGACCACGAACGAGACCTTCTTCTTCCGCGACCGCATCCCGTTCGACCTGTTCCGCGACACGATCCTGCCGGAGGCGCTGGCGCGCAACGCCAGCAAGCGCCGGCTGCGGATCTGGTGCGCGGCGGCGTCCACCGGCCAGGAGCCCTATTCCCTGGCCATGCTGCTGCAGGAGGCCGGGCCCAAGCTCGCCGGGTGGCAGGTCGAGATCGTGGCCACCGACCTGTCCACCGAGGTGATCGAGAAGGCCAAGCTCGGCCTCTACAGCCACTTCGAGGTGCAGCGCGGCCTGCCGGTGCAGTGGCTGATCAAGTACTTCACCCAGATCGGCGAGCAGTGGCAGATCGCCCAGAGCCTGCGCTCCATGGTGGATTACCGTCAGCTCAACCTGCTGCACAGCTTCACGTCCCTCGGCCAGTTCGACGTGATCTACTGCCGCAACGTGCTGATCTACTTCGACGCGCCGACCAAGTCGGACGTGCTGGCCCGGCTCGCCGCCCAGCTCGCGCCGGGGGGCGCCCTCCTGCTCGGGGCGGCCGAGACGGTGATCGGCCTGACCGACCGGCTCAGCCCGAACCCGAAGCAGCGCGGCCTCTACGGCCATGCCGAACCGGTGGGCCGCACGCCCGAGATGGCCGCACCCATGCGTGTCGCCGCCGGCGTCTGAGCACCCAGCCCGCCGCCGGTCCGAGCCGCGTTCGGACCGGCAGCCGTTCCACATCCCGATCGACGCCCCATCGCCGGGCGCATCGCCCGCCTGCGCGCGCCGGGGTCGACCGTGGCCGAGTGAGACGGCATCACGGACCTGACGGGACCGGCGGATGGCCGGACGGCCAGGAGACACGGCATGGCGGCAGGACACGGGGCGGGATTGCCCAAGGTCGCGTTCATCGGCACCGGCGGGACGATCTCGTCCCTCGGGCGCGATGCGCTGGACATCCTCGACTACACCGCCACCGACCGCCGCCTGGAAGCGGGCGCGATCCTGGACGCGGTCCCGGAGCTGTCCGCGGTCGCCACCGTGGTCCCGGTGCCGTTCCGGGCGGTCCCGAGCCCGGCGATCGGGTTCGCCGAGTGGCGCGACCTCGTCCTGCTGTGCGAGCGGACCGCCGCCGCGCATCCGGATCTCGCCGGCATCGTCATCGGGCACGGCACCGCCACCCTGGAGGAGACCGCCTACGCGCTCAGCCTCACGCTGACGGTGGACCTGCCGGTGGTTCTCGTCGGCTCGCAGCGGCCGATGAGCGCCCTGTCCACCGACGCGAAGCTCAATCTCGTGGCGGCGATCCGCACCGCCGCCGCGCCGGCCTCCCGCGGCCGGGGCGTGCTGGTGGTGCTCAACGACGAGATCCAGGCCGCCCGCGAGGTGACCAAGACCTCGGTGGCCCGGCTGCAGACCTTCCGCACCCCGGATTTCGGCGTGCTCGGCCAGGTCGACGGCGACAGCGTCCGGTACTACCGCCGCTCCGAGCGGGCCCACGCGCCCGGCACCCCGTTCGATATCCGGACGCTGCCCGCCCTGCCGCGGGTCGACGTGTGCTACGGCTACGCCGATGCCGACGGCACCGCGGTGCGGGCGTTCCGGCAGGCGGGGGCGCGCGGCCTGGTCGCGGCCGGGCTCGCCCCGGGCATGATGCCGCCGGCCGAGGCCGACGCCTTGGAGGAGGCCGCGGCGGCGGGCATCCCGGTGGTGATGTCGACGCGGGCCGGCAGCGGGGTCGTGCCGCTGACCACGCGCCTGCGCACCCGCGGCATCCTCAGTGCCGACAACCTGACCCCGCAGAAGGCCCGGATCCTGCTCGCCCTGGCCCTGACCGTCACGACGGAGCCCGAGGCGGTCGCGCGCCTCTTCGCGACCTACTGACCCCGATGACCCTGATCGATCCCGCCCGGTCCCTCCTCCTCGTCATCGACATCCAGGTCCGGCTGATGCCGGCCATCGCGGATGGCGCCGGGGTGATCGCCAACACGGACCGCCTGATCGCGGCGGCCAAGCTGCTGGACGTGCCTGTCCTGTTCACCGAGCAGAATGCCGGCGGGCTCGGGCCGACCGTGCCGGAGCTCGCCCCGGAACCCGGGGCGGCCTTCGCGAAGATGAGCTTCGGCGCCGCCCAGGCGCCGGGCTTCCTCGACCGGATCGGGGACCGCGACCTCGTGGTGGCGGGCTGCGAGGCGCATATCTGCGTGCTGCAGACGGTGCTCGGGCTCCGGGAGGCCGGGCGGCGCGCCAGCGTGGTGGCGGATGCGGTCGGCTCGCGCCGGCCCGAGAGCCGCGCCGCCGGCCTCGCCCGGATGGCGGCCCACGGGGCCGAGATCGTCACCACCGAGATGGTGGTGTTCGAGTGGCTCGGCACCGCCCGGCACCCGCGCTTCCGCGAGGCGGTCAAGCTGATCAAGTGACCTTGCTCAGCCGCCGTCGAGGGCCGCCCGGGTGCGGGCATCGGTGCCGATATCGTCCGGCCCCTCGAGACCCAGGACCTCGATCAGCCGCAGGCGGGCGCGGCTGACCCGGCTCTTGATCGTGCCGACCGCGACGCCGCAGATCGCGGCCGCCTCCTCGTAGGTGAAGCTCTGGGCCCCGACCAGAACCAGCGCCTCCCGCTGGGCATGGGGCAGGCGGTTCAGGGCGGACTGGAACTGCGCCATCTCCATCCGGACTTCCTGTTCCGGCAGGGAGGTCAGCTTGCCGGCGAGCACGCCGTCGGCATCCTCCACCTCGCGCTTGCGCTTGCGCTGCTCCGAGTAGAACAGGTTGCGCAGGATCGTGAACAGCCAGGCCGTGAGGTTGGTCCCCCGCCGGAAGCTGCCGGCATTGACCCAGGCGCGCACCAGCGTGTCCTGCACGAGGTCGTCCGAGCGGTCGAGGTCGTAGGTCAGCGAGAACGCGAAGGCGCGCAGCGCCGGGATCGCCCCGAGCAGGAGATCGCGCATCTCGGCATCGACGCCCTGGGGCGGTGGCGGCCCGGAATTGCTGCCGGCGGGAGCGGCTTGGGTCATCATCATCATCGCGGAGCCTCCGTGTCGGAGCATGCGGCGAGGTCGTCGATCAGCGTCCGGAGCCGCTCCGGGATCGGCAGGGCCAGAACATCGGCGTAGTGCAGGCGCAGGCCGCGCCCGATCCGGGCCCGGGCCGCGTCGTTGATCGGCCGGCGCCCGTGCGCCGGCCCTGCGGCCGCGCCATCGGGCACGGGGGCATCGCCGCCCGCCAGCGCCAGCCCGTCCCCGGCCGCGTCTCCGGCGGCGCGCGTCACCGTCCGCCCGTCCTTGCCCTGGCTCATGATTGCGCCCCGACCATCGGCGACGCGGCCCGAGGGGCCGGCGCCCCGCCGCCCGGTCTCGCGACCCGCCCGACGGAGACGCGATTCATCGCCTTCCGGCGGCGCTGGTAGGCGCGACGGATTTAATCGGTTCTGAATTTCACATTCATCAAATCTTAATGTCGGTATTCGTCAGCTCGACGGTAATTTTTTGACGGTTATTTCAGATACAAACCAGAAATACTTGTCTGAGCTTGGCCGTAAGCCAGGATCGCGCGCGGGGGCTGAACGAAGGCTGAGCGCAAAGACCCGAAGGCCCGATCCGCGCAGGTCGCGGACCGGTCCACGCGCGCTTGGTCGGGGCGGAGCCCGTCGGATTGCCGACGCTGGGGCTGCGCGACCGATCCTGGCCGCCGAAGGACGGGAAAAACTAAAAGCTTACGTAAGGTGGTGGTGCCGGTGGAGAGGATCGAACTCCCGACCTTCGGTTTACAAAACCGCTGCACTACCGCTGTGCTACACCGGCCCGCGACACGCTTGCTACCAGTCGCGGTGCCGCCGCTCAAGCCGAGCCGGGCCAGGATCCGGGATCCGTCGCGCGAAATGCGCTAGCGCCCCGAGTTGCGGACCAGGGCCTTGAGGCGCTGGTCGGCCCGGTCGATGCGCTCGGCGATGCCGCGGCGGATGCATTTGTCCACTGAGTCGCCGGCGTAGAAGCCGGTCGTCTTGTCCTGGTGCCGGCAGGCCTGGATCGGCGGCCAGGCGACCACCGCCGCCACGACCAGAAGCACGATCAGGCTGTCGACGACGAGCCAGCCCTTCCAGCCCAGGCGGAAGCCGCGCCGGCCGAGGTCGCGGGGACGGCGGCGCCGGCTCTGCGGCTCGGTGCCGAGTCGTGCCATGCGGGCGCGGAACTGGGCCTCCTCGAGCGCGTCGGGCAGGCTGCCGGGGGAGGATGAGGAGAGGGGGCGGGTGGACATGGTCGGCTCGCGAGGATCGGTGCGGAGCGGCAGGCGGCGGGCGACGCGCCCGGTGGCCTCAATCGATCAGCCGCTTCAGGAGGGCGAAGTTGTCCTGCATCGAGAGGACGCTGCCGATCATCTCGCTGCGCGCGCAGGCGCCCGCGCCGACGAGGCCGAGCCAGCTCGCGGCGGCGGGGCGCGCGCTGCAATCGGCGAAGCTGCCGTAGAAGAGCATCGCCACCGGCAGCGCGAAGACCGCGAGCTTCACGAGCCCGATTCCGCGTCCGAACAGGCTCCTGCGGGGCCGCCGCGGCGCATCCCAATCGTCGTCCCAGTCCGCGTCGGCGGCGTCCCTGTCTCGACGGTCCATCGCGGTATCGGTCCCGGCTGATCGGAATTCGCCGGACGAAACTGCCACGCCTTCGTGAAGCGCAGCCTAAAGCGGATGTTCAAAGGCCCCTGAAGCGGTAATCGGCCGGCCCCACTCTCGGGGCCGCGTCAGGCGGCGAGCGCCCGCCGCACGGTGGCGCGCAGGTCCGCGAGCGAGAACGGCTTCGTCAGCACGTCGGTGACGATCGCGTCGAGCCCGCGGGCGCGCTCCCGCTGGTCGGCGAAGCCGGTCATCAGCAGGATGGTCAGGTCCGGGAAGTCGCGCTTGGCGGCCAGCGCCAGCGCGATGCCGTCCATGAGCGGCATGCGGATATCGGTCAGCATCAGGTCGAACCCGCCATCGGCCTCGTTGAGCCGGTCGAGCCCGTCGCTGCCGTCATTGGCGGTCACGACGGCGTGGCCGTCGATCTCCAGCCCCCGCTTGAGGAAGCCGCGGACGGTCTCTTCGTCATCCACGAGGAGGATGCGCGCCATGGGGTCCCGTAAACGTTCCTGATCCCGGGCCTGAATCCGAGGACGTCCCGCCACGATGAGACTTCAGGCCTGCTTATGGATAACAGATCACGAACGGAACCGTTGCGCTGTCAAGGCATCGCACGGGAAAACAATCGCATCCGCGGGCGCCGCGGCGAAAATGCCGCGCTGCCCGCAGGCGCGTCACGCCTCGTCGAACAGGTCCGGGTCGCCGCTGCCGAAATCGACCACGCCCACGAAGGGCAGCTGGCGGAAGGCGTGCGCCGCATCCATTCCGTAGCCGACCACGAACACGTCCGGGCAGGTGAAGCCGACGAAATCGGCGTCGATCGTCACGGCGCGCTTGCCCGGCTTCTCCAGCAGCACCGCGGTGAGCACCCGCTTGGCGCCCCGGGCCATGAGCAGGTCCTTGGCGAACACCACGGTCCGGCCGGATTCCAGGATGTCGTCCACCAGCAGCACGTCCCGCCCGCGGGCCTCGCTCTGCACGTCGCGCAGGATCTCGACCTGGCCGGTGGAGACCGTGCCGGTGCGGTAGCTCGACAGGTGCACGAACTCGACCTGCGGCGACAGCCCGACCCGGTGCAGCGCCCGGAGCAGGTCGGCCGCGAACATGAAGCTGCCCTTGAGCACGGCGACGACCAGGAGGTTCTCCGGGTTCGCCGACAGGATCTCCTGGGCCAGCTCGGTGTTGCGCTTGGCGATCGCCGCCTCGTCGAAGAGAGTGCGGACGCGCCGCTCGGGGATGCTCATCTGACGTGTCCCGGGAGCTTGTTCTTCTTGCGGGACGGGCTCGCCGCCGCGATCGAAGGTCGGTCTTAGCGCCCGAAGGCCGCCGGGGAAACTCCGGATCGCGGGCGGCGCGTCGCCGGCCCGTCAGCCGTTGTCGCCCCGGATCGCCGCGATCACCGCATCCGTGACCGCTTGGGTCGTGGCCGTGCCGCCGAGATCGGGGGTGTGCAGGGCGGGGTCGGCGGTGACCCGCTCGACCGCGCGCATCAGCCGGTCGGCGGCGGGCTTCTCGCCCAGATGCTCCAGCATCTGGCAGGCGGTCCAGAAGGTGCCGACCGGGTTGGCGATGCCCATGCCGGCGATGTCGAAGGCCGAGCCGTGGATCGGCTCGAACATCGAGGGAAACCGGCGCTCCGGGTTGATGTTGGCGGTGGGCGCGATGCCGAGCGACCCGGCCAGGGCCGCCGCGAGGTCCGACAGGATGTCGGCGTGCAGGTTGGTCGCCACGATCGTGTCGAGGCTCTGGGGCTTCATGGTCATGCGCATGGTCATGGCGTCGACCAGCATCTTGTCCCAGGTCACGTCCGGGAAATCCCGCGCCACCTCGGCGGCGATCTCGTCCCACATCACCATGGCGTGGCGCTGGGCGTTCGACTTGGTCACCACGGTGAGCCGCTTGCGCGGGCGCGAGCGCGCCAGCTCGAACGCGTAGCGGATGATGCGCGTGACGCCCGAGCGGGTCATCATCGATACGTCGGTGGCGACCTCGTTGTCGTGGCCCTGATGGACCCGGCCGCCGACGCCGGCATATTCGCCCTCGGAATTCTCGCGCACGATCACCCAGTCGAGCTCCGGCCCGGTGACGTGGCGCAGGGGGCTGGTGATGCCGGGCAGGATCCGGGTCGGCCGGACATTGGCGTATTGGTCGAAGGGCTGGCAGATCGCGAGCCGCAGGCCCCACAGGGTGATGTGGTCGGGCACGTCCGGGGCGCCGACCGCGCCGAAGAAGATCGCGTCGTGGTCCTTGATCTGCGCCAGCCCGTCGGCGGGCATCATCACGCCGTGGGCCTTGTAGTA
Organism: Methylobacterium brachiatum; assembly: GCF_900113845.1. Classification (NCBI taxonomy): domain Bacteria; kingdom Pseudomonadati; phylum Pseudomonadota; class Alphaproteobacteria; order Hyphomicrobiales; family Methylobacteriaceae; genus Methylobacterium; species Methylobacterium brachiatum. The sequence continues at coordinate 41,394 of NZ_FOQW01000017.1, read as the reverse complement.
ATCCGAGCCCCAGTCGAACCGGTCGAAGGCGAAGCGGAAGCCGCCCGCGCGCTCGGCGAGGGCGTCGAGCACCGCGATGCCGGCGGCGATGACCTCCTGGCCGATCCCGTCTCCCGGGATGGCGGCGATGCGATACGGTTTCATGGCGTGTCCTCCGGTGCGGCTTTGCCCGCCAAGATAGCGGGACCGGCCGGAATGCACCCGCGCTCGGCGAAAAATCGCGCTTGCGCGGTCGCGGGGTCGGATGCCGGGCCGGCTTTCGATGGGGCCGCGCGGCGCCCGGCCGGTGCGGCGGCCGGCGATGTGCGCAACGCCACGCCTTCGGCCGTTGCGGCGCGGCAGGTTCTTGATCCAGCGGGGCCGCGGATCGACCCTGCCGGCGACGAATCACAGGAGGCAGGCGTGGACGGGTTTCGCCCCAGCAGGCGCGGGATCTTGGCGTGCGGCGGAGCGGCCCTCGCCGCCGGGATGCTCCCGCGCCCCGCCCGTGCCGGCCAGCGGACGATCCTGAACGATGCCAGCGGGCTCAACCCGACGCCGGTGATGCGCCACGTCACGCCCCGGACGGGCGCGACGGAGGCCCTGATCGAGACGCTGCGTGCCGAGCTCCGCGACGCGGCAGCGTCCGGCCGCCCGGTGGCGGTGGGGGCCGCGCGCCATTCCATGGGCGGCCAGAGCCTCGCGCGCGACGGCACGGCCGTGACCCTGGAGGGCGGCCCGATCGAGGCGGACAGTGCCGCACGGACCTACCGGGTCGGGGCGGGCGCGCGCTGGTCCGAGGTGATCCGCCAGCTCGACCGGATCGGGTTCTCGCCCGCGGTGATGCAGTCGAACAACGATTTCGCGGTCGGCTCGACCTTCAGCGTCAACGCCCATGGCTGGCCGACCCCGCGCGGGCCGTTCGGCTCGACCGTGCGCGAGATCCGCCTGCTTCTGGCCGACGGCACGCTGGTGACCTGCTCGCGCAGCGAGAACCCGGACCTGTTCGGCCTCGCCATGGGCGGTTACGGGCTGGTCGGGATCGTGGTTGATCTCGTGGTCGAGATGGTCCCGAACGTCCTCCTGGCGCCGACCGTCACGGTGATGCCGGCCTCGCGCTTCGCCGAGGCTTTCGTCGCCGCGGTGGAGCAGGCCCCGACGGTGCACATGGCCTACGGGCGCCTGTCGGTGGCCCGGGCCGGCTTCTTCGACGAGGCGATCCTGACGCACTACACCGAGGTCGCCCATCCGCCGGCGACGCTCCCGGTTGCCGCCTCGAAGGGGGCGTTCACCTCGGTCTCGCGCGAGATCTACCGCGCCCAGGTCGGGAACGATTTCGGCAAGCGCGCCCGGTGGATCGCGGAGACCCGGCTCAGCCCGGCGCTCGATTCCGGCATCGCCACGCGCAACAGCCTGATGAACGAGCCCGTGGCGAACCTCGCCGCGCACGACCGCGGCCGCACCGACATCCTGCACGAGTATTTCGTCGCCCCCGACCGGTTCGGCGCGTTCCTCGACGCCTGCCGCGAGACCATCGCGGATTCCGGCTGCGACTGCCTCAACGTCACCCTGCGCTACGTGGCGGCGGACCCGGATTCGCGGCTCGCCTACGCGCCCGTGCCCCGCATCGCCGCGGTGATGTCGTTCACCCAGGGCTTCACCGCCGGCGAGGAGGCGGCGATGATGCGCATGACCGAGGCGCTGATCGAGCGGGTCGTGGCGATCGGCGGGGCCTATTACCTGCCCTATCGCCTGCATGCCCGGCGCGACCAGATGGCTCGCGCCTATCCGGCCCTCGACAGCTTCATCGCGGATAAGCGGCGGCACGATCCGGGGCTACTGTTCCGCAACGCCCTCTGGTCGACCTACATGGCCTAGGGCTGCGAGCGGACGCATCGGATCCGGTTCTCTCGGACGGCGATAGGAACCGGGGAGCGACCCGGCGGGGTAAGGTTCGGTCTACGGCAGTGCAGGATTCCACCTTCGGATCGCTTCGTCTGCACAATGTTTTCAGATCACGCCGGCCGCCGCGGAAGGCCTGCGGTTTTCGGGGCCGATGCCTCGTCGATCGCATCCGGAAAAGCCGGATTGGGGCCGAATGCAGGGTTTGGAAATTCTCAGGGCTCGGAGATTCCCATGAGAGCGGATGTCGATCGTCTGGCCGCCTTCGCCTTCGCGGCGGTCCTGCTGTTTGCCGCGGCGACGAATTACATGCCGGCCTTCAAGGATGCCGACGGGCGCGTCTTCGGGTTGTTCTACCTCGACGTCTACAAGGATGCGCTGCACGTCGCCTCGGGCCTCTGGGCGCTCGCCGCCGGGCTGTGGTCGCGCTCCGCGGCCGTGACCTTCCTGCGCGCCTTCGGGGCGATCTACCTGCTGGACGGGATCGTGGGCGTTCTCACCGGATCGAGCTTCCTCGACCTCTCGCTGTTCCTGAAGGGCTTCCAGGACAGCCCTCTGCTCTCGAACGGGCCGCATCTCGGCCTCGGCCTCGCCGGCGTGGCGCTCGGCTGGCGGCCGCGGCGCGGTCCAGCCAATGTTCCCGCGTGAGGAAGCCAGCATGCGCCGCCTGAAGCGTGTCGCCGTGTGGGCCGCCATCGGACTGGCCGGGCTCGCCCTCGCCTGCGCGATCCCTGTCGCGACGATCGAGGGGACCTGCGCGGTGTCCCCCGACCCCTCCTGGCAGGGCGGATCGCGCTTCGGGCTCGCCCCCGAGGGGTACAAGCGCGCGGCCGGCGACAGCTACCTCACCTTCCCCGAATGGAACATCGTCCACGCCTACGCGGACCTCGCCGGGGTCACGCAATCCGCCTCCGAATCCGCCTTCGACTACCTCTCCGCGATCTCGGGCTTCTGGACGAGCCTGTGCGGGACGACGCGGGCGGCCTCGCGGACCGGCGACGTCACTGCCGGGCAGAAGGCGACGAACTACATCATCGGCGTGAGCTTCACCGCCGAGATGGCGATCCAGGGGGCCTATGAGAGCAGCCTCGGGGCGCTCACGGCGTGGTGGCGCGGCCCCGAGCCCACGGCCGAGGATCGCTTCAACGCCCGGATGCTTGCCGAATACGCGGTGTTCCTGCGCCAGACGCCCTGGTTCCGCTACCCCTTCGACGCGGAACTCGCGCGGCTCTGGCGCGAGGTGCCCTTCGAGCCCTCGATCCGCGCGTTCGAGCGCCGCGCCGCGCTGTCCCTGCAATACGGGGTGAAATGGGCCTACGCGCAGGCGATCGGCTGGCTCGCCGGGATCGACCCGGCCGTGCTCACGATCCGCAGCGTGGTCGACGGGCTCGACGCGGGGGATGTCGCCGCCGACCCGCGCATCACGCCGCTCGGACCCGTCCCGACCGGCGACGGCGTCCCGGCCATCCTGATCGAGACGCCGCGCTACCGCGCCTTCACCGAGATCCTGCGGGGCCTGGGCGCGTGCAACCGCACCGTCCTGGAGATCGCCGGCAACCGGCGCATCCTGACGACCATTCTCCTGCCCGCGGGCACGGAGATCGCGATCGCAGGCGCCACCCCGCTCTTCGCGATGCCCATCCAGGCCCAGCCCGGCTGGCGGCGGGTCGGGCTCGACACCGAGGTGACGAGCCTCGTGAACCAGATCCGCTTCGTGGAGGCGCGCGGTGGCCGTTTCGAGCACGCCTACGATTACTGAGGGCCGGCCGGCCCGTCTGGTCCTGGCGATCGGCGCGGCTCTGGCCGGCTGGATCGGGGTGGGCGCCGTCGCCGCCCTGGCGGTCGAGCCCGAGAGCGTGGTCGCGCTCGGCGATCCCGCCCGCCTCGCCGATGCGGATGGCGGCGCCCTCGTCTCGATCGGACGCGCGTACCTCGTCACCCGGCCGGTCGCCCCCGGGGCGGTCCGGCGCCTCTACGCCGGCGGCGCCTGGCTCGTCCTGCCCGCCCCCGGCACCGGCTGCCTCGGCACCGGCCGCAACGCCTCCGCGAGCGGCCGCTGACCCCATCCGGGCCGATGCTTCGGACCGGGCTGGAAAAACGCAAAGGGGCCGGCGATCCGCCAACCCCTTGCGCTGTCGTTCTGAATGGATGGTACCACCGCCCCGGCTCGAACGGGGGACCCCCAGATCCACAATCTGATCTCCTTCATGTTCAGAGGTGGCCATTTGTGGTCTAAGTATTTGATTCGGCGATAGTACTTTCAGTACCGGGTTGCCATTGGCGGCCATTTGTGCCCAAGGTGCCGCTTACTACTCGCTTACCAGATCGGCCCAATGCGGTTCACCAAGCAGATTGTCGAAGCCCTCACGCTCCCGCCGGGCAAGCCCTACGGCCTATTCTGGGATGATGCGTTGAAAGGTTTCGGCGTGAAGGTCAGCGCCGGGGGAAGTCGACAGTATGTGGCGCAGTACCGGACCCCGGACGGGCGGACACCGCGCGTTACCATCGGCCGGGTGGACACGCTCGCCCTAGACGAGGCTCGTAGGAAAGCCCGTACCCTTCTTGCAAAGGCGCAAACTGGTAGCGACCCGCAGGCTGAGAAGGCCGAAGCCCAGCGGCAGGCTAGGATCACCCTCGGGTCGGTGACGGCAGCATACCTCACACAGGCAAGAGATCGGCTCAAGCCGCGGTCCTACCAGGAAGTTGAGCGCCACCTGATGAAGGCGTGGGCGCCGCTGGCGGGGATGCCGCTCAACGGGATCAAGCGGGCGGACGTGGCCGCTCGGCTCAACGTTATCGCAGAAACAGGCAAGGTGAACGCGAACCGCGCCCGCTCGGCGTTATCTGGTTTCTACTCATGGGCAATCGGTGAGGGTATCGCTGAGGGGAACCCAGTAGCCGGCACCAATAAGCCGGCGGACGAAAAGCCTCGTGAGCGTTTCCTAACACTGGAGGAAGTCCGCGCGGTTTGGAACGCGTGCCGCAGCGACGATCACGGTGTGATTGTACGGCTTCTACTGCTCACAGCTCAACGCCGGAACGAGGTTGGCGAGATAGCGGAGGCCGAGTTGGATCTGGACGCCGCTACGTGGACGCTTCCTGGTGCTCGCGCCAAGAACGGCCGGACGCATGAGGTTCCTCTATCCCCGCCGGCGGTTCAGTTGTTCAGGGACAAGCCGCGCCTTGCTGGGCGCACGTTGGTCTTCGGCCAGGGAGTGGGTGGCTTCTCCGGGTGGAGTAACAGCAAGGAGCGGCTTGACGCTCGCGTGAAAGCCGCTGGCGCCGCACTCGCGCCCTGGACTCTCCACGACCTTCGCCGGACCGCGACCACGCTGATGGCCGAGCATCTCGGCGTACAGCCACATGTCATTAGTGCCATCAAGAACCATACCCCGGAAGGCATGGCTCGCGTCTACAACTTAGCAACCTACCGAGCTGAGAAGCGAGAAGCCCTAAATCGGTGGGCCGACATGGTGGTCCAGCTCAGCTCGTAGACGCTTTGCGGAATGGCTCAGAACAAGAACATGCGCGGCCGTTAGCAGATGTGCAGCTTATGAATTTACTCGGTCCGCGGTCCCACCGACGCATAGGACCAAAAGATTTCATCGTTTCCGGGCCGGAACGCCGCCGGCCGGTTCGTGTCTCTCGTCAGACAAGCCGATCACGCCGACCGCTTGCGGCTGTCAATCGCTCCGGCCGCATGGGGCATGAACGATAAGGTGCGCTGGCCGAAGCGAGCCACCTGGCCATGTCCTCTTCAGGGCCCTCATCTCCGATCCGTATTAAGCCCGTTCTACCGCGGAAGCGCGAGTTTAGGCATTCAGGGAGCGTATTTCGCGAGTCCGTTCACACCAAAGTTATGGGTATGATGCTGCCCAGGCGTGGGTCGTCAACGCCCGCGCTATGCATCGGCGTCCAAAGCGGACCCAGGCTTCGTCCTCATGTAAATCATTGAGATTTCTTAGCTTTGGCGCTCAAAGGTGAGTGCCGGTTCGGCGCCGATTGGCGTGCAATAGGTGCCCACCTTAGCGGGAGAAAAATCCTTCGCATCAACCGTTTAGGTGTAGCGCGGGAGTGAGTCCGCTTTGGGCTCTGACTCACTTTCGGTGCAGGCGGTTTGATGGATCTCGGCTTCGGCCGTCGGAGATCCTGCCATGCTCCGCAGCCTTCATCTCGGTTCGGTTGTCTCGCCCGGCCTTATCGTCGATCACATCTAGTTAGGGGCGGACCTGACCATCACCGCTAGGCCGATCGCCGCCTCGGCCCGGTGTCCGTGCTGTGATGAGGTCTCGTCTCGGGTGCAAGCCGGTACACCCGCACCCTGTCGGATCAGCCGGTCGCCGGCAAGCGCGTCGTCATCACGATCGGCGTTCGCCGGTTCCGGTCATCGGAACAGAATGCGGGACGAAGGTCTTCGCCGAGCTGCTCGAACCGGATCTCGCCGCCGTCTACGCTCAGCGCACAGGAAGGTTGGACTGCATCGTCCATCATCTCGGCCTCGCGTTTGGTGGCAGGCCGGCAGCCAGCTTCGCCCGCCAGCTCGTGGTGCTGGCGAGCCGGGTCACGATGCTGTAGACCGTGCGGAGCCGGGCCCAGAGGCCGGTAGTGCCCTTGAACGCTGTCGGCACCGACGACTGGGCGTTCCGCCGCGGGCAACGCTACGGCACGCTGGTCTGCGGCTTGGAGCGGCGTCGCACCGTGGCCCTCCTGCCGGATTGCGAGAGCGGCACCGTCGAGGCGTAGCTTTCCGCCCATCCCGATATCGCCGTCCTCGCCCGTGACCGCGGCGGCTGCTACGGCGAGGCCGCGACGCGGACACTGCCGTAGGCGAGCTTCAGGTCGCCGACTGCTGGCACCTGATGGAGAACGCCAGCGCCGCCCTCCTCGCTGCCGTGCGCAAGTCGGTGGCCGCCATCCGCATCGCGCTGGGCGCCCCCACGATCGATGGCCGGCTGACCTGCGCTGAACGCCTGCAGTACGAAGGCTACCGTCAGCGAGTGGCGACCGCAGAGGCAATTCTGATGCTGTCGCGAAGGCATGCCGATCAGGCAGATCGTCCCCACGACCGGCCACAGCCGCAAGCTCGTGCGCAACGTGCTGCGCGCCCTGACCGACGACGTGTTCCGGGCGCACCAGAGCAGCTTAGAGGCGCACCTGCCCCAGCTTGATGCCGAGTGGGCGGCCGGTTTCCGCAACGGTGCCGTACTCCGGCGACGCCTGCGCGTGGCCGAGTTTACCGGCAGCCTCCGCATCATCGGGGAATGAACCACGCGCTGCGGGCGCAGTGAGCGGGGGCCTGAGGGAGCGCCCGGCAAGGTGCCCACTTCGCGTCTCCTTGCACGACTGATGATGGCCGAGCCGGACAGCTTCACCAAGGCCGAGGCTGTGATGATGGCGACGGTCGAAGCGGCGGTACCGGCGCTCGACGAAGCCCGCTCTATCTTATCCGGCTTCCACGCCATGATCCGCGAGCGGAGGCCGCCGGACCCTTGACGCCTGGATCGACACGGTCGCTTGCAGCCTACTTGCGTCCTTCGCGAGCGGATTGTCGAGCGACAGGGCGGCTGTCGCCGTAGCGTTGGTCGAGCCCTGGTCGAATGGCCAGACCGCGGGGCAGATCATCCGTCTCAAGCTCGTGAAGCGACAGATGTTCGGTCGGGCCAAGCTCGATTTGCTTAAAGCGCGGCTGATCGGCCTCAGCGGAGGCTGATAGCATCGAGTGTGCGCCAGCCCCCTCTCTGGACGCCGATCCACAGCCCGCGCGTAAGATGCCTAAGAAACGCGCGGAGCAAGACCCTTTTCAACCCTCAAAATCGAAGATTGCGCTTGCGCTTAGTTTGCGCAGATAGTTTGCAGTAGCGCAAATGCTTTTTCAGTTGCGTATTGTTTGCTGCGCAACTTTTGCGCTACTTAATATTTACTGTTGACTGATGTTCTGATCGATGTATGTACGGGGAGCCGATCGCATGATCACTCGCTGTCTTGTCTGCAAGTGCGCTTCCCAGCGAAATTGCCTCAATACTTTGTAGTGTCGTTGAACTACTGGGCAGAAAGGTTAAAACTTAGCTTTCCCATTCCTCTATTTAGGTCTGTGAGACACCATGAAACATATCAGTACAGTGCCAACGGCATACATCGAAGGCTACGACTCGTGTTCTTTCCAGCCGTCAGCCACGATGACCGCGCAGGAGCGATATTTTAGCCTCCTCGACAAGCAACAACAAATCAAAGCTGCTTTCGCTGAGCTTCTCGGCTATGGACCGCTGCACAATCTGAATTTTAAACAAGAATGCGTCTGTGAAGAAGCATTTGCAGAAGCAGTAGGGCGATGGATGGATAAAAAACACGACAATCCCGACATATTTCCGACCAACAATATCGAGATAATGGCAGAATAATATCGTAATAAATACACACTTACGGCTGACCAAATCGAGCATTTTCTACGAGGAATGATGGAATTTGCAATTAAATTTCGTGGCATTAGCGCGGAAGATTGCTCTCAGATCCGTACAATCGTCGAAGAGGCCGAAATCGTCATCGGGGTGCGCTTATCTCCAAAAAAAGCGGATCAGATCGAATGTATGCTAATCAAGGGCACTTATGATATTCGGGAAATTATGGCGGCTAGTCGATCCGACAGACGGCGGGTCATCGCAATCCGGTGCATATCGGACGAGCAATCCGAAGTGCTACATCAAATCGCATGCGAACAGAGCTGGGCCGCCGCTGCTAGTCTTTGACGCAGACGACTCGTGCTCCGTCGTGCGACACTGTATGGGCGGCGGATCCGGTTCTTGCGTCGGCCAGGTCTGCTGGTGAGATCTCCTACCGGCGTCGGTTGCGGCCTCCGCTAGACCATTGATTGCGTCCATAATCCTGCTGGCGGTCTTATAGACTGAGTCGCCAATCGAAGCGCGAGTGAGCAGCGCGACGTACGCGTGGCGCTGCCGATTTTCATTCACCTACTAAGCTGCTCTTAGACGCCTCAAAAAATCCGGTTCATTATTCGGAAACAGGGACACCCGTCGCGCGACGGGCCGATTTATGGTCTGGTCAAAAACATATATTCACAGCATAGGCTTAGTTGAAATCTGAATCAATGAAGAACAAGGCGAGCAACAACACAGCTGGCGGCGGGTGTGGTGACTTCTTCGTAGCCGAGGTCGCCGAGCGGGCTGGAACATGCAGTTTCGCCAGCAGGAATGAGACCGTCGCCTGCTTGGCCTTGGTCGGGCGCTCGCACTTACGTAATTGTACCTCGCCGCGATCGGCCGACGCACAATAGAGCGGCATACGGGAATTACCAGTAATCGCGCGAAGGTGGTCCTCGAAGGGCCGATGAATCCCACGTTCGTGATCCGTCGTGGCGGCGGCACCCACCCACTATACTGCCCGCCGACCGCCCGGAAGATTGACTAACTGTTCAATCCTGTAGCGTAGATATCTGAGAGCGAGCGCCAGGTCTTCGACATTGTCGGGTCCATGCGCGGGGTGGTCAGGAGTGTGGACGGCAATACTAAGGACAGTTGCTCGACTTGTATTCTCGCCGACGAAGGCCGGCGGAATCCGCGGTTTCTCAACCGGGAAATCCTCGACTGCGTGGTCGTAAATCAGACAACGGTGATCAAAAACGAAGCCCGCTTCTATTAGAGGCCGGCTGTAGCCCGAAGGATCAAGATGATGACTTTCGAATCCCTACCTCCGGAATTTTCGAGGCGCCGCTTACTCGGGACGAGGGACGCCGCAAAATTCATCGGTGTGAGCGAGAAAACGTTTCGTAGGATGAAGGAGCGCGGTCAGCTCCCGCAACATGTAACGCCTTCCAATCGCAAATTGGGGTGGATGATTGGCGACCTGTCCGACTTCGTCGGCTGCCGCGCTGCTGGCTTGTCCTGGCAAGAGTACAAGGCTGCGCAGGAAGGCAACGACATCCAGCGCTGACGTTGCCGCAAATCGGCTATGCAAGTTGATAATTTTGCTGGGAGTTGGGCCGAATGATCTCTTTTTACATTATGGTTGCGACCTGGAGGCTTTCCTCGACGCCGTCTCGCTTTCGGCCGCCACGAAGGATGCTCAGAAGGTCACACCGACGGCTCGGCCGCTCAAACCTAAGCCTGCCGAATCGTCTTGAGGCGTCACATAAAAAGGGCCCAATTTTTTATTCGGAAATAGGGGCACCCCCTGGGTAGCGTGCCCATTTTCCTAACCCCTAAAAGGCCCCTTTTCCGGGGTGAGCGGGATCGATCGCGACATGATGATGGGCAAGGCGGACGGGGGCGGCCGGATGGGGGAGCACGGCGGCTTCTTCGCGGTCCATCGGGCAATGTGGGGGATAGTCAGCCAGCAGGCGACCATGAACCAGGCGGTCGCCTACCTCGTCATGGCCCGCGGGTCGCACTTCGGCACTCGTCTCACTTCGTGGTCGGTAGACTCGATCGAGCGTTACACCGCCATCGGGCGCGGCCGCGTGAAGGAGGCCGTCTCGGGCCTAGTGGCGGCCGGGTTGATCGTCCGGAAGCGCGGAGGCACCCGCCCGCAACACTACCTGCCGCTCGCGGTCGAGTTCGAGCGGATGTATGCCCCGGGCAGCGAGCTGTCCGATGCTGAGCGCGCGATTTTCCAGAAGCTGAAGGCAGCCAAGGACGGCGTCGAACTGTCCGGCGATGAGGCTGCAGTGGGAGACGAACTGGACCGCCGCCGAGTGCTGGTGAAGTCAGAGGGGCACGGGTACTTCCTAGACCCGAACCTCGACCTGGCTCTGCCTGCGGATTGGATTTGGCTCCCGAACAGCATTGTCGACGGTGTCGAGGGCCGGGCGGGTCCGCTCGATCAAATTCGGCAGACGCAGGACAAGCTGGCGCTTCGGCTGTTCGTCGAGCTGTACTACTGGCAAAGCCTTGCTTCGAATGGCGGCCTGCACTGGCTTATGATTCGCGAGGAGTACAACCGGGCCCGGGTCGGGCAGCGCGGTATCTACGACGTCTGGGGCTTCCGCTCGACCGGCATCGTGATGTGGGCCACGGCCCCGTTCGTGCGGCCGCATCTAACCGGCGAGCACGAGATGGTCGAAGAGCCGGACGGCTCAACCTCTGAGATCGATACCGGCAACGCGAAGGTCTGGGCAGCACTGTGTAAGCTGACCCACCTCGGGCTGATTCAATTCGTCCCGCACCTGATCGACGCGGACACCGAGGAGGGCGAGGTGATCCATCCGTGCCCGGTCTCGAACGGAGTGCCGGAGGAGCGCGCGATCGCTGTGGCGGCCCGGGATGCGGCCCTCCGGCTGCTCACGGACGGCCAGGAGCGGTTCGCCGACAGCAAAGGGTACGAGCCGCTCATCCCCCTGCCCCGGCACTTGGAGAACGCCGTCTTGGTCGGGCTGCTGCGGCTCACACACCGCGCCCACACCGCGGCCACGGCGAAGTGGATGATGAACGCGGACGACTGGGCGCAGTGGGTGGTCGATTACAACCGGATCGGGGCCGACGCCTGATCCGGCCAAGGACGTGCAACATCGAAGGAATATCAACGGTGGATCAAAGAGACCTCCAAGGAGCATCAACGGGGGATCCAAGGGGTGTCAAAGGGGGATGGCTATATCCCGGTAGGAGCACATGGCCTCCTCCCTCTGGTCGGAGGCGGCCATCCAGGCCTGAAATTGCCGGAGGTCCTCACTGCGTCGGGATCGGCCGCGGCAGCCACGGACCGGGCATGATGCCGCCCAGGACACCTCGGCCCAGCCGCCGCCGGGATTCTGGCCTCCTCCGCGCTGCGCACCTGCCGGACGACATGCTGCCGGCCGGACCGCATCTCGATCACGATCTCAGCCACACTGGTGATGGTGCTCACGCCGAATTCGTAGGACCACAGCCAGTAGGGGCTCTTTCGGCGCTTGTCGCGGTCGGCCAGATCGACGGCTTCGCGTAGGACCAGCCGGAGTCGGCACTTGCCGTCGAGCTGATCCTGGACCATCTGCCGGATCGTCTCGCCCGCGGCAACGTAAGCGTCCCCACCGAAGGTGGCCGGGTGGATGCGCGGGTGGTAGTCGCCTGTCGCCACCTCCGCCACAGCGCAAGCGTGAGAGCCGAGACCGTCATCCGTCGACCGGAAAGCTTATGATGATGGCGGACATGACCATGCTCGCCGGGCACCAGCACCAAGCCAAGATCCACATCGCTGTCCGGCCGCGCCGTCTCCTTCGAGCGGCTGCCGAACAGCCACACCTCGGCAACCTCGGGCTTGCCGGCTGCCTATGCAGCGAGGGCTGGGAGCCATGCCGTCTCCACGTGGAGGCCGAGCACCTCCAACCCGGGATCCATGAACGACGACAGCGACCCCGCCAAGATGCACCGGGAAGCCGACCAGCCATCCGTCCTACCCGTTCGGCGGGCGAAATTTCTGCACGAAGCCGACGATGTCGATCCCGGCCAAGTAGAGGATGACGGCAACCAGGATGAGGATGAGGGTATAGACGCCGTTTGCGATCACAGAGGTGCGAATGGCCTGGCCTGTCGTGCCTCGGAGGGCGTCCTCACGAATGGCAGGCGCGGCCGCCGCGACCGCGGTGTTCGCGAAGCCGGCGAGCGAGCTGTCTGCCTGATCCTGCAGGCCCTCGAGACGGGAGGGTGTCCAGGTCCTTGCATAGGCGTTCAGCTCGTCGTCGGTCGGCTTGCGCCCTTCTGTCTCCCAAATCCCCTTCGCCCATTCCCGCTTCGCGACCTTGTAGAGGCCGTACGCGATCAAGCCTCTAATATCCTCCTTGGCGTCTGGCTCGGGAGCGAGGCGGTCGAGAATCGGGTTGTAGTTCGGCGGCTCGGTTGGCACCGCGGGGTCAACGCCGCTTTTCATCAGAGGACGGCGTGACGGTGGAGGAGCTCGCCTCACGCAAGGCGGCGTTGGCAGATTTCACGGCCTTGTCGAACACGCCGCGATCCATGGTGCTCGCTTGGCCGAGCCCAGGCACGGTCACCGTCGTGAACACGCCCGTGGCGTTGTTCCGACCGAGCGCCTTGCCGGCGAAGATGCGGCCCCCCTTCTTGTCACCAAACATCGGACTCCTCCTGCCCTTCCGAACATAGGCCGATTCCCGTCGAAATTCATCCCTTTCCACTCTCAAGGGCCGCGAGCCGTTCGCGCAATTCCTCGGCCATCCGCCACGCCACCGGGCCGGCGTGGCTGAAGGCGCTGGCACACAGCTCCTCTGCGATGAGGTGACGCTCTAGACCGGCCGAGATGATGCGGTCCACTAGGAGAATCGCCTCGGTCTCGGCCGCCGTGAAGTCGCGCACGCCTGTCCTCTGAAGCGCGCGGGCAATCGCAAAGAGGGAGGCCGGAACCTTGTCGAGGTCGCCGATGCCTTCAGGTGCGATGGTGGCGAACCCGAGCATGCCGGCCCGCAGGCCTTCACCGATCATCTCGACGGCCATCAAAGGTCCAGCGCTGAGGCCGCCCTGCGGGATGAGGTTGCTCGCATGTTCACTGGCGCGGCGCGCGTAGAGCCACAGCCGCTGCGCGAGATCCTCGTCGATGCTTGCCATGTAACCCTCCGCTCGCACGCCGACGAAAGGTAAGGACGACTGTGCAAGGCTGTCACCTGCCCAACAGCACGACAGAGGCCGAGTGGGACAAAGCGTTTGGCAGGTGTTGCGAAGGAAACTCAGCCGCAGGAATCGATGATGCCGCAACAGGGGCCACCCCGCGCGTCGCATCCTGGCCTCAGTGTTCGTGAACGGCATGTCTCGACAGCACCCCGCCCGTTTGCCGATGACCTGCTGCCGATGGCGCAGTGGGAGGTGGTAAGGGTGGGATTGGGGATCGCGCCAGCGGGGAACACACGCGGGGTGGAGCTTAAGGCTGGGATTAGACGCCTGCGACGCTTGCTCGACGACGCGTGCGCTGAATGGCGGATGACGTCCCAGCCGCAAGCGCAGGGCACGAGCGCGAGATCGCAGACACCCGCGCGGCCCTGACGCTCGTCGTACACGTATACAGTCGAAGCGCCTGCAGCCTTCCGAAGTGGGCTCCGGCACCAGAACGAGCTGGCTTCGGCTCGGGATTTGGCAGGCAGCTGGCGTCTGGGCTGCCCTGCACCGGGTGATGCTCGAACAGCTTCAGGATACCGATGCGCTCGACTGGTCACGCGCAGCTCTCAAGAGTACCAGCTTGGCTGCAATAAAGTGCACGGCAATGGTGCGCGTCGACAGGGCGGTCTCGAACCTTGTACGATCATCGAATCCTGAACCATTTCGGCAGCTCAGCCAGCTGCGCTAGGTCAAGCTCCAGCTTCACCTTATTCGCAAGTTCGACTCCTAGCGTGAAGGCACCCCAGGCATAGATGTGAAGCCTGGCGATGCCACCGGTGGCGAACAGGCGCTGCGTGGACGGATTGAATGTCGGATGGAGGTAGAACGTCACCGGTCCGCGCACCGCCCTGCCTTCGACGAGTATGTTTAAGCCCAGGAAGTCCATGCCTTCCCGCTGGTCGAACGACTCCAGGCGCACGCTGGCGTGGCCAGTCACCGGAGAACCTCCGAACCGTCCCTTGTGAGGATCGGTTTTCCATACGTCCTGGCTGGACGCGGAGAGCCTCTTCACGGCTTCGCCCACTTCGAAGGCCGCAGTTACCAGGGCAGGACCGAGGGCGGAGGCCGGTATCGCGAGGGAGGCAGCCAGATGGCCGACGAACTTGTCCACAATGCCGGGTTGTCTCCCCGCCTCACCGGTCGCGAGGACAGCGCGTACGATCCTGTCGCTCGACGGGGAGAGTGTTCCCAGGTCCAACCTCGATGTTTGGGTCGGCGAGGAGCCCACGATTGTGAGCCCGCCGTCGATCGCGGACGCGAGCAATCCCGTCACGCTGCCGAGCGCTGCGCCTAGCTCGGCGGAAATGGCCGAATGCACGCCCGTGGACGCGTGGACCGGAACACGTCTGCCGAGGACGAACCATGGGCTTGCGCTCGGTTCAGCTTGTTCGGCGCGCCTGACCAGGTCGGGATGGACCATATACTCACCACCCGCCGCCGTGCTCGCCGCCGATGCCCAACGCCAGGAGATCTCGAGCGTGGGGGGAAGGAACACCGCCAGTGGGCGCGCGTCCTGGTGCGACGGCCGAAGCCTGTTTAGAAGGCATCGGACATCTGACCAGGCGTCGTAGGGCCGAAGCCTTTCCCCGAGGGCTTCAGCAACCTCCAGTGTTTCCGGCGACTCCATGGACGAGCCATTGAGCGCGGCCGCGAGGCGTTCGAGCGGCTGGCCCGTCGAAGCGAGCGCGGCCGTCGCGCCGTAAAGCTCCAAAAAAGGGTTGTCGGTAGTCCGCGCGAGTTCCTCCACTAGCCCCGGATCCATCCCGCGCGCCCGTGTACGCAGGCGGTGCAGCAGCATCTCGGCGAGGTAGACATCTCCGGCGAGTTCCCTCCGGGACCCACGCGATCGAACCGACGTGATCACGGTCCGACTCGGATCAAAGCCGCTGGCGGTCCAGATTCGTGGCTCGACCGACCCGTCAGCCACCGCAGCAGTACTGCCGAATCTGAGCACGACCACCGTGATCCGGCCCTCGGCGAGGTAGACGGCTTGACGAACGATCCGGCGGTCGAATGTGCGGAAGGCGAGCGAATAGGTGCCCGGAGCCAGGGAGTGCCCGAAGAACAGTGTGCTTCCCCGGCCCAGCGTTAGAGGCCGCCCTAGTGCCGCGACTTTGCCGTATCGGAAGCCGAAGCGACCGCCGACGATTCGAAGCATCCGGGGTCGGAGTGAGCGCGGGAAGCCATTGCGAACCGGCCCGACCACGAGCACCGCGATGCCGGCTCGCGTCTCGGAGACATCGCCCGGCATCAGAGCGGCCTGCGTCTCGTCGAGCAGGGCCTCGTCAAGGCCATCCCCGTACTGAAATTCAGTCCCGAGCTCGACCTTCTCTCCGCTGCGGACCCTCACAATCCGCTGCTGGCTGCGCCCCGAGGCGCTCGTCCTGACCGTATAAACGCCGTCGTCGAGATCGGTCGAAAGGCGGGTGACTCCGTTCGCCACTTCCCGGAATGCGCCGTTCGCGATCGAGATCTCCATTCCAATCGGCGCTTCCACCCGGAGGGTGCCCTTCTTTCCAGAATCTTCAGATTTGGACATGGGTGGCTCCCGGGCCGAAATGCGCGAATGCGCAAACCTGAGCCCCGCTTGCGGTCTCAAGTATGTAGGCCCCTGGTTCCAGCTGGATGCGGGTCGTTCCGATCTGATTCGAGATCGGAATCCGCGCATTCCGCTCCCCGCCGATCAGCATCAGCCCTTCGTTCGGCTGGGCGACGATCTGTATCACGACATCGGGCAGTGCGACGCTTCGCTCGCCCTGTGCCAATACGAGCTTCCGCGGCCTGGGGCGCTCGTCGATGTCCGGGTACTGCTCAAGCGGCGCGACCAGCGCGCCGATCGCTCCTCCGATGAAATCCTCCAGATCCCGCGCCGTGAGCCGACCACCCACTCTGTGGCCGGACAGGGCATTGACGAGCAGCATCGAGAATGCGCCACGCGAAGGATTGCCGTGGGGGACCTCGTAAGCCACCATCCGCTCCTGGGCGGCGCGGCCAACGCAGAGGACCTGGTTGTGTCCAGGATCCGCGAGGCGGTTCCAGGGCGGTGCCGGACGGGCGACGCTCAGCCGAGCGTCCTCACGACATGCGTCGATAAAGATCACGATCTCTGGTGGGCCCGCGACCTTCAGCATGCGTGCCATGTCGTCGCAAGGTACGAGACCGTCCGCCGCCACCCGTGGATCGAAGTTGCCGGCGACGAAGCAGTTCTGGGGCGGCTCCTCATAGCCCAGCTGCATCGTCTGGAAGCCGTGCCCGGCAAGGAAGACGTAGAGCCTCGTAGCCCCGGCGTTGCGCGCGTTGACGGCGACCATGAAGATCCCCCTGCAGATGTCCTGCGTTGTCGGGGGACGCGTGAAATCGACGATCGTCAGAGGCCAAGGCGTCGGCTTCTTCGCGAGATCGACAGCGCTCTGTGGTGCCGTGGGCGCGGGGCAGGTCCAGAAGTATAGGTTCTCGGGTGCCACCGCGCCGCCCTGGGGATCAGCCACCCAGTCGGCGAAGGCGGCCGCGTCCGCGACTGCCCCCCGAAGGGTCCTGAGTTTGGAATCCGGAGGATACTGGTCGATGCCCACGACGAAGGCCCACGCGGTCACGGTCGCGGCTCCTTCAAGAAGTGCACGATGCTGGCCAGTGTCAGCGTTTCGTTGTCGAAGTCGCCGTGCGAGACGGCAACGCAGGCGAGCCCCTGCTCTCCTTCTGATCTGGAGAGCACGCAACGCCCCCTTCCGTCCGACAGAAACCGCTGCACCGCGCCGAGCGCCGCGCCTTCGCCTGCATCGGCGAGCCAACTACTGGATGCGTCGAGGAACCTTTCCATGCCGACTAGGGGCGCGTCCGCCAATCCGTCGGGTCCTTTCTCCTCGAATAGTCCCGAGACTAGGTACAGGAGCGAAGAAGGATAGACGAAGCCAAATCCTTTTCCGAGCAACACGTCCGCTCTTTCCAAATCGTCCCGCATCAGGAACGCTCGGAAGCTCGCGATCCGAGACTCGGAGAGTTTCAGGGCTTCCGCAAACTTTGGGGTGCGAACAGCCGCCGCCAGAAAAACGAGGTCGACGGACAAGGATATTTCCCGCTCTGCCAGATGTATGAGAAACTCGCTGGCGAGAATGGCACCGGCGCTGTGCGCGACGATCATCACACGCGTGCCGGGGGCGGCGGCGAGAGCCTGCGCGAATTCGGCGCCGAAGCCGCCAGCGGCAAAATGCTCGCGGGCGTCGCCCTTCATCATGCCCCAAACGACCGAGCCGATCAGATCGCCGTACAGCTCCCTGGCGATCTCCTCAGCGACTGTGGCGTGGAGACCGTGATCGCGTCCGTTCCGATATCGCCCCAGGACCCTTCTTCCGATGCTCACCCCGTGCTTCACCAAGCGGCGGCCGATCTCCGCCGCCGTGAACGAGCGTGCGGCACCCTGGGGCGCGGTCGAGAGCTCGGCCCGCACCCGCCCGTCGAGCCTCCTCAGCGAAGCGGCCCCAACGGCCGCGTCTCCAACGGACGCCGTGCGGGCGGTGTCCGTGGAGGCGGCTCGCAAGCCTGCCTCAATGTCGCTGGCGACCTCGTCCAGCTCTGAGTCCGCGCGAAGCTCGAGCTCCAGATCGTCGTCAGCGTAGGGCTCGATTTCGACGGAACGGGCTCCGGCGGCTAGGCTAGAGGTCGCTTGGTCCACGTCCGCGAACGGCGCGTCGGACCCGCCGTACAGGCGTGCCTCGACCTCTGCGGGCGTCAGCCTCCGGGGTGAGCCCCGCCCTCGTCCTTCGGGGTCGATAGACTCGATGCGCCCGCTGACGAAGCTGATCAGCCGCTTGATCAGAACGCGGTAGAGCCGGTCGTTCCGGGCGAGGTCCGTCCAATTCTGCCGGAGCGTCTCGAAGGCGCCGGTCCGCCAGACGACGTAGACCTGCTCCCAGCTCTCTGGTGCGTTGTAGGCCTCCGGGCCGGTCTTCGACAGCCGTTCCGCGACGACCTCGGCCGCAGCCTGGTCGACGAGCCCCCCGTGCAGGTGAATTAATACGGGGGGCCTCCCGCGCACGAGGCGGTCCGATAGTGCATCGAAGGCCTCTTGATCCTGCGAATCGAGCACGCCCCCCCGCGTGCGGAGTACCGTCACCGGCATATCCACGCCCCTGGTGCCAAGTCTGCGGCTGCTAGTTGCCGCCGGACCGCCTCAACCTACCCGTCTTCCGTCGCGCTGCTGGCAGGACGAGCCCATCTTCCATATCCGTAGACCGGATCGAGAAGGTGGCTTTCTCGACCGTCCTTCGTTCGGCGAAGGGCCGACAGCCACAACTAGGTGCAGGTTGGGTAACCCACCCCCCTGCCATAGGTGAAGCCGTGGAGATCGCCCACGGAAGGGTCGATCTGGTGGAAAGTCAGGAATTCACCGATGAAGTCGCGGGCAGCTTCCGTACTCACCACGAAAAGCGCGTCTTCCCGATCCTTGCATTGCGCGATGAATTCCGCGTCCTTTCCGGCGTCGAGGATCGCCTTCGCGATCTTCATCACCTCAGCCAACGAGCGTACGTTCTTGTCTTTGACCATGAAGACCTCCCGGCTATCTAAAAAAACCGAAATCTGACAAGGAGTTGCCAATTTTCTCGATGGTGACGTAGGTCCTGTTCTGCTGCGCGAGCGCTAGGCGGTCGCGGGCGAGCTGATCGGTCTCCGCCAATGTCAATGGCGTCGGCTTGGATCCGGGCGGCGGCAGAGCGAGGACGATGGTCACCCGGTGCAGATCCTCGCGGCTCGCCGAAAGCGAACCCGACGCGCCGGCCAACTCGAAGATGCGTCCCATCGGACTGTAAGTGAAGCCCGGCGTGATGCCTGCCATCTTCTTGGTGGTGAACTGAAGATCGTCGGCCATCGTCGGCGTGTCCAACTTCTCCTTCCCAACGAGATTACCTGACTGATTGAGATTCAGAAACGTTGTCACCATCTCGTCGAGGCGGCTCGGGCGCCCGGCGATCGGATAGTCGAAATTCGGAACGGTCGGCCGGTCCTTGCAATACACATCGTCCACGTAGACGAGGACGCCTTCGAAGGTGTCCCTGGACGTATGCGTCCTGATGTTTTGTCGTTGGTGGTTGTCGACCAGCGCGAACCCGATCGTGTCGGTGCCGCGCGTGAACGGCCGCGTGAGCGTGGCCGTGCCGCTGATGTCGTTCTTCTCGGTCATCGTCAGGCTGAAATCGAAGAGGATGGTCGCCCCGGCATAGCGGTTGAGGACGGCGAGCAGACCTGGGTCGCGGACCGATTTGCGCAGGTCCCGATAACTTAGTTCCCCCCTTTGCAGCGCATCCGCCAGGTGCGCATCGACTGGGCGGCGCCGCACCGCGTTCAGGATGCGATGCCTGACCGCCTCCCGCATCTCGCATCTGAAGATGGCTACGATCCCCTCGCTAGGAACGGCAGTCACATCCTCGGGCAGCGGGTGCGTGGAACAGGCCCCGAGTTGCAGGGCCGAGGCCAACGTCGCAAGAAACGCGCGGATGCGAATCATTTTAGCTGTCGACTTCGTCTGCAGTGCTGGACGAAGTCTAAGGTGGAGCCGCGGTCAGGGATGTATCCAAAAAGCCACTGGGTCGCATGCCAACAGCCTCAGTGCTCGATACAGGCATACGAGTCCATATGACCGGAACCTGCGGCTTAGGTTTTGATTTTAACTATCGCGCGGATTGCCTAAGGATACAGATTCAACGCAGGAAACGTTTGTTGTTTTTGCAAGATTTTTATTCGAAGATGAACTTTTGAACAATCTTATTTGGGCAATGATGTGAGAAAATCGACTTGATCAGCGCGGTGCTGCTTGTCGAATGGGTGGTTGTAACGACATGATAGATCGTCGGATTTTTACTGTTAAGAATCTATTTGGTAAGGTAGGAATCAGAAGTATCCATGATTACGAATCAGTCGCTGCTGATTTCGCATGTAGAATCAAGTCTGTGAACCAGAGTGCAATTTGGACTCGGATGGGCGTGCGCAGTGTGTGATCTACAAGGGAGTGGGCGAGTTACTTTTAGATACTGATCACACCTTGTGGTCCCGCGGGTGGAGGCGTGTAGCTTAAGGTGAGGGGTTGACGAGCACTGGCGAACACGTCCACCTGCTCGTCCATGCGGAGGGACATCGCGATCGTCTAGAACGCATGCTGGTGAAGACGCTAAAGGGGAAGGGCAAGGTCGACGTTCGGCGAGCGAAGCAGACGATCGTCCGTCTGCGCCACGGCCGGGTGACCGACGCCTCAACTTACGTGCTGAAGCCGGTCAATCAGAAGGTCTCGCGGTTTCGTCCTTACACGCCGCACCGCAACAGTGGTCCAATCTACGGGGCACGAGTTGGCTGCACTCGGAACCTCAACCGCCGGAAGTCACCGTTCGGGAGAGGCAAGCTCGCTACAGAGACGCCCAAGCAAACGCCGGCTTCGCTAAACACTGGTGATGCGGCTATAAGAATGGCTGCGTGAGATACGGAATGCGGGCGTGCAAAGGGTCAATTGAGGAGGCCGCGAAAAAGCCAGCCGCTCACCCTGACGCACCGTCTAGCGCCTCCGCCACTACGGCCGCCTCTCCGAGTGCGCGTTCGGGATTAGCGTCCCGAATGTTGATCAGTACCCCCGACTTCTTTTGCTCATTCCCGACCACCGCTGTAGCAGAAAGATCAAAATTCCAGGCAATCTGGCCAAGCTGGGGGATTTCGTGAACAGGAGCCTTCGCAGGAATTACTGACCAGCCGTTCTTACTGCTCCGCAGCTTCTCGATGGTCTTTGATACGTCGAGCCCTGCTTCAAGCGTCCGCCGAAGCTCTCCACTCTCGACCATGTGCTTAATCGGCGGCCGCGCGCCGGCTGCGATGTGTTCTGGGTTGAGTAGTCGCAGAGCATCCTCAATGCCGTCGCATGCTCCCTCAGTCATCACCAGGCGGGCCACGGTCTTCCCGGCCTCGTCTCGGCCCACGTAGCAGACGGCTCCCGTACTGAGTTCCGGCACGTTGAGGTCCTGTAAGGTGCCGTCCATCGCAAGCGTCTGGATGCTGACATGTACGGGGAAGGTAGCAGGCATTGGAGCCACTAGCCCGACGCGGCCCAAGCCCGAAAGCATCCGCTGCTGAACCTCGAGCGCATGAGCCTCTCGCAGCCTTCCGACGATCTCTACCGCGCCATTCGCAATTCCGTCTCGAAGGTACTTCCAAGCAATGGTGTCGACGTGTTTTAGCTTCCAAGAAATCCATCGGAGTTCATCATCGATAAGCACTGCAGGCGTTCGGGTATCGGGACCATACCGCCAGGCCGCTCGGTCGAGCGTGAGAACCTCGCCGACTAGGAGTAGAACGTTCGGCGCCTCGCCGCGCTGCAGGTCACAGACAGGGGTGAGCACCAGCCTCACCTCGTTCGGCTGGACGTCAGGAAGCCCGGTCCAGGCCGGAGTGGCGGCAGCATCCCCTGCCCGCCCTGTCGCATCAGCAGGACCGGCTGCCGGGGGGGTGATCCTGAGCAGGTCGCCGAAGGTCACGGGAAAATCTTCTGAAGTCTTTAAGCAGAGGCGTCTGCTGTTCTGCGCTAGGGTGCGCCGAACGACGTCCTGGAGTTCCGGTGAGCCCGCGAGGTATGGTGGTGGATGCTGTACCGAGGTGACATCGTTGAGCGAGATGGCGGCATCGATGATGCCCTTCTCGGCCTCAACCTCGTGCTGGAGAACTCGGTCGAAGATATCGACCAAATAGCTGCCCGGCGGCTCCCCTTCGAATTCGAGTAGCAGTTCCTGAACCTGGCCGATATCGGAGAGCTTGAGGCGACGCATGATCTTGAGCGTGCGACCCGCCGCCTGCGCGGTGCCCTTCTCCAGAGCGTCAAAGAAGGCGGCGAGTTTGCGCGTGTCGGTCACGTTCTCCGCGAGGCGCTCGATCTGGCGCTCAAGCTTGTCGTCTACATCGATATCCGACTTTCGAAGGACACGAAAACCGGAGTCGATCAGCCCGACTTGGTCCCGGAACTCGTCACGGTTGGCCGGCAGTTGCTCGTTCCTCGACATCAGCAGGACTAGAGGCGGATTGGCCGATCGCGGCGCAATTGCCCTTGCTAACAGACGCTTGGAAAGATCGAATGCCGCCTTATTCTGTGCCGCTCCGAGGTAGAGGTCGATGACGATTATGTCAGCCGCCATTGCCTCGTCGGCGAACGCCCGTCCGCGCGTCGTGCAGTCGATCTGCAATGCGGCGAGCCTGGCGGTCAGACGATCGACGTAGGCCTTATCCGTGGTCTGGCTCGCAACGTAGTGCTCGAAGACGGGATCGGCCAAGCCATCGAGCTGGTCCCGCAACCGCCAGATCGCAGCAACGTAGCCGTCATCAACGATCTTGTCGTCGAACCGCCTGCCAGTCGCGACCGGATAGGCTTCGTCGATCAACTGCTTATGTTTCTCCTCAAGATCGATTGCGAATGTTGCCCATTCGTCGGTTAAGCCCGACAGATCTGATGCGAGCGGCACCTCATCGATGGCGTCATCGACAACAAGGGCCGTATTCAGCCCCTTGACCTTCAGCAGTTCGGCGAGGCTCATGATGCGCTTCCTGCCGGAAGCTCAAGGATGAAACGGTGCAGCCGGCGCGTCTCCGGATCGAGGTGGTCCGACAGTGTTAGGCTCCCGCCGTGGTGGTTAGCCGCTTCCCGGGCGATGAACAGGCCGAGGCCACGTCTCCTCCTTGTATCCTTCAGCGAAAAGAAGGCCTTGAACACCTTGTCCGCGTTTTCGGGCGCGATGCCGCGCCCGTTGTCTTCAAACGTGATCGTAGGCGGCCCGCTCTCAAGTGTGATTTTGATCTCGGGCTGATAACCCGGATCGCGTTCCGCCCGCAGGTCCATCCAGTGAATCGAGTTGGAGATCAGATTCTCTAGTATCTGCACTACCATTCCCTTTACCGCCTTAACGCGGAGCGGTCGGTCGCCGAGATCGAGGATGGGCATCACGTTGTGGCGGGCGAATTGCGCCTCATGCGCGTCCACCACTTCACGGATGAGCTCATTCAGCGCGAACGCCTCAGTCCGCTGGCGACCAGATACGCTTAGGGGATCGAGTATGCGTATCCGTTTGCTGAGGCTCTTCATCTCCGACCGGAGTATCTTGACCTGGGCATGGAACCGGTCCGGCACGTCTGCCCGGCTCAAAGCATCGAGCGCCTTCAGTGCGTTCTCCGAGGAGCGCGCCAACTCGTGGGCCACCACCTCGACCATCAGGCCAACACCGGCCATGTCAACCATCTGCCGGCTCTCATTCTCTACCTCCGCAATCCGTTCGCGTGCCTTTACCGCGAAGTCAGACAACTCAAGTAGGGTTTGCTGGAGATCTTCGAGCGGTTGGCCGCCCTCTTTAGGCGTGATGCGCCTAAGCTTCCTCACGGCTATACGAGCACGGTCCTCCAGACCTGCGACGCGAGTCTTGGCTTCAGAGAGGTCGATCTTCTGATTTTTGTATTGTTTCTCCACGTCAACCATGAAGTCGCGCAGCCGATCCTGGACGGCATACTTAATAATCTCGAGGAAAACGGTCTGTTCGGGCGTTACGCGCAGTCCTTCCCGATTGGTCTGATCCAACAGCCTGGGGTTTGCTGCACGGGAGATGTTTACACGACCGATGAACTGCGTCTTGTTCAGCGTGTAGCCCCGGGCCCGGAGTGCCTTTCGGTCAAGCTCCAGCCAATCGTCCTCCTCCTCACCATAAGGGAAGACGCGGAAGCCGTCCCGGTAGAGCAATATGCCCGACCACTGGTTCTGCAGCTCTCTCAGTGCCTTGTTCTCGCCGGTCGTGTCGACCTTACTCAGCCGTCGCCGATTGAACCAGTGCGCCTCGAACGTGAAAGGGCCGACACTGGTCAGCGCCGCATCCTCCAGCTCCCCGTCCTTACCCACAATCGCGGCCTCGAGATCCTCCGGCCCGAGCACGACGGTCTCGGCCTCCAAGGGGTGATCGAAGCCCAGGTCGATCACTTCCACTGTGCAGGTTAAAGTGGGCGTACCTCCGTGAAGTTCGTATTTTCCCGTAACGCGGGCGTGGGCTGCTTTGAGGAGCCGCTGCGGCATGAAAGGGATTGAAATGCGCTCGCCGTTGAAGTGGACGCGTATGCGGGGTCGAGTCTCGGCGTCAAGCAGCGGGTCGGTAAGCCGGGCAAAGTCGTACGCGCACATGTCTCGCACACGACCTTCGGTCCACTGCTCGAGGAGGTCGCTGACGATGATTTTTGTGCCCGACCACAATGCGTCCTGTTTGGCGCCCCCGAGCGTAGGGGCGACTGGAATCTCGTCAAGCATTGCATCGACGTTTCCGAAGGCGCGCCAGTCGATCTCTAGCACGTTCATCTTCGGATCGTCAGCGCGAGCGGTCTCCACGCGCAGGCGTTCCCCAAGCCGCATCGCCGACAGCCGACCAATGCCCTTCTCACCGAGATAAGGCGTCTGCTGCTCGCCGCGTGCCAAGGCAGCCTCGACCTCCTTTTTACGGGAGGGGGTTCCGATCACAAGGAATGCATTTCTCAAGTCCGTTTCGGACATACCGGACCCGCGGTCGAGCACGCTGATGACGTTGAATCGAGCCTGGCCTGTGGCAAGGGCCTTGGAGAGATCTTCGGTCGTTCGACAGCGGAGAATCAAATCTTCGAAGCCGTTCCGCGCGTCGTCGCTGGCGCCGGGCAGGAAGGCGTCGATGACGGCCCTCTTGAGCTTCGCCAAGTCGCCACCGCGCTCGATCTTAGTCGCAAGCTTCATGTAGGCATGGCGCGGTAAGACGATGTCGAAGGAGACCTCGACACCCTTCTTGCTGCCGGCGTCGAACCCGTTCTTGATTAATTCATAATATGCGATGATGTCGGAGCTGATCAGCTCAGCGCCGAGCTCGAGCACTGTCCTCGCGGTTATTCTGAACAAGCGCTCCCCTTTCCTCTCATCGCTCTATGTTGGACTGGAAATCGGCTGCAACGGAAGTCTCGAGCTGAGATTTCGACATTTTAGCGAGAATTGAGCTTGATAGGCTGCGATCAGCGCGTCCCCCCAGGACGCCGGCGAGTGACGAAGCTTTGTGGCACGATCTCAACGCGGTCTGACAGGAGATGCGCCATCCATTCTCGCACAACAAGCCATTGCTGGTCGGGCGGCATGCCATCGTTCATCGGCGTGCTGGCCACTTCAGCCACTGCATCTTCGTCCACGAGATCCTCGTCTACGAGTGTGAGAAGCCGCTCGATTGCCGGCATCGAAGCGAAAGCCCGTGCGGCTGCCGCCCGGAATTCGGGTTCTCGCAGACCGGAAGGGATCGCAAGTGCGGTAAGATCGCGTCCCGCAGCTTCGACGGTCGACGCCATCATTCGGTCGAGACCCAAGCCCGCGTATACCGGGAAAAGTCTGGCAGGATCGCCGAGCTTGGGTAACCACATCGACGCCAGTTCAGCATCTTCATCCTGGGCTTCGGGAATGCGGGTTTGGGCGAGCCCCCGAGCCTCTTCCGCAATTTGATCGCGCTCCTCTGACGTCGCACGGCGGGCGCCGGCTATCGCAGCCAGGCAGTTGACGACGGACGGGTAGCTCGCATCGATAGGGACGAGGATCTCGAGGTTCGGCCGCTCGCACCAGCCAAGGGCTTTCGCCGTCAGGTTCGCCGATCCGGTTAGCACCACGCCATCTGAGACGTAGATTTTAGCGTGGAGCTCATCGAGCAGCGCTAGCGAGGCACCCGGGCGTTTACCAGCGACATCGAACACTTCCAGATCGCTAACCCCAGCCGCAATCTCCGGAGCCTTCCATCGGGTCACAACCACGACGGGGACGTGTGACGGCACGGTTGCCAGAAGTCGCCGGAGCACGCCCGCCTTCACGAACGGCGCGCAAAGTGTGACTTCCTTCCGGGCGCCGGCCAGATGGGCAACTAGCTGATCCCCTTCCCGGCGCATCTTACAGGCTCGATAAGTCGTGCGGTTCGAGGAAATCACGCGCGATCTTCCCCCAGTTCTCGCGCACGCGCTCGTAACTGCGGTAGTTGCCCGGATCCTCGCGCTCCATACGGGCCCAGGCGCCGAACAGCACCTGCACGGCCCTACCTGCCTTCAGAAGCCGCTCCTCGAGTTCTGCGCTCGAGAGGCTGCTGAGATCGTCGTCCGCCGAGACTGTGTCGAAGACGATTGAGAAGGCGGGATGCCGACGGTTGAACACTACCTCAGTTGCCGGTCCGCGCCGGACCACGACGAAGAGCTCAGATGATCCGCCAAGCTCCTTGTCGACGAACACGACCTTGATCTCGCCGGCAACAACCCGTGCAACGATCTCCGAGGTGTCCTCCTCCGTACGGCCGCCTTGATCCAGGTCCTCCGACAAGGCCTCGACGTCCTGCTCAGTCGGCGAGCCACCACCATCAGGAATGGGATTGGTTTCGTCACGCTTCTTCCAGCGCTCGTTCGTCTCCTCAGTCGGATCCCCGGCCTCGTGCCGTTTGCCTTTCCGGCGCGTTCCTTTGCCTTGATCGCGGATAGTCTCGCGGATGGAACGCAGATTGTCCTTGATGGTCACGCTGAGCGCGAGAAGCACGCCTTTAGGGTCACCTTCCTCGCGTAGGCGGCGCACCACGTCCCCAAGCTGTTCGCCTGGTTCCGCGAGCTCGTGCCAGTCCAAACCGGACAGCTCATTGAATACGGTTGCCGCCTGCTTGTTGTTTGTGACACCGAATATCTCGTCGAGGTCGGCAGGGAACTCGACCTCACAGCCCCACCAGCGATCGCGGGGATCGTATTGAATGGTCCACGACCGGTCGAGCATCAGTTCTCTGCCGGCACGTAGGACCGACACGCCGATATTATCGGCAGCATCCTTGCCGTACGCGGTATCACCCCGGAAGGAGCTTCCTGCGAGATCGATCGTGGACTGCTTTGCAACAGAATATCGTGTTACGACGGTGTGAATTTTTCCGTCTACTTCGACCTTCACTGGCACGTCGTATAGGTGCTCAAACATGGCCTCGGCGTTGTAAGGCGCCGGCATGTGCGGGGCCGGTGTGAGGTACATTGGATCGTTGATCTCGACGAACCTCTCTTCGAACTGATCCGTGTCACACTCGGCGAGCCGGATTGACAGAGAGCCGTCTCCGATAAAGCGGCGATGAATGCGCCCAAGTAGTGTTCCCGTGTTCCGGAGCGTAGCCTTGGCGCCCTTCCAGGTCATTCGGTCAGCGCCAAGCCTCGTCCATACCACCAGCGTACCCGACGAGCCGATCACCGTGGCGCGCCTCCTCCAATCCGCGGGAAGAGGTTCGGGGCTCGGCGGAGGCACATCTGTCCTCTGGCGGGCACGGATCTCCTGCACATCGAGGAAGGTGTGCAGGGCATTATCTGGGCCGTTCTGCCAGCTCCATACATCGACACGGCCGGCCTGTGAGATAGAGGCGTTGGGTAGCCCCATCCCGAACCGGCCGATACCGGAACGGTCGTCGAGCCGAGTGCCGTTGCCGAATTGCAGGGACTTGCGAAGGACGATCGCGTCCATGCCCTTTCCGTCATCGAGCACGGCGATCGAGTGAAGGCGACGCCGGGACCGCTCCGACACCGTCTGCATCGTCTCGATGCAGATAATCTCGCAGTGCTTCGCCTCGGCCTGAACTGAATTGTCGATCAGCTCGGCGAGGGCGTACGCGGTATTCTTATATCCGCTGTCCCGCATAGCCTGGATCGCGAGGTCGGCAGGAATGAAGGGAGCGCTCTCCGTGTCGTCCGAAGCCTCACCCTTCATTCCAGACATCCTCCCAGTTGAAGAAAGCCTCGGCTATATCGCCGAAACCAGGGTATTCAGGATCATGGACCGTCAGGATCTCAGAAGTGGCGTTGCCCCCGGCCTTCGGTCCCCTAGTCGCACGCCCCACCATCTGGCTGTAGAGCACGAGGGAGCGCGTCGGTCGAGCAATCACGGCAGCGCTGGTGCGTGGGGCATCAAAGCCCGTCGTGAGCACGCCGAAGTTGCAGAGAACAGCTGGAGTGGGATCGTCGGACTTGAATGCCCGAAGAGCTGCCGACCTGCGCGCCGACGGCGTCTCCCCCGTGACCACCGATGAACGGATTCCATGCGCTACCAGCGCCTCGGCGATTGTCTGCGCGTTCCCAACGGTCGGGGCGAAGAGAATGATGCGCCTATGCCCACGGGCAATGAGCTCCTTGACGGAAGCGAGGATGGCCATGTTGCGCGACACGTCCGCAGCAACAGCCTCTAGGGATTCATCGGGATAATCGCCGAGGTCAGCTATCCGG
Source organism: Methylobacterium brachiatum (assembly GCF_900113845.1). Classification (NCBI taxonomy): domain Bacteria; kingdom Pseudomonadati; phylum Pseudomonadota; class Alphaproteobacteria; order Hyphomicrobiales; family Methylobacteriaceae; genus Methylobacterium; species Methylobacterium brachiatum. The sequence continues at coordinate 12,661 of NZ_FOQW01000017.1, read as the reverse complement.
CGCAGCTCCTTCGAGGTTGCCTCCCGGGTCGGGGCATAGCCAATCTGGCCGAACGTGGGACGTGCTAAATAGCCCTCATCCAGAAGATACTTCACCGGATTGGGATCACGGCCCGCCTCGAGCACAACCTTGGACCTACCGAAGAAATTAGCGAGGCGTTCATCCGCCTTGACGTCGTTCCAGCTGCGGCCGGGAGTGGCCGTGAGGCCGAGGAGCGAATGATGCTCCCCAGCACCGGTGAGGGCTTCGATTAGGCCGCGGTAGGTCGGCGCTACGGCTTGGTGAGCCTCGTCGATCACCACGAGGCGTGTCCGCGCAGCCAGCCTGAGAAAGTCGTTGGGTGACTGCTGCCGCCAGGAGTGCATCTTGGCCAGCCCGGCGACGAGCAGGCCGTCCGCCATGCCGTTAGGCGCATCTCCATAGCCTCCCCAGAACCGATGCAGGTCCACCTCGCGATCGCCGAGTAAAGGCCAGGCGGTGAGGAACGCATCGGCAGCCTGCTCAAGAAGCTCTTTGGTTGATGCAAGCCAGACGATCACGCCAGGCTCGCTCGTCCCTAGAGCCCGCGCGAGGATGTGCATCGCGGTGCGCGTCTTGCCGGCCCCCGTCGGCATATGAACTAGCGTACGTCCCTGTCCGTCGCCAATGAGCGAGAAGGCACGTCGCACAACCGATCGCTGGTGTGGGAATAGACCATAGCCCACGCCGACGCCCTCTACGGGCAGCGCGGCAATCCCGACTGCCGCGTCCGGTGCGTCCAGACCAAAGAAGCCGGCTATCGTTGCCCAAGTTGCATCATCCAAGCGGGCGGCGCCCGGATCACCGCCCAACCGATGAGCTAATTCGGCGAGTTTTCCCGCATCGAGATTGCGAAGAAGCGTGCGCCGGAGTGTGGGCTCGGCGAAGATTCGACGGCCGCGATCTGCCATAACGCGGCCCGCCGCCGACTCGAGTTCGGTGCGAGTCGCGCGTGGTGCGGATGGAAGAAGGGGAAGGACGGCGGGTCCGACGAGCAGCTCTAGATCGCGAACCGTCAGGCGCGAAAGGAGACGGGCCATTTCCTGACCTGGCGCCGCACCGACGAACCCACGCGCCGGATTGAAAGTCTCGGGTTGATCCCCACTCAACTTAGCCTCGCTCGAACCCCAGAGCTTCACGCGTAGATCAGCCAACTCGGATCGGCTGTTACGACTCGCGTGGTTGGCTTTCCGGCTCGGGCCCGCCAACTCGCAACCCGACCACTCCCGTCGCCTCACGCAGCCATCAGGTTCGCATAGGCCATCACTTGTGGCAGGTCAGACACATCTTGCCCTGCCCGTACACTTCGTCGAGATCCTCGACAGTGGTGTCCGGGCGGAGCGGGTTCACCTTACGACGCGACGCAAGTCGCGCAAGGCGCTTTTCATGATCAGCGCGTATCTGCGCTATACGGTCCGGCGCCGACAACTCGTCCAGCGACTCGCCCTGGCTCCACGTGAACGGCGATCCATGTTCCAAGGCGTTTTTCTCGTAGGCTCTAGCCTCGTTGAATTCTCTGGGGTGATGTTCGAGAAGGCGCACCCACTCGATCTTCTGTTGGAAGAAGCAGAAAGTACAACCCGAGCGGGACCGCCAATCGTAGTAACGGGGCAAGCCTAGGCCGCTCGCATTGAGAATATCGATGACGCCTGCCTTGTCTATTCCGACTTCCCGAAATGGCAGCCTCACAGTTAGGCGCTCGTTCGTTGAGGAGTAGCCTTCGCGGTAGCTCTCGTCCGAACGAATGGCGATATAGCTTGTCACGCGCGCGCCAGCGGCCAGGTCCGGCTTCAACCACTGCTCGAATGGACGAATCTTAAGCTGCCGGGTGCACCAGCGCGTCTTCGGGCTCGGCAGGAATGAGTTATATTGTCGCAGCCAGAAATCGAAATCTCGGTCTGGGTTTAAGCGGACAATTGACCGACCGAGGAAGCCTTCTAGTCTACCAAGATACTCGTATACCTCCGGCAACTCTTTCCCGGTGTCCGTGAAGAAATATTCGAGCTCTAGCTCCGGATGCGTTTGAGCCATGTAGACGGCGAGGGCCGCGCTGTCCCGGCCCCCTGATAGGCCGAGGACATGCCGTTCGACAATCACGATGCCACCTTCGCGCTTTTTGTGGCGGGTCCTGTGGCTGCAGAGTTAGGTGCCAGCATCGAAGCGAGTTCTGCCATTGCGGCGAGCCCAATATTGCCCGAACCTGCATCGTCGATAATGGCACGCAACTTAGCCGCGAGCTGTCGCCCGCGCTTGCGCGTTAGATCGTCCACCGCAAACTCTGTCGTGGTCACTGACGGGCGATCGGGATCGGACACATAGATCGCCATTCGGATCTGCCTTGGCTGCCTGTTCTTAACGTGGGCGAGCGCTTCTGCCCGGAGAAACTCCTCCGCCAACGCGGCAAGCTCCAGCCGGGCCTGGTCAACATCGCGATCCACCCAGTCGCGAGGCGGCTTGTTCGCGGCAAGACTCGCGAGGCCCTCCATCGCATCTAGCGTCCCGTCGTAAGCGCGAAGCCGATTCGCGAACGCGTCCAGTCTGTAGTTCCCGGTGAGCCCCACGACGTCGGCGGCGCGGACCTTAAGCCGGTCCTCAGGATCATCGGGCTGGACTTCGAGCGATCGCAGCATGCCTGCGATCAACGTTCCCAGCATCTGTGGATAGGCGGCCGCAATCTCCTCGAGTCCAGACGATAGCAACCCGACGAACCGGTCGGGCGCCTCTGGGCCGTCCTCGAGATCGAACAATCCTGGGAGATCGTCGAGCATGAATTTGTTCGGATCATCGGCGGCGAGCGCCACATTCCGCACTCGCGACGCCGCGACCGAAAGCGTTCCAGTGCGGCGCGTCCAGACCGGCGCGTCCGTCACCACGGCTACGAGTTCCCGACCAATCGTGAGTGGGTCAGGCAAGGCAACAGCGGCCCTTCCCAGAAGTCGCGAGGTCACACTTGCGATGCCTGTCAGAATCGCCGCGTGTCGGGCTGTAACCCGGGTCCGTCGGATCCGAACCGCGTCGGGATCCTGGAGCATGCGATCGACAAAGAGGTCTCCAAGCAACGGGCAGAAAGTACCATCGAGGTAGACCGAGAGGCGATGCTGCTCGGACAGGATGTACGCCAGGGCAAGGAGGGGAAGCAGCCCGTACTTGATCCCCAAGGGGCGCCGTGCCCATGCTTGATAGAGCGCGTCCAGAGTGACGCCGTCCGTCCCACCAGCCTCTAGTACGCGGTCGGCCTCCAGCCAAGTCGGCAGCAGCCGCGAGCGATCTGCCTCGGGATTAGGTCGGAGGAATGCATGGAGGCCATTCTCGTCTTCCCGATGCAGTCCGGTTCGAGCCAGAATTGACTCGTACAATCCACGCTCCGGCGGATAGGCCGTGAAGCCGAGGCGTGGCTCGGATGGCGAGCTCACCATCGAAACCATCAGCGCGCGCACCGCCGCGGCGGCGTTAGAAGATGGGCGCGTTCGGTTGACCAACTCGTTGGACAGTGTCGGCGCATCGATGAAGATCCGTGCAGCCAGAGCGGATGCCAAAATGCTGAGCTTGGCGGCGCCAGAGACCCGGACGTTTTGATCGTGTAATTCGAGACCAGGAACCTGCCAAATGGTGGAGGCGAGGGCCGACCTGAGCCTCTCCTCGAGCTCAGCACTCGTCCGCGCGGCCCGACTAGCGACCTCGCGGCGCGCAACAGCGTCGCCGCGCAGCTCTGGTCGGCCGGTAAGCATCTTCTCTAGTGCGATCAATTCCAGGCTGAGTTCGCGCAGCATGAAGCTGTCTGAGGACACGCCAACTGCGATCGCCTGATCCCCGATGCGCTCGGCCAACGCTGCCATCCTGCGCCGAACCACATCTCGGCTCTCGCCAGCCTCATTGACGAGCAGTAAGAAGAGTCCGACGGCGCCCGAGTCGCCCTGAAATCTCTCCACCTTCTCCTCGGCCAGATCGAGCGGCGAAATGTCGACCTCGAACCAGCGCATCGCGCCTGTCTCGTGGTAGTGCCGCTTGGCGAGCACGGGACTAAAGACGCCCGTCCCTCGCAGTCGTGCATAGTCGCAAGACAGCGTCTCTTTCTGGACATCGCGCAGTGCCGCCTCGATGTCGAAATCGGACCCAGCATACAGCGAGTAACCGCCGAGATGACGGCGGTGGATGATCACCGACCAATGAACGAGTGTCTCGAGCTCTCGAGCTACCACGTGGCGATCGATGCCGAGTGCCGCGGCGAGGACGTCTGGACTGGCTACTAGGCTGGAGCGCTCGCGGAGCATGTCGATCAATGCGACGGCTCTTGCAAGCCGGAGCTGGAGGTCGTCGGAGCCCTTCATCTCACAGCGCTCGACCGCATCTAACGAGAGTGACCAGCGATGGCCGTCGGGTGAGGCTAGGATGGAGGGCTCTAGGTTCGATCTTAGGTAGCGCCAGAGCCAGTCAGTATCGTAGAGGGCGCCGGACTCTGCGTCTGTTGAGGCAAGGAAGTCCTGGAAACCGTTCGGTTCGGCAGAGCTTAAGAACCCAAAAAGGCTCCGCTGGTTCTGACCGAAACGGCGTCGCGATAGGGGACCGAGAAGCGTCGCCACCACAGGGTTCAGCGGCCAGCAACCAAGCAACGTCCGCTCTAGTTCGGAAGCAATGGGCTGATCGCCGTGGACGGCCCGCGCTACAACCGACGCAGAAGGAAGTTCCTCCGGTGCGTTCGCTGCACCGATCGCCGCAGCAAGAAGCCCCAGCTGCTCCTCGCCGGCCGGGTTCAGTGGCACATCAACGAAGCGGCCTTGGATCTTAAGCCAGTCGTCGCGCGTCTCACGGGCAAGACGATACGCGTAGTCGTCAAATGCTTGATGCAGGACGCCAATTACCGCTAGTCGGCCATTTGATCGAGAAGCGGCCTCCGCCAGCAACTGAAAGAAGAATGCGTCGCCGGTGCCGGTAGCGGCCTCCTCGAGCAGCTTCCCCATCTCGTCTATGATGAGCAGCACGCCGCAGTGCGCAGAGGCGGCCGCTGCCGACAATCGCTGCACAGGGTCAGAACCTTTCCCCGGAAGGCCTGCACGATCTAGCGCCGCGCCGACGACGGCGGCCGCGTCAACTCTCGTTCCTGTCACAGGGATCACGGTCCAGCCCTGAGGCTTCCACCTGAACCCGCGCTCAATCTCGGCTAGAACTAGGTCCGGGAGAACGGCGGCGGCGTTGCGACGCGCCTTGCCCTCCCGCCCCAAAACGGCACCTAAAATTAATGCGAGGCTCGACTTGCCGCAGCCGTAGGAGCCCGTCCATGTGAACGCACCATGGCCGTGCTCGCCAACGTGGGATGCGACAGTCCGCAGAGCTTGCGAGGCGGTCGGAGTACAGATGAAGCCCTCGGCGGCACGTACGTCCGCGTCTGCGTCAACCCGCACGGAGCGGCGAAACCGCCGCGCGACCCTTACGACGTCCGAAAGCGCCGTCACTGCACCGCCTCCTTGATCAGGGCGCCCTTGAGTAGCTTGGCCGTCATCTTGGGCGTGATTGGGGTACGCGCCACAACTTGACGCAGACCCGCGCTCTCGTCCCAATCGAGAGTGCCCGAGGTCGGATCGGCGATCCGCTCCATTCTCTCAACGACAGCTTCCTCGTCGAGCAGGAAGACGCGCCCAGGCGATCCCGGCTCGTGAACGATCGTTTCGACGGTGAGTGAACCGCGCGTTGCCAGCGTCCGCTCCCAGAACTCCGCTAGCGCGTACGCGAATACGCCATCACCGAGCGTGGGCTTCGCACCTCGTCGGAACTGGAGTGCGCCCCCTCCAATGAGAGGCATGATAAGTCCGAGTTCCGCGAGCGGGCACTCAAGACCATCCTCCGCGCCACCACGCGCGGGGCGAGACAGGTAGGTGCGGATCAGGCAGTCAACATCCCTGGCGATAGTCGCCCGCGCAATCCTACTATCCGCGAGCCGCCCGTCGGCCCGCAGCTCCCCAACCCGAGCCTCAAGGCGCGCTGCAAGGGTATCGCGGTTGAAGACGGGCTCGTTAAATTCGTTGAACGCGTAATACCAAGCCGTTGAGCGCCCCGGCGCTGAGGCCAGCCTCCAGTGAAGCAGCCAGAGCGAGTCCGGCTGTTCGAGATATGGATCCGCAACTTCGAAGATTAAGCGCCCGAGATCTGTCGGCTCTAAAAGCCCGATCCTGCCGCGGGCACCGTTGCCTTCAAGTATTCCGCATGCCAATGACCAGTGTCGCATCGATGCGACCATGTTTTTTCCCACGCCAAAGTCAGCAATCGCATGATCTGAAGCGAAAACACGTCGTATGCGCTCCTCGTCGGAGCCGGCCGCAACTACAGCATCATAGCACTTCTTCAGCCACCCATATCGGCATGGGAAGGTCTCGTGGCCCGCAAACTGAAGGCGAACGTCCACCTTATCGAGCAAGCTTCTCACGTTCGGCGTCCGCTGGATGAACTCTCCAGTGGACGCTACCTACAGAAGCTCCTAGGGTCAACGCTGGTGGTCGTCACCAGTAGCCCGCAGTCAGCCCGGGATCGAGTGGCAAAGTGACATCGAATCCGACCGTCTTTCTCGACCATCAAGCTTCAACTCCGGTCTCTCAGGCAGTGCTAGAAGCCATGCTTCCTTATTTTTCAGGAGGATATGCAAACCCCCATTCAGAGGATCACTCAGCAGGTTGGGCAGCATCGCAGGCCATTGAAGCGGCGCGCGAGCAGGTCGCATGCGCGGTAGGAGCCGAGCCTTCAGAGATCGTCTTCACATCTGGCGCGACGGAGTCGAATAATCTTGCGCTGCTAGGGGCCGCGGCTGCCGACGGTGAACGAGGCGCCATCGTGGTATCTGCAATCGAGCACAAGTCCGTGCTCGCGATCGGCCGGGCGCTGCAGCGCGCGGGCCGCGAGCTCAGGGTCGTGCCAGTCGACGAAAGTGGTCTCCTGAATATCGATGCTCTCGCTGCGGCGATTTACGGGGATGTGACAATCGTCTCGATCGGCGCGGTGAACAATGAGATTGGCGTAGTGCAAGACATGGCCGCAGTGGCCGATCTGTGCCGCAGTCGTGGCGCGCTGCTTCACAGTGACGTAACCCAAGGGGTTGGCTGGTCAGCGGTGGACGTCGAGACTATGGGTGTCGATCTCGCCTCCTTCTCGGCCCATAAGCTTCGAGGCCCCAAAGGTATAGGCGCCTTGTTCGTCTCGCTTGCGGCAACTGATAGAATTGCCCCGGTAATGCATGGGGGAGGTCAAGAGCGCGGTTTGCGCCCTGGCACGCTGCCGACCCCACTGTGCGTCGGCTTTGGCGCGGCGTGCACACTGCTGCCGAACAAAGCAGACGTTGAATCGTGGAGGTTGGTAACACGCCACTTGCTCAATGGCGTAGAGCAGCTGTTTCCAAACCTAATCCTGAACGGCGCGGGCGACCCGCGGCATCCTGGCAACCTGAATTTCAGAGTCCCTGGAATTGACGCTCAGCTGCTCGTCGCTCGCGCACAGCCCCACGTCGCACTGTCAAGAGGGGCGGCGTGCACGTCTGGCATACCGGAGCAGAGCCATGTGCTTCGTGCGATCGGCCTTTCGGAGGAGGAGGCTGACGCTTCGATACGGCTCAGCACCGGCCTCGACACCACGTTCAGTGAGATCGACGCGGCTATCGTCGAACTGGCGAAGGCAGCTTACCTACCCGAATCGCTTTGATCGTCGAGCGATCAGGAAGCCATCACTGCGAAGAACGGCCTGAGCTGGCAAACGACGTCGTTGAATGCGGCCTTGCGTTCTTGGCAGTGGCCGATAGCGTAGACGTCACACGGGTACAGCGGAAGCCACGCTCTGCTTACCAAACGCTTGCTGTGAATGAATCCTGGTAAGCGGCCCAAAGAACGTAAGGGGCTGGCAAAGCGCCAACCCCTTACCGTCATTTCATAAATTTATGGTACCACCGCCCCGGCTCGAACGGGGGACCCCCAGATCCACAATCTGGTGCTCTAACCAACTGAGCTACGGCGGCACTGGCGGGCGGTGTATCGCGGGCCGCGGCAGTTTTCAAGACGATCTGTGCAGGCTGATGCGGTGCCGGTGGACGCAGGGCGGATTCGCCCCCTAAGTGCACCCACGGAACCGCGCGTCGGCCAGGGCGGATCGGGGGGTAGGGGCGAGCGTGAGCGCGCGAGAGCCAGCGCCAGTCACGACCGGGAGCCGGGATCGCGGCCGGGCCTCCGGGACGGGCGCCGCGGATAGGCCGGCTCGGCCGGGCCATCGCGCCCGCGGGCGCTGGGCCCGATCCCGGATTGTCCTGGCGCCGGAGCGGCTGCGCAGCCTCGTCCGGCGCAGCGAGGGCGGGCTGGTCCTGCTGGCGACCCTGGTGGGCTGCGTCAGCGGGCTGGCGGTCTCGGCCATGACCTGGATGACGCAGGCCCTGCGCGAGACGCTCTACCGCCTGCCGGCGGGGACGCGGCTCAGCGCCGCCGACGCGGTCGCGCCGCCCCTCCTGCTGATCGGTCCATGTCTCGGCGGCGTGCTGCTCGGCCTGCTGATCGTCGTGGCGAATTACCTCCGCGGCCCGCGCAAGCGCCCCGCCATCGACCCGATCGAGGCCAACGCGCTCCATGGCGGCCGGATGTCCCTGCGGGACAGCCTGTACCTCGCCCTGCAGAACGTGATCTCGAACGGATCGGGCGCCTCCGTGGGGTTGGAAGCCGGCTACACGCAGCTCACCTCCGGTCTCGCCTCGCGGCTCGGCATCGCCTTCGAGGTGCGTCGGGGCGACCTGCGGACCCTGGTCGGGTGCGGGGCGGCCGGCGCCATCGCGGCGGGGTTCGGAGCGCCGCTCGCCGGGGCGTTCTACGCCTTCGAGCTGATCATCGGCACCTACTCGATCGCCACCCTGGCGCCCGTGGTCGTCGCGGCGCTCTGCGGCAACCTCGTCTCCCGGTCCCTGATCGCCACCCAGCCGCTGGTCGAGCTCGGCGACATGCAGGCGGTCACGACCTCGCACATCACCAGCCTCGAGATCCTGCCGAGCCTCGCCCTCGGGCTGGTCTGCGCGCTGCTCGGCATCGTGATCATGCGCGGCGTGACGCTGGTCGAGCAGGGGGTCCAGGCGTCCGGCCTGCCGCGGGCGGCCGGGCCCGCCTTCGGGGGCCTGTGCGTCGGTGCGCTGGCGCTGCTGGCGACGCCGCAGGTGCTCTCGGGTGGGCACGGCGCCCTGCACATGCACTTCTCCGCCGAGGGCCAGGGCCACGGGGTGGCGGCGCTCGCCGGCTTGTTCGCCGCCAAGGCGACGGCCACCGCGATCTCGATCGGGTCCGGGTTTCGCGGCGGCCTGTTCTTCGCCTCGCTGTTCCTCGGAGCGATCGCCGGCAAGCTGTTCGCGGCCCTGGCACCGGATCTCCTGCCCGCGATGGCCGGCTTCGGCCTCACCCCGCTGGCCTACGCGGTGATCGGCATGAGCGCCCTCGCCGTGGCGATCATCGGCGGCCCGCTGACCATGACGTTCCTGGCGCTGGAGATCACCGGCAGCCTGCCGATCACCGGGCTCGTGCTGGCGGCGGTGATCGCCTCCTCGCTGACCGTGCGCAAGATCTTCGGCTATTCCTTCGCCACCTGGCGCTTCCACCTGCGGGGCGAGAGCATCCGCAGCCCCCACGATGTCGGCTGGATCCGCTCGCTGACCGTGGGCCGGCTGATGCGCCGGGACGTCGCCACCGTGGCTTTGGACACGCCGCTGCCGACCTTCCTGCGCGCCCATCCGCTCGGCTCGCCCTCCCGGGTGATCGCCGTGGATGGACAGGGCCGCTATGCCGGGATCGTGAACGTCCCCGAGGCGCATGCCGCCGCCCAGGACGCCGAGGCCGACGCGGCGCCGGTTCTGGCCGACCTCCTGCACCACACCGACCTGTTCCTGACGCCGGAGATGAACGCCAAGGACGCGGCGGCCACCTTCGACCGCAGCGAGAGCGAGGCGCTCGCGGTGGTCCAGAGCGCCGACAGCCGCCAGGTCCTGGGCCTGCTCACCGAGAGCCACACGCTCAAGCGCTACAGCGAGGAGCTGGACCGGCAGCGCCGGGCCATGGCGGGGGAATCTGCGTGATTGTCAGGCCGGGGTGTTGACCGCAGGAGCGCGTGCAACACCCTGGCACCGTGCAACCCAGGGCCGGTACGCGGCCCCCGACGCGACACCCGTGAGGATCCATGGCCGGTCAAGACAGCAGCCCCCAGCGCCGCTACCGCATCGCGGTGATCCCGGGCGACGGCATCGGCAAGGAGGTGGTGCCCGAGGGCGTGCGGGTGCTCGAGCAGGCGGCCAAGCGGCACGGCTTCGCGCTCCAGCTCGACTGGTTCGATTTCGCGAGCTGCGATTACTACGAGCAGCACGGACGGATGATGCCGGAGGACTGGAAGCCGCAGATCGAAAAGCACGACGCGATCTATTTCGGCGCCGTCGGCATGCCGGAGCGCGTGCCCGACCACATCTCCCTGTGGGGCTCGCTAATCCTGTTCCGGCGGGAATTCGACCAATACGCCAACCTGCGCCCGGTGCGGCTGATGCCCGGGGTGAAGTGCCCGCTCGCCGACCGCAAGCCCGGCGATATCGACTTCTGGGTGGTCCGGGAGAACACCGAGGGCGAGTACTCGAATGCCGGCGGCCGCATGTTCGCCGGCACCGACCGGGAATTCGCCCTGCAGGAGACGATCATGACCCGCCACGGGGTCGACCGGATCCTGAAATTCGCCTTCGATCTGGCCCAGACCCGGCCGAAGAAGCACCTGACCTCGGCCACGAAGTCGAACGGCATCTCGATCACCATGCCGTACTGGGACGAGCGCGTGAAGGCGGTGGCCGAGTCCTATCCGGATGTGCGGTGGGACCAGTACCACATCGACATCCTGACCGCGCATTTCGTGCTCAACCCGGACCGGTTCGACGTGGTCGTGGCGTCGAACCTGTTCGGCGACATCCTGTCGGATCTGGGGCCGGCCTGCACGGGCACGATCGGCATCGCGCCATCGGGCAACATCAATCCTGAACGGGTGCATCCGTCGGTGTTCGAGCCGGTCCACGGCTCGGCCCCCGACATCGCCGGCCAGGGCATCGCCAACCCGATCGGCCAGATCTGGTCGGGCGCGATGATGCTGGAGCATCTCGGCGAGCACGAAGCCGCTCGGGAGATCGTCAGCGGGATCGAGCGGGTGCTGTCCGAGCGGACGCTGCGCACGCGCGACCTCGGCGGGAATGCGGATACGCAGGCGTGCGGGAAGGCCGTGGCGGAGGCGTTGGGGTAGGGGCGCGCGATCGCATCCCTCACCAGACCACAATGGCCGCTATCGGCGTGTCGCAGGCGCGACGCGCCCCCTCTCCCGAGCGGGAGAGGGCTGGGGTGAGGGATGAGAAGGTTCAGGACTGAGCACAGCCGTAACGTGAGCCCAAGTCGAGCTTTTTCCGGAAGGTTCTCGCCCCTCACCCTGTCCCTCTCCCGCCCGGGAGAAGGGACCCGCGCAGGGTCCTGAACCGGCGTCGCCGGCCGGTATCCGTTTCGGCTGATCGACCTAGCGTGGGCGGCGGCGGACGCTCACGACGTTGCTCGCCTGCTCGACCTGGCCGGAGGCGGCCGGCAGGGTGGCCAGCGCGGTCTTGACGATGGTGGCGGCGTCGAGGCCGGCCTCGGCGTACATCTTCTCCGGGCTGTCGTGGTCCTGGTACAGGTCCGGCAGCGTCAGCGTCCGTATCCGGACCCGGCCCGCATCCAGCGCGCCCCGCTCCGACAGCAGGTGCAGCACCATCGCGCCGAACCCGCCGCGCGAGCCCTCCTCGATGGTGATCAGGACCTCGTGGCTCTGCGCCAGATCCAGGATCAGTGCCTCGTCCAGCGGCTTGGCGAAGCGCGCATCCGCCACGCTCACCGCAACGCCCTGATCCGACAGCGTATCGGCCGCCTTCAGGGCCTCGGACAGGCGCGTGCCGAGGCTGAGGATCGCCACCCGCGCCTCGGCGTCCTGGCGCACCATCCGGCCCTTGCCGATCGCCAGAACCGCGCCCCGCTCCGGCAGCTCGACGCCCACGCCCTCGCCGCGCGGGTAGCGCAGCGCGATCGGGCCGGTGTCGTGCGCGTGCGCGGTCGCCACCATGTGCACCAGCTCGGCCTCGTCGGCCGCCGCCATCACGGTCATGTTCGGCAGGCAGCACAGATACGCCAGGTCGAAGGCGCCGGCATGGGTCGCCCCGTCGGCGCCGACCAGCCCGGCCCGGTCCAGGCAGAACCGCACCGGCAGGTTCTGCAGCGCCACGTCGTGCACGACCTGGTCGTAGGCCCGCTGCAGGAAGGTCGAGTAGATCGCCACGAACGGCCGGTAGCCCTCGGTCGCCAGGCCGCCGGCGAAGGTCACCGCGTGCTGCTCGGCGATGCCGACGTCGAAGGTCTTGTCCGGATGCGCCTTGCCGAACAGGTCGATGCCGGTGCCGCCGGGCATCGCCGCGGTGATCGCCACGACCTTGTCGTCGGCATCCGCCGCCTTGATCAGGCTCTCGCCGAACACGCGGGTATAGGCCGGGGCGTTCGGCTTGGCCTTGGCCTGGACCCCTGAGACCACGTCGAACTTGACCACGCCGTGATACCGGTCGGCCGAGGCCTCGGCCGGGGCGTAGCCCTTGCCCTTGCGGGTG
>NZ_FOQW01000037.1:0-17782 GCF_900113845.1 Methylobacterium brachiatum | reverse complement strand
CGGGCGGGGGCGGCAACACCTTCGACCTCGACCGGCAGATCGCCGGCTTCGCGCTCGGCGCCGACATCCGGCTGCCGAGCGGGGTCCGGTTCGGCCTGGTCGGCGGCTACACCGAGACCAACCTCGACAGCGCCGGCCGGCAGGGCGGCGGTGCCCGGGCGGAGAGCGCGACGCTCAAGAGCGGCTTCGGCGGCGTCTACGGCGGCTACGCGTTCGGCCCGGTCTCGGTGCGGCTGGGCGCCCTCTACGCCGATACCGACACCCGCACCCGGCGCAGCGTGCTCTACGGCCTGTCGGACAGCCCGACCGGCCATGGCGGCGGCCACACCGTCCAGGGTTTCGGCGAGATCGGCTACCGGTTCGCGTTCGGCGCGGCCTCGGCCCTGGTCTCGAAGGACGGGCCGGCGGTGGCGGCCTCGTATATCGAGCCGTTCGTGGGCGGGGCCTATATCGGCATCCGGCGCGACGGGTTCGCGGAGACCGGGGGCGCGGCGGCGCTGGTGAGCTACGCGCGCGACTACGACCTCGGCGCGGTGACGGCGGGGGTGCGGGCGCAGACCAGCCTGGATCTGGGCTTCGGGCTTCCTCTGACGGCGCACGGGCAGCTGGGCTACCGGCGGGCGTTCGGGGACGTGGTGCCGACGGCTCTGCTGAGCTTCGGCAGCGGGCCTTCCTTCCTGAGCGCGGGCGTCCCGATCGACCGGGACGCGCTGGTGGCCGGCGCCGGGCTCGACCTGGCGGTGGCACCCAACGCCAGCCTGGGCGTGGCCTATACCGGCCAGGTCGGCGCCCGCGCCCAGGACCAGGCCGTGAAGGGCAATTTCACCCTCCGGTTCTGATGGGCGCTCTGTCACACGACTGACGCGGTCCGGCCGCTAGAGCCGCGCCCGGACTGGGTGCGGCTCTAAGTCGTTGATGCGACGCGCGCTCGCCGGCGAGCCGGGCCGATCACGAGCGTACACGAGGGATCCGCATGATTGACCCCACGGTGTCGGCTTTGTCCCTCGGCGCGATCCTGGCCCTCGTCCAGATCGCCAGCATCGCGATCGCGGGCCGGCGCATCGGCCAGGTCCACGGCGCCTCCACCTTCCCGGCCGGCGCCCCCGTCTCCCTGGTCCGCCCGCTCCACGGGATCGAGGCGTTCAGCGACGAGATGCTGGCCCGCAGCTTCCGCCTCGCCTATCCGGCCTACGAGCTGATCTTCTGCGTGGCCGATCCCGACGATCCGATCGTGCCGCGGGTGCAGCGCCTGATCGCCGACCACCCGCAGGTGCCGGCCCGGCTGATCCTCGGCGACGAGCGCATCAGCGACAATCCGAAGCTCAACAATTGCCTGCGCGGCTGGCGCGCCGCCGCGCATGACTGGGTCGTGCTGGCCGATTCCAACGTGGCCATGCCGCCGGACTACCTCCAGCGGCTCCAGGCGGCCTGGCGGGACGAGACCGGCCTCGTCTGCTCGACCCCGGCGGGCGCCCGTCCGGGCAGCTTCATGGCCGAGGTCGAATGCGCCTTCCTCAATACGCTGCAGGCGCGCTGGCAATACGCCGCCGAGGCGTTTGGCCTGGGCTTCGCGCAGGGCAAGAGCATGCTCTGGCACAAGCCCTTCCTGGAGGCCCAGGGCGGCCTGCAGGCGCTGGCCTCCGAGATCGCCGAGGACGCCGCCGCCACCAAGCTGGTGCGGGCGGCGGGCAAGCGCGTCCACCTGGTCGCGAGCCCGTTCGAGCAGCCGCTCGGCCCCCGCGGCTTCCGCGAGGTCTGGGCCCGGCAGCTGCGCTGGGCGCGGCTGCGGCGGGTGACCTTCCCGCTGTTCTTCGCTCCGGAGATCGGCAGCGGCGTCCTGCTGCCGGCGCTCCTGATCGCCCTCTGGGCCGGCAGCCTGACCGGACTCGCGGGCGCTGCCGCCCTCGCCGGGCTATGCTATATCGCCGAAGACCGGCTCGCGGCCCGCGCGGGCTGGCATCGCGGGCCGCGGATGTGGGCGGCCTTCCTGGTGCGCGACGCGCTGATCCCGGCGATCTGGCTGGGGGCCTGGGTGCAGAGCGCCATCGTGTGGCGCGGCAACGCCATGGATGTGCGCCCCCGCCGGGCGAGCGTCGACCGCGCCTGCGCGCCGACGGCGTGACCGCGCGGGAGCCGGAGGTCGGGACATGACGCGCCGCTACGCCCTCTACTGGCTCCCCGCGCCCGGCTCGGGGCTCGCGGCCTTCGGCAATGCCGTGCTCGGCTACGACAACGTCGCCGGCGCCCCGGTCCCGCATCCGGACGGGCTCGGCGACCTCGCCGCGGTCACCGCGGGGGCCCGGATCTACGGGTTCCACACGACCCTCAAGGCGCCGATGCGCCTCGCCCCGGCGGCCGAGGAGGCGGACCTTCTCGCGACCGCCCGGGACCTCGCGGCCGGGCACCCGCCGGTTTCGCTCGGCCCGCTGCGGGTCGCGGCGCTCGGGCCGTTCCTCGCCCTGGTGCCCGAAGCCCCGCCGCCGGAGCTCGGCCTGCTCGCCGCCGAATGCGTCGCCGCCCTCGATCCGCTGCGGGCGCCGCTCTCGGAGGCCGAGCGCGCCAAGCGCCGCCCGGAGCGCCTCGATCCGCGCGGCCGCGCGCTCCTGGCCCGCTGGGGCTACCCGTATGTCTTCGAAGCCTTCCGGTTCCACATGACGTTGACCGATGCCCTGCCGGAGCCCGGCCGCGCCGCCTGGCTGCGCCGGCTGACCGAGGCCTACGCCGCCTCCGGGCCGGAACCCGTGGTGATCGACGCCGTGAGCCTCCTGTCCCAGGACGGGTCCGAGCCGTTCCGGCTCCTGGCGCGCCTGCCCTTCGGGGGCGCCCATGGCTGAGCATTATCTGGGCCTCACGCCCGCGATCGACCCGAGCGCCCGGGTCACCGAGTGCCATCTCGGCCGGTACACCGAGGTCGGCGCCCGCACGCGCCTGACCGAGACCGTCCTCGACGATTATTCCTACATCAGCCAGGACGGCGAGGTGATCTACACCACCATCGGCAAGTTCTGCTCGATCGCGTCCCACGTCCGGATCAACCCGGGCAACCACCCGATGGAGCGCGCGAGCCAGGCGCATTTCACCTATCGGGCCCGTGCCTATTGGCCGAAGGAGGTGGACGAGGAATCCTTCTTCGAGCGCCGCCGGTCCAGCCCGGTGACCATCGGCCACGATGTCTGGATCGGCCACGGGGTCGTCGTGCTGCCCGGCCGCACCATCGGCACCGGCGCCGTAATCGGCGCGGGGGCGATCGTGACCCGCGACGTGCCGGCCTACACGATCGTCGTCGGCAACCCGGCCCGGCCGGTGCGCCGCCGCTTTCCGGAGCCGATCGCCGAGCGCCTGGAACGCCTTGCCTGGTGGGACTGGGACCACGAGCGCCTGCGCCGGGCGCTGCCGGATTTCCGCGCGCTCTCGATCGAGGATTTCCTGGAACGGTACACAAGTTGGTCCGGGACATAGAGCGCAGCGCTCTGCGCGTCCGCTGCTTTGGTGCGCCGACTAAATAAATCGGATCGTATTCGTCATCCAATCGTCGTCGAAGAGGCGTTTAGCTGCGCGCATTCCGCAGCGGATGGACATGAATGCTCGTCGTCGAGGATCTCACGCGTCAGTACGGCGGCCGCCGGGCCGTGGACGGTGTCTCGTTGCAGATCGAGCGCGGGACCTTCGTGGGCGTGATCGGCCGGTCTGGAGCCGGCAAATCGACACTTCTGCGCCTGATCAACCGGCTTGCCGACCCGAGTTCGGGCCGCATCCTCTATGACGGCCGCGACGTCACCGGCCTGACGGGCCGGGCCCTGCGGGAATGGCGCACCCGCTGCGCCATGATCTTCCAGCAATTCAACCTGGTCGGCCGGCTGGACGTGATGAACAACGTCCTGATGGGCCGGCTCAGCCATGTGCCGACCCATCGGTCCCTGCTCCGGATGTGGTCCGACGAGGACCGGGCCATGGCGCTCGCCGCCCTCGAGAGCTTCGACATGGGCGAGTTCGCCGGCCAGCGGGCCGACGGCCTGTCGGGCGGGCAGCAGCAGCGCGTCGCCATCGCCCGGGCCCTCGTGCAGGAGCCGGAGATCCTGCTGGCCGACGAACCGGTGGCGTCCCTGGATCCGCGCAACACCCGCCTGGTGATGGACGCGCTGGCCGCGGTGAACCGGCGCTACGGCATCACGGTCCTGTGCAACCTGCACTCGCTCGACCTCGCCCGCGCCTATTGCGACCGCCTCGTCGGGCTCGCCGCCGGCCGGGTGGTGTTCGATGGCGGCCCGTTCGACCTCACCGAGGATGTGGCGCGCCGCCTCTACGGCCTGGAGGCCGGCGAGGTGCTGGACGATTCCGCCGAGCGCGAGGCGGAGCAGCGGGCGGCCATGCCGGGGCTCCCGGGCCTCGTGCCGGTCCAGCCCATCCGCGAGGCCGCCATCGGCGCCTGAGCCGGCGGCGTCGGGACCAAAACGCTAAAAACGACGGGGCGGGGAAGCGCCTGGCTTGGTGTGCCGATTGCGGTCGGCCGATCCAGCGCCTGATACGGATCTGAGACTCACACGATGATCACCCGACGCACCCTCGCCGCCGCGGCAGCGCTCGCGCTGCTCGGCCTGCCGGCCGCCGCCCAGGATTGGAAGGCCAAGTATCCCGAGCTGAGCCTGGGGGTGATCCCCGCGGAGAACGCCAGCGGCACGGCCGACCGTTACGCGCCTCTGACCGCTTACCTGACCAAGGCGCTCGGTGTGCCGGTGAAGCTGCGGGTCGCCAGCGACTACGCCGCGGTGATCGAGGGCCAGCGCGCCGGCAACATCCAGATCGCGTTCTACGGGGCGGCCTCGCTCGCCCGTGCCGCGATGACCGGGGTGAAGCTCGAGCCGATGGTGAGCCCGGTGCACGAGACCGGAACCGCGGGCTATTACTCGGTGATCTACGCCTTGGCCTCCAGCCCGTACAAGACGGTCGAGGACCTCAAGGGCAAGAAGCTCGCCCTGGTCGATCCGAACTCCACTTCCGGCAACCAGGCGCCGCGCTTCTTCCTGAAACAGGCCGGCTACGACGTCGACACGCATTTCGGCAAGGCCGTCTATGCCGGGAGCCACGAGAACGCCGTGCTGGCCCTGACCCAGGGCACCGTGGATGCGGCGGCGAACTTCTGGAACTCCGAGACGGACAGCAATCTCACGCGCATGCTCACCAAGGGCGTCGTGAAGGACGCCGCCGGCAAGCCGATGCAGAAGTCGGACTTCCGCATCGTGTTCAAGTCCGGCGCCCTGCCCGGGGACGCTTACGCCGTGCTGGCCACCCTGCCCGACGACCTGAAGGCCAGGATCCGCCAGGCCTTCGTCGATCTGCCCAAGGCCGACACGGCGGCGTTCAATCGGCTTTCCGACGGCAAGGATCTCGGCGTCACCCCGGTGACGCTCAAGGACTACCAGCCGGTCATGGACATGCTGAAGGCCAACGACGAGCAGCGCAAACGCTCCTGATCCCGGCTTTCACCCGGTTCGCGCCGCGTTGCGGGCGCCACCGCCTCACCACCGGCATGCCGCCGCCCGGCGGCCGGCCGATCCATCACCCGAGGACCACACGATGATCACCCGACGCACCCTCGCCGCCGCGGCCGCGGCGCTCGCCCTCCTCGGCCTGCCGGCCGCCGCCCAGGACTGGAAGGCCAAGTATCCCGAGCTGACCCTGGCGGTCATCCCGATGGAGAATGCCAGCGGCACCAACGACCGCTACGCTCCCCTGGCGAACTACCTGAGCAAGGCGGTCGGCGTGCCGGTGAAGCTGCGGGTCGCCAGCGACTACGCCGCGGTGATCGAGGGCCAGCGCGCCGGCAACATCCAGATCGCGTTCTACGGTGCTGCCTCCTTCGCCCGGGCCGTGATGACCGGCGTGAAGATCGAACCGATGGTGAACCCGCAGCACGAGACCGGCGCGTCGGGCTATTACTCGGTGATCTACACGCTGGCCTCCGGCCCGTACAAGACGATCGAAGACCTCAAGGGCAAGAACCTGGCCCTGGTCGATCCGAACTCCACCTCCGGCAACCAGGCGCCGCGCTTCTTCCTGAAGCGGGCCGGCTTCGACGTGGACAAGCATTTCGCCAAGGTCGTTTACGCCGGGAGCCACGAGAATGCGGTCCTGGCGCTCACCCAGGGCACCGTGGACTCTGCTGCCAACCTGTGGAACTCCGAGACCGACACGATGGTAACCCGCATGGTTGCCAAGGGCGTGCTGAAGAACCCAGATGGCACGCCCATGAAGCAATCGGACTTCCGGGTGGTGTTCAAGTCCGACTTCTTGCCGGAGGGCCCCTATGCCGTGCTGGCGAGCCTGCCGGGCGACCTGAAGGCCAAGATCCGCCAGGCCTTCCTCGACGTGCCGACCGCCGACAAGGCGGCGTTCGACAAGCTGTCCGACGGCAAGGATCTCAGCCTCACCCCGGTGACGCTCAAGGATTACCAGCCGATCATCGACATGCTGAAGTTCAACGACGAGCAGCGCAAGAAGTCCTGATCGCAAGCCTGATCGGACCCCCGCCTTGCGCGGCCTGACACCCCTGCCGCCGGAGCGGGAAGCCGCCCTCTCCGGCCTGTACGCGGCGGCGAGCGGCGCCGCCCGCCGCCGCACGCTCGCGAGCTTCGCCGTCGTCGCGGTGCTGGCGCTGCTTGCGGCCCTCGCCGCCGAAGTGCGGCCGCTGGTCTTCGCCGAGAATATCGGCAAGTTCACCGCCTATCTCGCGCAGATCTGGCCGCCGGTCGGTCTCGAGCATCCGCTCGAGGATGTGCGCGCCTGGTACTGGGGCCTGCCCAAATGGCTCGCCCTGCTCGGCGAGACCGTGCTGATGGCCTATCTCGGCACCTTGCTCGGCGGGCTCGCGGGCTTCGCCCTCAGCTTCGTGGCCGCCGCCAACCTGGTGCGGTCGCCCACGGTGCGCTTCGTCGCCAAGCGCTTCCTGGAGGTGTGCCGCACGATTCCCGACGTGGTGTTCGCGCTGCTGTTCGTCATCGCCTTCGGGCTCGGCCCGATGGTCGGCGTGCTGGCCCTGGCAGTCCACACCACCGGGGCGCTCGGCAAGCTGTTCTCCGAGGTGGTCGAGAATATCGACATGCGGCCGGTCGAGGGCCTGTCGGCCTCGGGCGCCAGCTGGATCGAGACCGTGCGCTTCGCCGTGCTGCCGCAGGTCCTGTCGAACTTCGCCTCCTACGCGTTGCTGCGCTTCGAGATCAACGTGCGCGGGGCGGCGGTGCTGGGCTTCGTCGGCGCCGGCGGCATCGGGCAGGAGTTTCTGGCCGCGATCCGCAACTTCTACTACGCGGATGTCAGCGCGATCCTCGGCCTGATCATCCTCACCGTCATCGGCATCGACCTCGCCACCGAGCAGGTCCGCCACCGGCTGACCGGCACCGAGGAGGCCCGATGAGCAAGGCCCGCTCCGAAACCCTGCGGGCCGAGGCTCGGGCCGAGCTCGCGCGCCTGCGCGCCCGCTACCCGGCGCAGTTCCGGACGGATTGGCCCGCGCGCCTGCGCGCCGCGCTGCTGCTCGGCGGCCTGATCGGGCTGGCCGGCTTCGGCGCCTGGCAGTTCGAGATGTCGCCCGCGCGCCTCCTCTACGGGCTCGGGCGCCTCGGCTCCTTCGCGCTGCTGATGCTGCCGCCCTCGCCGGAGGGGCATCTCGGCACCTTCGTGCACGCCCTGGGCGAGACGCTGGGCATCGCCTTCCTGGGCACCCTGACGGCGGCGATCCTGGCCTTCCCGGTGGCGCTGCTCGCCGCCCGCAACGTCGTGCCCAACCCGTTCGCGCATTTCGCCGTGCGCCGGGGCCTCGACGTGATGCGCTCGGTCGACGTGCTGATCTGGGCGCTGATCTGGATCAACGTCGTCGGCCTCGGCCCCTTCGCGGGGATGCTCGCCATCGCGTGCTCGGATTTCGGGGCGTTCGGCAAGCTGTTCTCCGAGGCGATCGAGACCTGCGACCGGCGGCCGGGCGAGGGCGTCGTCGCCTCGGGCGGCTCGGCCCTCCACCGCATCCGCTTCGGGCTGATCCCCGGGGTGCTGCCGGTGCTGGCGAGCCAGGTGCTGTATTTCTTCGAATCGAACACCCGCTCGGCCACGATCATCGGCATCGTCGGGGCGGGCGGCATCGGCCAGTACCTCACCGAGCTGATCCGCGTCCTGGAGCTGCAGCAGGTCGCGTTCCTGGTGCTGATGATCCTCGCCACCGTGGCGGCGATCGACTGGGTCTCGACCCGCCTGCGCCGGGCGATCATCGGGCCGGCGGCGCGCTGAGCGATTTCAGCCGCCGATCACCAGCTCGACCCGGTCGGCGGCGAACAGCGTGCGGTTCGCCTGGATCGGCACGCCCGCGGAGTCGATGTTGACGCTCGACACCACCATGACCACCCGCCCGGGGGCGATGTCGAGGCGCTCCGCCTCCTGGGCATCGGCCGGGCGGGCGCGGATCCGCGTCGAGAGGCGGGTGTAATCGTGCACCCCGCAGGCCGCGAAGGCGCGGGTGATCGAGCCGCGCTCGGCGTAAGCCGCGGCGAAGCCGGAAAAGCGTGGCAGGGGCAGCCAGGTCTGCGCGGTCGAGATCGGGGCATCGTCCGCCCGGTGGATCGTCAGCAATTCGAGGATCGGCGCACCCGTCTCGATCGCCAGCGCCGCCGCCTGTTTGGGGCCGGCCGGGACGGTGGCCGAGGCGAGCAGGTCGCCCCAGGCCTCGCGCCCGGCCCCGGTGACGATCTCGGAGAAGCGGGTGCGCGGTCCGATCGGGTAGGCGAGCGGCGCCTCCTCCACGAAGGTGCCGCGCCCCTGGCTGGCGCGCACGAGGCCGCTCTCGGCCAGGGCGGCGAGCGCCCGCCGCACCGTGTGCCGGTTGACCGCGAAGCGCGCGGCGAGCGCCGCCTCGGTCGGCATCTGCTGGCCCGGCGCGTAACGCCCGGCCGCGATATCGGCGGTCAGCGCGTCGGCGATCTGCCGCCACGCCGTCAGCCCCTCTCCCCGGACGAGGCCGGGCGCCTGCTCCTGTGCATCCATCCTGTCATCCAAACTTCATTTGCGCCCGGCACGCTAGTTGTCTACACGACTAGACAACAGCTCGACAGAGGGATTCGCGATGGCGACGAGCCCGCTTCACCAAGGCCCGGATGAGAGTGCGGCCCGCCGGGCCGTGATGGCGCTCTGCGCCGATGCGAGCCGGGACGACCTCGACGCCGCCTTGCAGACCCTCGCAGCCCCGCCCATCGAGGACCTGCGCCCGCCCGAGACCGGGCTGGTGATGGCCACGGGCCGAATCGGCGGCGACGGGCGGCCGTTCAATCTTGGCGAGGTCAGCGTGACCCGGGCGGCGATCCGGCTCCCCGACGGGGCCACCGGCTTCGCCTACCATCTCGGCCGCGACCGCATGAAGGCGCGGCTCGCCGCCACCCTCGACGCGCTCTGGCAGGATCCGTCCCGCCGCGCCCGGGTCGAGGACGCGCTCCGGTCGGCTGCCGAGAAGGCCGAGGCCGCCCGCCATCGGGCGGCCCGTCGCACCGCCGCCACCCGCGTCGATTTCCTGACGCTGGCCCGCGGGGAGGATTGAGCATGCTCGCACCCGGCTTCGCCGATCCGGTCCACGACGCGCAGGGGACGTTCCGCGCCGTGATGGACGCCCTCGCCCGCCCGGGCCTGCCCCGGCGCCTGGAGGCCGGGCTGGAACCCCCGGCGCCGCTGACCCCGGAACTCGCCGCCATCGCGCTGGCGCTCACCGATGCCGACACGCCGGTCTGGCTCGATGCCGGTCTCGCGGCCGCGCCCGAGGTCGCCGCCTATCTGCGCTTCCACACCGGGGCGCCACTCACCGACGACCCGGCCCGGGCGGCCTTCGCGCTGATCCGCGATCCGGCCCGATGCCCGCCGTTCGTCCGCTTCGCGCCGGGCACTCCGGCCTATCCCGACACCTCGACCACCCTGGTGCTGGCTCTGGACACGATCACGGCCGGGGAGGGGCTGCGTCTCACCGGTCCCGGGATCGACGGTACGACGCGGATCGCGCTCGCGCCCCTGCCGGAGCGGTTCGTCGCGCAGCTGGCCGAGAACCGCGCCGGGTTCCCGCTGGGAATCGACCTGATCCTCACCGCCCCCGGCCGCGTCGCCGGCCTCCCGCGCTCCACCGCCGTCACGGAGAGCTGACCGATGTATGTGGCTGTGAAGGGCGGCGAGGCCGCCATCGACAACGCCCACCGGCTGCTCGCCGAGACCCGCCGGGGCGACCCGGCCGTGCCGGAGCTGACCGTCGCGCAGATCCGCGAGCAGATGACGCTCCTGGTCGACCGGGTGATGGCCGAGGGCTCGCTCTACGATCCCGACCTCGCCGCGCTGGCCCTCAAGCAGGCCCGCGGTGACGTGGTCGAGGCGGTCTTCCTGGTCCGCGCCTTCCGGACGACGCTGCCGCGGTTCGGCGCCTCGAAGCCGGTCGATACCGGCGCCATGGCGGTGGCGCGGCGGGTCTCGGCGACCTTCAAGGACCTGCCCGGCGGCCAGGTGCTCGGGCCGACCTTCGACTACACCCACCGGCTGATCGACTTCGCGCTCGCCGGCGCGGGCACGGTCGAGCCCGCCGCCGAGGCCGAGCCGCGCGACGATGCCGGCACCTGCCCGCGGGTCACCGACTTGCTGGCCCAGGACGGCCTGATCGAGCCTTCGCCTCCGGATGACGGCGCCCCCGTGGGCGACCTCACCCGGGAGCCGGTGGATTACCCGGCCGACCGGGCCCTGCGCCTCCAGGCCCTGGCCCGGGGCGACGAGGGCTTCGTCCTCGGCCTCGGCTACTCGACCCAGCGCGGCTACGGCCGCACCCACCCGTTCGTGGGCGAGGTCCGGGTCGGCGACGTGGCGGTGGAGTTCGTGCCGGAGGAGCTGGGCTTCCCGGTGCCGCTCGGCCGGATCCGGCTCACCGAGTGCCAGATGGTCAACCAGTTCACGGGCTCCGGGACGACGCCGCCCCAATTCACCCGCGGCTACGGGCTCACCTTCGGGCAAAGCGAGCGCAAGGCGATGGCCATGGCCCTGGTCGACCGGGCACTGCGGGCGGCGGAGCTCGGCGAGCCCGTGACGAGCCCGGCCCAGGACCAGGAATTCGTGCTCGCCCATTGCGACAGCCTCCAGGCCACCGGCTTCGTCGAGCACCTGAAGCTGCCCCACTACGTCGACTTCCAGGCGGAGCTGGAGCTGGTCCGGCGCCTGCGCGCCGAGTTTTTTCGAGATTCAGACAGCGTGCAGGAGGCGGCCGAGTGAGCGCGACAGCGATGATCGAGCCGAGCCGATCCGAAGCCGGCTACAATTTCGCCTACCTCGACGAGGGCACCAAGCGGATGATCCGCCGGGCCATCCTCAAGGCCATCGCGGTGCCGGGCTACCAGGTGCCGTTCGCCTCCCGGGAGATGCCGATGCCCTACGGCTGGGGCACCGGCGGCGTGCAGGTCACGGCGGCGGTCCTGGGGCGCGCGGACGTGCTCAAGGTGATCGACCAGGGCGCCGACGACACCACCAACGCGGTCTCGATCCGGCGCTTCTTCGCCCGCACCTCCGGGGTCGCCACCACCACCCGGACCACCGAGGCGACGATCATCCAGACCCGCCACCGCATTCCGGAGACGCCCCTGCGGGAGGGCCAGGTTCTGGTCTACCAGGTGCCGATCCCCGAGCCCCTGCGCTTCCTCGAGCCGCGCGAGACCGAGACCCGCCAGCTCCACGCCCTGCGCGAGTACGGCGCCATGCACGTCAAGCTCTACGAGGATATCAGCCGCCACGGCCACATCGCCACCACCTACGCCTACCCGGTGGAGGTCGCCGGCCGCTACGTGATGGACCCGTCGCCGACGCCGAAATTCGACAACCCGAAGATGGATGATTGCCCGGCCCTCCAGCTGTTCGGGGCGGGGCGCGAGCGGCGCATCTACGCGGTGCCGCCCTACACCTCGGTGCGCAGCCTCGACTTCGAGGACCATCCGTTCCGGGTGCAGCAATTCGACCAGCCCTGCGCCCTGTGCGGCGCCGAGGGGGTCTATCTCGACGAGATGCTGCTCGACGATGCCGGCCGGCGGATGTTCGTCTGCTCGGACACCGATCATTGCGAGGGGCGCCGCGCGGACGGCCATGTCGGCACGGGAGACGCGGTATGACCGGCCTCACGGTCCGCCGGGCCGGAAAGCCCGACCTCCCGGCTGTCCTCGCCCTCTACGCCGAGCTGAATGCCGGCCGGGTGGCGACAATCGATCAGGCCGAGACGCTCCTCGACCGGATCGTCACGGCCTATCCCGATTACGGGCTCTACCTGGCGGAGGTCGACGGCGGGATCGTCGGCACCTTCTGCCTCGTCATCCTGGACAACATCGCCCATTGGGGCATGCCGTCGGCCCTGGTCGAGAGTGTGGTGGTCGCGTCCGGGCATCGCGGCGGCGGCCTCGGCCGGGCGATGATGCGCGAGGCGTTCCGCATCGCCCAGGCCCGGGGCTGCTACAAGCTCGCCCTGTCCTCGAATGTCGACGCCAAGCCGACGCACGCCTTCTACGAGAGCCTCGGCTTCGAGCGCTACGGCTACAGCTTCCGCCTTGATCCGCCCTTCGTGCCCGACGCCGCAGAGGTGACCCGATGAGCGAGCCCCTGCTGCAGGTTCGCGGCCTGACCAAGCGCTACGGCGCGCGCCTCGGCTGCGCCGACGTGTCGTTCGACCTCGATCCCGGCGAGGTGCTGGCGATCGTGGGTGAATCCGGCTCGGGCAAGTCGACGCTGCTCTCCCTCGTCGCCACCGAGCTGGCGCCGGATGCCGGGACGGTCTCCTACCGGATGCGCGACGGCGTGCTGCGCGACCTCGCCGGCCTGAGCGAGGCCGAGCGCCGGGCGCTGATGCGCACCGACTGGGGCTTCGTGCGCCAGGACGCGGCCCAGGGCCTGCGCATGACGGTCTCGGCCGGCGGCAATGTCGGCGAGCGCCTGATGGGGGTCGGCGAGCGCCATTACGGCCGCATCCGCGGGCAGGCGCTCGACTGGCTCGGCCGGGTCGAGATCGCCGCCGACCGGATCGACGATCCGCCCACGCGCTTCTCCGGCGGCATGCGCCAGCGCCTGCAGATCGCCCGCAACCTCGTCACCGGCCCGAGGCTGGTGCTGATGGACGAGCCGACCTCGGGGCTCGACGTCTCGGTCCAGGCCCGGCTGCTCGACCTGATCCGGCGGCTCTCGGCCGAGCTCGGCCTGGCGGTGATCATCGTCACCCACGACCTCGCGGTGGCGCGGCTGCTCTCGCACCGGATCATCGTCATGCGCGCCGGCCGGGTGATCGAGACCGGCCTGACCGACCGGGTGCTCGACGATCCCGAGCACGCCTACACCCAGCTCCTCGTCTCCTCGGTGCTCGCCGCATGACCGCGCTTCTGACCTTCCAGGACGTCGCCAAGAGCTTCACCCTGCACCTGCGCGGCGGCGTCGTTCTTCCGGTGGTGGGCGGGGTGAGCCTCTCGGTGGCGCCGGGCGAGTGCGTGGTGCTCGGGGGCCCCTCCGGGGCAGGCAAGTCCTCGCTCCTGAAGATGGCCTACGGCAATTACCGCTGCGATGCCGGCGCGATCCTGGTCCGCGACGGCGACGCCGTGGTGGACGTGGTGCGGGCCGATCCGCGCCGGATGCTGGCCCTGCGGGCGCGGGTCATCGCCTACGTGTCACAGTTCCTGCGGGTGATCCCCCGGGTCTCGACCCTCGACGTGGTCGAGGCCGCCGGCCGCGAGGGCGGCCTGTCCGAGGACGCGGCGCGCGCGCGGGCGAAGGATCTGCTGGCCCGGCTCAACCTGCCCGAGCGGCTCTGGAGCCTCCCGCCCGCCACCTTCTCCGGCGGCGAGCAGCAGCGGGTCAACATCGCCCGGGGGCTGATCGCCGACCGGCCGCTGCTCCTGCTCGACGAGCCCACCGCCTCCCTCGACGCCAGCAACCGCGCCGTGGTGGCCGCGCTCGTGCGCGAGAAGCTGGCCGCCGGGGCCGGCGTGCTCGGCATCTTTCACGACAGCGAGATGCGCGATGCTGTGGCGACGCGAATCGTCGACGTGACGCGCTTTGCGCAAGCCCGGGCGGCCTAGCGCGGCGTGGCGGGAATCGGAGCCGGCACGACGCGCTAGACCAGTGATTCACATCGTCTTTTTCCGAACGCTGGATGCCACCGTGCGGGACGAGGCTGTAGAGGAGTTCCGATGAGCGACCTGATCCTCGAGAACGCGATCCTGGTCCTGCCGGACCGGGTCGAGCACGGCTGGCTCGCCGTCACCGACGGCCTCATCGCGGAGATCGGCACCGGGCGCGCGCCCGAGCGCGGCCTCGACCTCGGCGGCGACCACCTGATCCCCGGGCTGATCGAGCTGCACACCGACCATCTCGAGAGCCATTTCGCGCCCCGGCCCAAGGTCCGCTGGCATCCCCTCGGCGCGGTGCTCGCCTACGACGCGCAGATCACCGCCTCGGGCATCACCACGGTGTTCGATTCCCTGCGCGCCGGCAGCGACCCCGACGGCAGCGGTCTCGGCTCCGAGCTGAAGCAGCTCGCCGCGGCGATCGAGACCGCGCGCGCCGGCGACCTGTTCCGGGCCGAGCACTACACGCATCTGCGCTGCGAGCTGCCGTCCGCGGACGTGCTCGACACGGTGGCGGATTTCAACGCGCGCTACCCGATCGGCCTGATCTCGCTGATGGACCACACCCCGGGCCAGCGCCAGTTCCGGGATATGGAGAAGTACTACACCTACGCCACGCGGGGCGGCCGCACCCTGGAGGAGATCCGGGTCAACACCGAGCGCAAGATCCGGGAGGGGCAGGCGCTGAACGGCCGCAACCGTCCGGCCCTGGTCCAGTTCGCCCAGGAGATGGGCATCCCCCTGGCGAGCCACGACGACACGACCCTGGCCGATGTCGAGCTCGCCGCCGGCGAGGGCGTGGCGCTGGCCGAGTTCCCGACCACCCTGGAGGCCGCCGAGGCCGCCCACGGGCGCGGGATCACCGTGATGATGGGCGCGCCGAACCTGATCCGCGGCGGCTCGCATTCCGGCAACGTCGCCGCCCTGGCGCTGGCCGAGGCCGGCCATCTCGACATCCTGTCGTCGGATTACGTGCCGGCGAGCCTGCTGATGGCAGCGTTCCTGCTGCCCGAGCAGGCGCCCGCGATCTCGCTGCCGCAGGCGCTGGCCACCGTCACGGCCAATCCCGCCCGCGCCACCGGCCTGACCGACCGCGGCGCCCTGCAGGCGGGCCTGCGGGCCGACCTGGTGCGGGTCCAGCGCGCGGAAGGGGTGCCGGTGGTCCGGGAGGTCTGGCGCGCCGGCCAGCGGGTCGCCTGATGGCGGGCTGCCTGGTCCTGGTGGTCGGCCCGAGCGGCGCCGGCAAGGATACGCTGATCCGGCTGGCCCGGGCGGAGCTGGCGGGCGACCCGCGCTACGTCTTCCCCCGCCGCCTCGTGACCCGGCCGCCCTCCGGCGACGAGGACAACGACGAGATCGACGCGGCCGCCTTCGAGACCGGCTGCGCGTCCGGCGCCTTCACCCTGCATTGGCGCGCCCACGGCCTCGGCTACGCGATTCCGGCACAGGCCGCCGATCTCGCCGCGGGCGGGCATATCGTGGTCTGCAACGTCTCGCGCCGCATCGTCGAGGAGGCCCGGGGCGGCGACGTTCCGGTCAGCGTGGTCGAGGTTACGGCGCCCCCCGAGATCCTGGCCAGCCGCATCGCGGCCCGCAACCGGGCGGAGGACGGCGACCTCGCCGCGCGCCTGGCCCGCGAGGCCCGGGTCCGGGCCGACCTGACCATCCTCAACACCGGCACGCCCGACGAAGCGGCGGCCCGGCTGATCGCGCATCTGCGCGCCTGCTAGGCCGTCTCGCGACAGCCCGAAAACAAGACGGGCGCGCGCCGATCCCGGCACGCGCCCGCGAAAATCAGCCCGGGCGGTTCGCTCCCGGGCCGCGCCTGTCGGCTCGGTCCTAGAAGCCGCCGAACTTGTAGTTGAAGCCGGCGCGGACGATGCTGCCCTCGGTCCGGAAGCGCGAGATGTACGAGCCGTTGCCGACGCCCGGAAGCGCGGCGACGAGGACGCTCTGGCTGCCGAGGTCGTAGTGCAGGTACTCGGCCTTGATGGTCACGGCGTCGTACTTGATGCCGAGATACTTGCCGACCGCGAAGTTGTTCAGGAAGCTGTCGGTCGGGATCGCGAACTCGATGCCGCCGCCATAGGCGAAGCCGGTCTTGAAGTCGTCGTAGCGGCCGGCGAACTGCAGGGCGCCACCCGGGGTGTAGAAGTTGGCGTCGTGGAACACGTTGCCGTAGGCGAGACCGCCCATGCCGTAGACCAGGACCCGGTCGAAGGCGTAGCCGGCGCGGCCGGTGAGGGTGCCGAGCCAGTCGAGGCTCTGGCGGAACTGGCTGAGGTTCGGCGGGCCGCCGGCGACGTTACCGGTGCCGAGCACGACGCGGTTCTTGGTGATGTCGGTCCAGTCGATGCTGTTGGCGATACCGACCACGATGCCAGAGCCCGGCGTGAACTGATAGTTGTAGCCGGCGGTGCCGCCGATGTTGGCGAAGCCGTCCTGCGTGGTCGAGGTCACGGCCGGGCGGCGGCCCAGCGCGACGTTGGCGGCGTTGCCCGGCAGGACGCCGACCGTGGTGATGCGCTCGCGGTCGGTGAAGGTGTAGGCCGACTCGAGACCCGCGTAGAAGCCCGTCCAGGTGAAGACCGGAACCGGAGTGAAGACCGGCGGCGGCGCGGCGCGACGCGGCAGGTCGGCAGCGACGGCGGCCGTCGAGACCAGCGCCGTGGCGGCGGTGGCGAGGAGGAACTTCTTCATCATGTTTGCGGGACCCGGGTGACCAGTGGTTGTCGCCACTTAAGCTCGGCCGCTTCAGGTCCGCTATGCCCTGCAAGCCACACTGTGTCTCGAAAGTGTCCACCGGAAGTGGTGAGCATCAGTATCCGCGTCGTCCAATGTGGCGGCTCGGCGCTTGACAGACGGCGTCGCACCGGGGGCCTCGTGCGCGCCGGACCTTGATCGCGAGCGGCCGAGCCTCTAAGCGGACCGCGTTTTTCGCCCCTCTTCACGTTCGGGGCGGCCGACCAGGATCCGGGGAACAGCGTGGTCCCCGCCGCAGGAATGGGAATCATGGGCAAGGAAAAGTTCTCCCGCACCAAGCCGCACTGCAACATTGGCACGATCGGTCACGTCGACCACGGCAAGACGTCGTTGACGGCGGCGATCACGAAGGTTTTGGCGGAGACGGGCGGGGCGACGTTCACGGCCTACGACCAGATCGACAAGGCGCCTGAGGAGAAGGCGCGCGGGATCACGATCTCGACGGCGCACGTGGAGTACGAGACGCAGAACCGGCACTACGCGCACGTCGACTGCCCCGGCCACGCCGACTACGTGAAGAACATGATCACCGGTGCGGCCCAGATGGACGGCGCGATCCTGGTCGTGTCGGCGGCTGATGGCCCGATGCCGCAGACCCGCGAGCACATCCTGCTGGCCCGCCAGGTCGGCGTCCCGGCGCTGGTGGTGTTCCTGAACAAGGTCGACATGGTCGACGACGAGGAGCTGCTGGAGCTGGTCGAGCTCGAGGTGCGCGAGCTCCTGTCGAAGTACGACTTCCCGGGCGACGACATCCCGATCACCAAGGGCTCGGCGCTGATGGCGCTGGAGGACAAGGAGCCCAAGATCGGCAAGGACGCGGTCCTGAAGCTGATGGAGACGGTGGACAGCTACATCCCGCAGCCGGAGCGTCC
>NZ_FOQW01000036.1:0-21524 GCF_900113845.1 Methylobacterium brachiatum | reverse complement strand
GGCCTGACAGGCCCGACGCTCGCTGATGTCATAGGCCACCTGCAGGTGACCGGCGACCTCACGGCGAGCGGCGGACCTCACCACTTTCGCTTGAGCACGTCCTGCAGCATGGAGCGGTCCAGTGTCAGGTCGGCGACCAGCCGCTTGAGCTTGCTGTTCTCATCCTCCAGCTGCTTGAGCCGCCGAATCTCCGGCACCCCCATGCCGACGAACTGCTTCTTCCAGCGGTAAAATGTCGGCTCAGACACATCCATCTTCCGGCAGACCTCGTCCACCGTCGCACCGTTCTCCGCCTGCCGCAGGGCAAAGGCGATCTGCTCGTTCGTGAAGCGTTTGCGAGGCATGGCATCCACCCTCCTTCAGGGTTCAGGATGCCCGAAAAACTTGCGCTCGACGCGGACCAGTTTGCTGGGTCAGGGTCAAGGAGGGCGGATGACATGGCCAAGCACCCGAAGCCCGAGGAGATCGTTGCCAAGCTGCGGCAGACGCATGTGCTGATGTCCCAGGGCCAGAGCGTTTCCGACGCCATCCGCGCCATTGGCGTGAGTTCGGTGGCCTGAAGAGCGATCAGGTTCGCCGGATGACGGATCTGGAGACCGAGAACCAGCGGCTGCGCAAGGCGGTCGCGGACCTCACGCTCGACAAGCTGATCCTGCAGGAGGCATCCCGGGGAAACTTTTGAGCCCCGCGCGCCGACGCGCCTGTGTCGAGCCCATCATCGACGTCCTGCCCGTCTCCGAGCGCCGCGCCTGCCGGGCGCTCGGACAGCATCGCTCGACACAGCGCAAGGTCCCGCGGGGCCGTGATGACGAAGAGGCGCTGACGGCCGACCTCGTGGCGTTGGCCGAACAGTATAAACGCTATGGCTACCGCAAGATCAGCGCGCTGTTGAAGGCGGCCGGGTGGCTCGTCAACGACAAGCGCGTCGAGCGGATCTGGCGGCGTGAGGGTCTGAAGGTCCCGACCAAGCAGCCCAAGCGAGGGCTGATCTGGGACAACGACGGCCCCTGCCTCCGTCTTCGCCCGGAGTACCGCAATCACGTATGGTCCTATGACTTCGTCGAGGCCCGCATGCACGATGGGCGCAAGTTCCGGATGCTCAACGTCGTCGACGAATTCACGCACGAATGCCTGACTATCCGCGTCGCCCGTAAGCTGAAGGCGATCGACGTGATCGATGTGCTCTCCGGCCTGTTCATCCTGCGTGGGGCGCCGGGGCACATTCGTTCGAACAATGGCCCGGAGTTCATCGCCAAGTCCGTGCAGGCTTGGATCACCGGGGTCGGCGTCAAGACGGCCTACATCACCCCCGGTTCACCGCGGGAGAACGGTTACGTTGAGAGCTTCAACGCCCACCTGTGGGACGAATTCCTGAATGGCGAGATCTTCTACACCCTCAAGGAGGCACAGATCGTGATTGAGAGCTGGAGACGGCACTACAACGCCGTTCGCCCCCCACGCTTGTAATTACCCACGCCCTTGCGCGGGTCGGATTTCGCTGATTCTTTTGTGAGATGGGCCGAAGCGATCTTGAGCGGCTGAGCCGCAAGGAGCTGATCGAGCTGGTGCTGCGGCTGCAGCGCCCGGAGAAGACTTCGCGCACGTCCTCCAAGCCGCCCGCGACGGATCGCAAGGAGCAGCGGGCGCAGTCCAAGCCCGGCGGCGCCAAGCCGGGTCACGAGGGCCACAGCCGGGACGATGCTCGACGATCCTGATACGATCGTCGAGCATCGTCCCGGTGCTTGCGCGTGCTGCGGCGGCAGCCTGCACGCCGCTCTTCCCGCGGATGTCGTCAGCGTCTGCGAGCGGATCGAACTGCCCGCGGTGGCACCGATCGTGACGCAGCACCGGCGGGTCGCAGTGCGTTGCCCAAGCCGTGGGACTCGGGTCGTCGCACCGGTGCCGAAGGCGGCGCGGGGTACGCCCTTCGGCCCGCGGCTGCACGCGGTCGCGACGTATCTCAAAACTTTCCAGGCGCTCTCCTACGAACGGCTGCAGGCGGCGCTCTCCGACCTGTTCGGATTGACGCCCAGCCAGGGCGGGCTGATGAACCTGCTCCGCCGTGCACAGGGCTGCTTCCATCGTGGTCGCGACGCGGCCGTCTCGGCCCTGCGCAAAGCCGCGGTCGTCGCCTGCGATGAGACCGGGGTGCGCATCGAGGGCTCAAACGCCTACCACTGGCTCTTCCACTCAGCGGAAGCCGTGGTGCACACGGCCTCGCCAACGCGCGGTGCCATCGTGGTGCGGGAGATGATGGATGGCCACCGGCCGGCCGTGTGAATCTCGGATCGCTACACCGCTCAACAGGGCCACGCCGCACGGCCTGCGTGTCGAGGAAGCTGCGTGAGCGATACTACGACCCGGACGGCCCGAAGTATCCGGACAAATCACCTCGCCGTCCGAGGGCGCCTGCGGCCGACGGCCCACGTCCGGAGGTGAGTTACAAGCAGGATGAGCATGGGATCTATCGTCCGGTGATGAGCAAGACGGACACGGATATGCCGTTGAGCCAGATCCCGATCACAGGCGCGCCGCGGCCGGACATCTCGTGGTGGAAGTACGGGAAGCTTTGGAAGATATTCGAATCGAAATTTGACGATAAGGCTTTGACTAGAATGCAAGAAGACGGTTTGTACGAAATTATTACGTCGGACCAAGATCTTGATCCAAAAGCCGACCTAATTCATCTATATATTGAAAAAGATTGCGATTGTAGTTCCGACGGAGGCAAGGCCTCGGAGGCGGGATCCCAGAAATGCAAGGACTAGCCCGATGATCATGCCGAGCGATCTTAGATCGGATCCCAAAGACATCGAAGAGAGTGGGATCCTGCGCGATGACAGGCGTCAAAAGATCCGATCGCGGGTCGGAGTGTTGGCTTCGCTGTATTTCGAGCGCGGCTGGGAGCAAGCCAGGCGAGCGGCCATCTCGCAATGCCTAGAGGACTATATCGCTATACCAGAAAATAAGATCAATCATTATCAGCTTCCCAACGACACTTCTCTGCGCAAATGGGATCGGTCGGGCATTCCCAAGGAGTACCAGGATATCGACAAAATTGGTGACGATGAAGATCTGTATCACTTTATGACCGAAAGCCACGCCGAAGAGAGAGACGACCCGTCCCTTTGGATGTTCATAGCCTTCGGATTTAGTAATAACAATATTCGTCGCCGGTTATCCGGTCTAAAAGCCTACTTCGCGCCCAGCTACCTGTACGCGGATCCGGATCGGTTCGTCGATTTGATCAAGTGCTGGGCCGGACGACTGCAGGTGTCGCATGGATCCGGCGGTCTGGGGGTGCTCTCCATCCCGGGCGCGGAGACAGTAGAGGATGCCTACTACTATCCATGGCTGACTCAATATCCCGGCCTCGAATACGACGCCGTGGGCGACTACTTCTCCGAAAGTTGGAAGGACGAGGGCTACAAGCGACCGCGCTCGTCGAATTGGCTGACGGTTCTCGGCGCCGACAACGTGGCTGCGCTGGGCGGCCGGGAGGCAATCGAGGCCCGGCTGACCCCGGGCATGCAGCTGATCCCCTGCGACCAGGGTGTGCTCGTCCGAGCCAGTCCGTTGCCCACCCTCGGCGACGCGGCCAACGGCGGCATCCCCGAGGGCTACCGCACCATCGCGCGCATCATCAAGCCCATCCGCTTCAAGGGGTATCGGTACGGCGTGATCAAAGAGCCGGTCCCAGTCAAAGGACCTGAGGTCACCCTGCGATGGCTTCGCCGCTTCGATTGACGTCACTTTTCCGCCTCTCCCATCGTTGCCCGTAAGGGGCCGGACGAG
The DNA here is from genome assembly GCF_900113845.1 of Methylobacterium brachiatum. Taxonomy (NCBI): domain Bacteria; kingdom Pseudomonadati; phylum Pseudomonadota; class Alphaproteobacteria; order Hyphomicrobiales; family Methylobacteriaceae; genus Methylobacterium; species Methylobacterium brachiatum. The sequence goes on along the minus strand of NZ_FOQW01000036.1, from coordinate 17,729 downwards.
GCCTCGCCGACGCCGCAGTCGCGCCAGAGCTGGATGGCGCCCACGCCGGCCTCGACGCAGTCCGGACCGGTGATGTCGGATGCGCCCGATCCACAGGCTCAGTTCTGGAAGCCGGGCTCGCAACTGGCCCCGCTGGATACGGGCGCCTATGCGCGGCAGCTGGCAGCTGGCAGCTGGCCGCCGCCGAGGCGGAGGTCGCGGCTGCGGAGGCGGAGGTTGCCGCGGTCGCGGCCCGGGGCGGGGCGGCAGTCGCACGTCCTCGGGCTGATCCCGTAGGGGTGGGGGCTGCGGCTGCATCTGCCCCGGCCACCTCGTCGGCGACAAGCACATCCAGCTCGCTGGGCTGACCGGGGACGCGCGACCGGTGCATCTCGACTTGCCGGGCCAGGCGCTGGCGGTGGCGTTCGCCGAGCCCGGGGGTGCGGTCAAGGTCCGGCCGATGGTGCTGGACACGGTGTCGCTGGACGTGGCGGCGCCGCTTTGGGCCGATGCGCGGGTGTTCCTGAGCTGGCGGGTGCGGTTCGAGCCGGACCGGTACGCGACCGCCACGATCCTGCGCCGACCGGGAACGGGCGTGCCGGACGCGGGTCCGGACGCGGCTTCCATCACGGATCAGGGTCAGGCGCTGGGGCGTGCGGCATGAGCGAGGGTCGGATCTCGGCGCGCAAGGACGGGTCGAACGTGATCGTGTCTAAGGGCCCGGACGTGTGCCTGCCGCCGCGGGGCAGCGCGATGGTACCGGTCCCGTACACGTCGATCGCGTTCCTGTCGTCGGCGACGCGCACGTCGACCTCGGTGCGCAACAACGGCAACTACGACTTCCAGCTGAACTCGCGGTGCGCGACCTCGACCGGGCACGAGCAGGGCACGGGCAAGGGCGTGAAGGTACCGGGCTACCTCGGCCCGGCGCACGCGCAGGAGGGGTCGAGCTTCTTCTACTCGGAAGGGTTCGCGGTGGTCAGCCACCGGGACCCGGCCTGGATCAACCGGCCCGATCCCGGCGGTGAGGAGCCGAAGAAGGGCAAGCAGCCGGTCGAGTTCGCCGCCAACACGACCCAGAACTTCAAGTACGCCTGCAAGGTCCTGGGCATCGATCCGGTCGACCCATCGGATGCGCTGCACGCCGCCAAGCAGGCGGCCGGCGTCCTGGCCAACGGAAACTGCACGTTCGACCTGAAGACGGGCGATATCTTCTACGGCGGCGAGCACATCGGCAATCTGGGGGAGTGAGGATCATGGCAGCGCGCAAGGTCCGTCGCCACCCGATCGACGTGAGTCTTCGGCTCACCAGCCGTCAGGCGCCGCTCGATGATGTGGTCGAGCACCTGGGCCTGCCGGTGGTGCAGAGACACAGGCTCGGCGAGCCGATGGCCGAGACCGGACCCCTGTCCCGGCGTATCGCGGACACACACTACGCATCCCTGGCCGTGTCCGAGGACGCCTATGGCGCGGGGGTGGCGGCTTCGGTCGAGCGCGTCGCCGCGTCCGTGTCGGCCCAGGCAGCGCTCGTGGAAGGCCTGCGCGCTGGATGGATCGAGGGCATGATCTGGATCGCGGTGCTCGGCCGGGTTCCGACGCCGACACCCGAGCTGCCGGCGGAGCTCGTGGCGCGGGTGGCGGCGCTGGGTTTGGTCATCTTCCTGGAGAACTACAGCACTTGGGACGGAGAGGGCGACGCGCCGCCGAAGACGTGGCTGCCGCACCCACCCGCCGGATCGTCTGACGTAGGGGCGGCGTGATGGCGTCCGGCTCGGAAGGGCAGCACTTCGCCTACACGCCCGGGACGCCATCGACCTCGCCTCCGGGGGGCGGAACTACGCCTCTGCCGGGCCACGCGGGGAGCAAGCCGCTACACCGTGGCGACGCGCGTGAACAAACCGGGGATCACAAGTCGCAGCAGCAGGCCAACTGCAAAGGAGAGGTCAATGCAGGTTGTACGGCAGCTCCGAAGGAAGATGAGAAACACAGCAAGCTGAGAAGTGACACAATAAACCGTCTTAAAAAAGAAAAGAATTATCCCGAATCAATAAAAGGTGAAGATTTTAAAGCATGGCAGGAGAAGGTGTCTCATGACCTCGCTGGGTCGGATGCCATCGCTGTCGCACCTATAGAACCTCAGACGAGACAAGAACGCATCACCAATATCGACAAATCAATATTTGAATATCAGTCGGGAAAACAAATTTATGCCCTTGGAGATAATGTCTATAACGCAACCGTTGGTACGGTCCTGGGAGCGTGGGATTTTGTAAAAAGACTCGGAAAAGCCATCGGAGAGGGGTCGGCGGCCGGTAAGCTCATGCAATCTCCAGATCCGCGCCTGCAAGCCGAGGGCCAACGCTTGGCGCAGGAGAGTGGACAAGATCTCAAGGCATTGGCCAAAGGCATCATCTACACGCCTGTCACAATAGCCAAGCAGGCGTCCGATGGCGACTGGGGTACGGGCGTGGGCGCCCTCCTGGGTCCGAAGGCTCTTGGATTGGCGGGAGGGGCTTCAAACTCGCCCGCGGCAAATTCAGCCCTGCCGGCGAAGGTGTCGGAGCCCCTCACGAGGCCCCTCCTGAAGCTCCGCACGAAGCTGCGCCGCCTAACGAGCCGGCTCCGCCACCGCCAGAGCCCGTAACAGCCGGCGAACCGGTCTCCGTCGCCACCGGCGAATACCTGGAGACGTGGCACGACTTCCTGGTCCCCGGCGCGCTGCCGCTCGACGGCGCCCGCTACATGGGCCTGCAGATGCCCGACGCCGCGGGATGGTCCGGGCCCCTGGGCCCCTGCCAGACTTCAGCCTTCGACGAGTACTTCGAAAACTACGCCCCCGGCCACCTCGCCTTCCACCAAGCCGACGGCCGGCGCATCGCCTTCGAGCGCCCGTTCAACTTCCTTCCCGCAAAGAACGCCGGCTAGCTGATCCTCCCCCGACTTCACCGACAGGGGGTTTAGCTCGCGTTCCGTTCGGCTTGCTCGGGCGTGATGTAGCCGAGTGCCGAGTGGATGCGCTGCCGATTGTAGTAGCCTTCGATGTAAACGAACAAGTCGCGTCGGGCCTCGCCCCGGGTCGCCCATTGTCGCTGGTGGACAAGTTCGACCTTGAGAGTGTGGAAGTCCTTCGACGAGCTCAGGATGAGGGCTTTGCATCGGGGCGTTATCGTGAGCCCCAGCCGGTCCGGCTCATGGAGGGGATCGCCTTCATGCCGACGAGCTGCTTTCGATAGGCCTCGGCGGCGTACTGGCTGCCGCGATCGGAATGACAAATGAGCCCAACGGCCGGTCGCTGCCGTTGGGCAGCCATCATCAGGGCGGCCGACGTCAACTCGGTCCGCATGTGATCACGCATGGACCAGCCGACGATCTTGCGAGTGGCGAGATCGAGCACGGCGGCCAGGTAGAGCCAGCCCTCGCCGGTGGGCAGGTACGTGATGTCGGCGAGCCAGACCGTGTTGGGCAGCGCGGCGGAGAACTGTTGCTTCAGTAGGTTGGGGGCGATCGGCAGATCGTGGCGGCTGTCGGTCGTGCAGGGCCGGAATCGGCGCCCTGCCAGGGCCCGGATGCCATGACGGCGCATCAGGCGCTCAACCCGCCCGCGACTGGCCGTTCGTCCCTCCGCACAAAGGGTGGCATGCACCCGAGGCGAGCCTTAGCGCCTGTGATGCCCGGCATGAATACGCCGGACGTCGTCGAGAATGCGCCGGTTGGACGCCGACCGGGCACTCTCGGGACAGGATCGCCAGTCGTAGTAGCCGCTGTGAGAGACTTCGAGCACGCGGCACATGAGACGCACCGGCCAGGTGCTCGCATGCTGCTTGATGAAAGCGAACGTCACTTGGGCATCTCCGCAAAGATGCCGATCGCTTTTTTTAGGACGTCGCGCTCCATGCGCGTCCGATCGAGTTCACGCCGCAGACGAGCGATCTCGGCGGCTTGGTCGGAGGGGGAAGCCACCGGGCTCGCAGCCGCGGCTCTTGGCGATGCTGCTGCCCGTGGTGGTGGTGAAGAGCCTCCCATCAGCGCCGTGCGCCACTGCCTCAGCATGGAGGGTTGGATCCCAAGTTCGGCCGCGATCTGCATCTGTGGTCGCCCGCTGCTCTCCAGCAGGGCCACCGCCTCGCGTTTGAACTCGGGCGTGAACTCCCGTCTCGTCTTCGCCATCAAACACCTTCCCAGCCCGCAAGGAGCGTATCAGAGGTGTCCGTAGAGCCGGGGGAGGATCAGTACGTGGTGACGGACCATCTCGGCACGCCGCGGGAGCTTGTGGACGAAGACGGTGCGGTCGCGTAGGCGGCGCGGCTGTCGACCTGGGGCGTGGTTCTGGGGGTGAAGGCGGCCCTGCTGGCGCCGGCCAACGACGATGGCGGTGGATATGGCGGGCTCGGCGGGATCGGTAGCCCTGTGCCGGTGCGGGTGTCGGGCAACCTGGCGCTGCGGGCGGCGCCGGATGAGGCGGCGTACACGTGTCCGGTCCGGTTCCAGGGCCAGTGGGCGGATGCGGAGACGGGGCTCTACTACAACCGGCACCATGATGACGTCCCGCCATGCCCATCCGGGGGGTCAAAGTTCGACGCCGATCCAGGATCAATGTTCAACGCTGTTTGACAGTGATCACCGTCTCGCGCCGCATCCGGCGTCGCAGGACGACCCGACCGGTCGAATCCTACCCGACAAGGCTGCAACTGTTCTTGCCAAGATCGATCCCCAGTACCGCGATGGCCATCGGTCCGCTCCATCCCCCGTGTGAGCCACACTGCAATCCTAGATGTTTGGTCCCAGCATTTGGTGGAGCGGGTTTGACCTGAAGCGCCCGGGCTCGGCGGACCATGCTTTGCAGATGGCTTCATAAGGCGTGAGCCCACGCAAGGTTTTGAGGCGGCGGCCAAAATTGTAGGCGCTGACGAAGTCAGCGAGGTGAGCGCGGAGTTGCTCATGGCTGTCGTAGTGGTAGCGCTTGACCGTCGCGTCCTTGATCGTCCGGTTCATGCGCTCGACCTGACCGTTGGTCCAGGGGTGACGCGGCTTTGTCAGCCGATGATCGATGTGGTTGCGAGCGCAGGCGGACTCGAAGCTGTGGGCTCGGAATGTCTCCCCGGCTGCGATCGCCTCCTTGATGAGGGACGCGGCCGAGTCGACGTTGCCGGGCGTGGTGAAATGGTTGCCGTTGTCGGTGAGCACCGTGTGCACCTTGTAAGGCACGGCCTCGATGAGATGGCGGAGGAAGTCACCTGCCACCCGCCGCGTGGCCTTCTCATGCAGGTCCACGAAGGCGAACTTGGTTGTGCGATCGATGGCGACGAACAGGTAGAGCCGGCCCTCCGCCGTGTGGACCTCGGCGAGATCGATGTGGAAGTAGCCGAGCGGGTAGACCTTGAAGCGTGACCGCTTGGGCTTGTCCCCGTCGACTTCCGGCAATCGGCTGATGCCGTGGCGCTGCAAGCAACGATGCAGCGACGAGCGGGTCAGATGCGGGATCGTGGCCTGGAGCGCGTAGAGGCAGTCGTCGAGCGGCAGGAGCGTGTGACGGCGAAAAGCGACCACGACCGCCTCGTCTTCCGGTGACAGCACCGTGGAACGCGGATCCTTCGGCCCCGTGCGCTGGTCGGCGACCGAGGTCCGTTGCCGCCACTTGGCAACTGTCTTCTGGTTGATCCCGTAGCGCTTCGAAAGAGCTCACAGGCTCGCTTCACTATGCTGGATCGCTCGACGGATCGCCTCAGTCGTCGTGGCGCTGCCGTGAAGAACCTGGCCCATAGCGCATCCTTCCACTCCGACGCAAAGAGTGCACCATTAAACCCTGGGATCAAACATCAGAGTGCCTAACAGAACGGGCAAGGATCGTCTGGGCCGGCGTTGGTGGGTATGGCGCACCCGGCTTCTGCCCGATGACCTCTGGGACGCGATCGCCCCGCTCCTGTTGCCGCCCCGGCCCCGTGGGAAGGGCGGGCGCCGTCCGATCGAGGACCGAGCGGCGCTGACCGGTATCCTGTTCGTGCTACGCTCAGGTTTGCCCTGGGAGATGCTGCCCGCCGAGATGGGCTGCGGTTGCGGGATGAGTTGCTGGCGCCGGCTTCGCGACTGGCAGGAGGCAGGGGGGTGGGCGCGCTTGCATCCGGTTCTGCTGGAGCGCCTGCACGCGGCGGGTGAGATCGACTGGAGCCGAGCGAGCCTGGACGGCGCGTCTGTCCCGCCGAAAAAAGGGGCTCTGCCACCGGCCCGAGCCCGACGGACCGGGGCAAGCCGGGCCCGAAGCGCCGCCTCGTCACCGATGCGCGCGGGACGCCCCTCATGGTGAGCCTGTCGAACCACCGGCTTCTGCCTGAGTGGGGCCAACCGACACGACAGCCCGATGCTGGCCCCGCCGCTCGACGCTATCCCACCCCTGCGCACAGGACGGCGTGGACGCCCGCGTCGGCGGCCCAGTAAGCTGCACGCCGACAAGGCCTACGATGCCAAGGTCCGACGCCAGGAGGGCCGGGCGCGGGATCGTGCCGCGCATCGCGCGCAAAGGCATCGAGAGCAGCGAAAAGCGCGGGCGTCACCGCTGGGTCGTTGATCCTTCGACACGCTCAGGATGAGGGCACCCACGCCTGGTTCGATCGCTTCCGCCGCCTGCCGATCCGCTGCGAGCGGCGTCGCGGCATCTACGAGGCCGTCACCAGCCTCGCCGCGATCCGCGCCACACCGATGAGCGTTGCCGTCATCCGAATCGCGCCACCAGCCGACAGCGCCATCGCGACCATCAATCGCCCGCGGTCCGGCTCGAGCCGTTCCTGTACCGGGCTCGGCGCCTTCCGGGACCGGGTGGCGGATCCCGGCGCGATGGCAACGTCATGGGGCGCCACATGGGACGCTATGGGGCACGCTTCGCGTCCGTCGATCGCATCGAGGGCGGGCGGCCCGCCATGGATGCCGGGGGCTCACGGGTGACACCAGGTGGCGAGGGCGCGGGACGCGCGCCACCCGGTGCCGATCATCGTCAAAAGTGCAGTCTCACGCCGCCGCCGACCTCCAGCGGAACCAGCATCGCCCCGCTGTAGCCCCGCGTCGTACGATCGAAACTCCTCAGGGTCGGCACCCGCGTATCGAACAGGTTGTTCGCGTAGAGGAACAGCTCCTGCTGCTCGGCGAGCGCGTAGGAAACCCGGGCATTGGCGACGGTATAGGCAGCGATACGCAGCTCGGGCGTATTGGCGTCATCGGAGAAATAGCCATCGCTGCGGCGAATTTCAGCCGATATCGTCAGCTTGGGGATGAGCTTCCAATCGACGCCGGCCGAGACCATGTAGCCGGGCGCCCGGCCAAGCTTGTTGCCGCGGAAGACGCTTCCCCGTGCATCCTCGAATTTGCTGATTTCAGCGTGCAGGAGACCGACACTGCCCCGGAGGCTGAGGCTTTCCAGGATCTGATAGTTCGCAGCCAACTCCGTGCCGTAGGTTTCGACCAGGTCGGCATTGACAAGGATCGAGCCGAATGGCCGTCCATTGATGTAATCCTGAACGGAGGCCTGAAAGTCCTTGTACTCCGTATAGAATACGTTGGATGTCAGGAAGAGCGTGCCGTCCAAGAGGCTGGAGCGCGCGAATAGCTCGTAGTTCGTCGCGTACTCGTCCTTGAATGTGTAGTATCGATGCCCAGTGAAATTGAGTCCGGCTCCGCCCGGGCTGAACCCTGTGCTGATCAATCCGCCGACGGTCAGCTGCTCGTTCACATCATAGCTCAAGGCGACTTTCGGAAGGATCGCACCGAAGCTCTTGTCGTAGGCGTAGTCGACGTTCGGCACATAGGTCGAGTTGCCGTTCTGCCGGATGCGATCATTCTGATAGCGAAGGCCGCCCGTCAGGCGCCACGGGTCTGCGAAACGCCAAGTCAACTCGGAGTAGAGGCCCAGACTATCGTGTCCCAGGCGTGCGTCGGCCTTGCCGAGGGCATTGTTGAGGATGTTGCGGGCCGTCTCGTCCGAGTAGAAGATTCCGGCGACGCCGGACCACTCCGAGTTGACCGTTCCGAAATTGAGCCGTGTTTCCTGCTGGTAGGTGTCCGTCCCGCGCTTGGCGATGCCCGCGAATGGCGGCGCGAAGTAGAAATCGTACAGGGAATGTCCGGCGACCGTCTGATTGGTCAGACGGATGTTGTTTCCGAAGTCGTAGCTGAGATCGACAATGCCAGCGTCGGAGTCAATGCGCTGATTGTCGTTGTACGTCGCGAAGCTTCTGAGCCGCCTGACCGGATCGCTTGCGATCTCGTTGCTCGGACGCCCCACATGCGTGTGGGCGAAGGTCGCTTTCGCCTCGAAGCCGGAGAAATCCGTCGGTCGCCAGAGCGCCTTGAACCGGGCGTCCAGATTGCCGAAACCGAAATCCTTGTCGTGAGCCGTGAAACTCGGATTGACATACGTGATGAACGTATCGCGACCACTGTAGTCGACGGCGCCGCGGATGGCGAGCTCGTCGCTGACCGGACCGGACACGACCGCAGAGGCGCGCATCCGTCCGAAACTCCCGTACAGAACCTGCCCTCCAGCCTCCGGCGTGAAGGTCGGATCGTTGGTCGTCACGATGATCGCGCCGGCGATGGCGTTCGCACCCTGGGTCGTCGTCTGCGGTCCGCGGAACACCTCCAGGGACTTGAGGTCCCAGATCGGAGCGCTGCCAATCCCGAACTCGGCTGCGGTGAGATAGCGGCCGTCTATGCTGATCGTCGCCCTGGGTATCGGGCGGGACAGGAATGCGTTGCCGCCGATGAGCGGGCCGTTCGAGTCGATGCCCCGGATGACCGGAGCCGAGGTCGTGCTGGTGAAGTTGAGATTGGGGACACCGAATTCCAGAAGCTCGCTGGTCGTGCCGGCATAGGTCTTGTTCCTGGCTTCCTCGGCTGTGATGACCGTCACGGAACTCGCGGTTCGCCGGAGCGTGCGGTCGATCTTCTCGCCGGTGACGACCAACTCGTCGAGCATGATGGCCTGCTGACCGTTGCCCGATTCCTGCGCGAAGGCGGATGGCCCCGCAAAGGCAAGTGCGGCACCGATGAGTGTTGATCCGATCGCAACTCTCGCGACGCCCGCGTTGCCGCTGCCTCGATTCGACATTTTTCTCGCTCGCCCAATACAACTTGCACGTAAAAACGGCCTCGAATCTTGCTTCGTCTTCGGGTTAGGTCAATCAAATCCGAATTTAGCCCGGAAATTTTGCGTAAAAGTTGCTAAAGAGTTACATTTTAGAACTAAAATAATAAATCAATACAGTGTATGCTGTTCTACTTTTTCGGTTCTTATCGATATTTATATGGCATTTGATGATATATTGTCAAAATAAATGGGGCCTGATCGCCAGAATAACGATTTAGCCGATAGATGAATGCTAGGAATAGGCGCGACGCCACGGACTCATCAGGATGACCGTATGCTCACGAAATTGTCGTAACGGCTGAGCTGGACGAAAGGGTCTGCGTCCCGGCGCTGCCCGTGCCAGCGATCCCGCCGAACACCGAGCACACGGATCGTCCGTCGAACCCCGGTGATTCGCCACCCCGCGACTGTCATGCTAAAGTAAAAAATCACAATGCCGAAGTGAAAGCCGGCTCGGTGCTACCGCATACACGGTTTTGAAGCCCCCAACTTGCGACTGAATGCAACGGGCCACCCCTCCGTGGGGGCGGGGATGCTCTCACGTCTTTCGCCGGGGCGTGCGCGCCTCCCCCGTCGATTCCGGGCCTGCCCGGAATCGTTCAAGCTTATGGGAAGGGAAGAGCCCTGCTTCCTCATGATCGATTTCGTTGAAAAACTCGTTGGCGGCCGAGATCGGAGAGGGGCGGGATGAGCCCTCGCCCTAGGGCTGGGTGTCGCCAGCCGGTCAGGCCGGGCTCGGCTGCGGGATCGGGAGGAGCTTTGCGAGCTTCCTCAGGTTCTGAGCGGCGGCTGCGAGGTGGAACTCGTCTCTTGCTCCGTTCGGCCCTCGCAACCGGAGGCGGTCCAGCTTCAGGATGCGCTTGAGGTGGGCAAACAGCCTCTCGACCTTCTTGCGCTCGCGCCGGGAGGTTTTGCCGTCCTCAGAGCGCGCGATGTCGCGGGCCATATCCCGCGCGCCCTCGTAGATCGAGCGCGGAACCTTGCGCACCGTCTCGTTCGGGCAGCACCGCGCCTTCAACGGGCATGGCGCGCAGTCGAACTTGCTCGCGCGGTACAGCAGCGTCGCCCCATCATTGACCAGGGTGCCGGTCGTGGTCAGCACTTGCCCCGCCGGGCAGCGATAGACGTCGCCCGGCTGGTCGTAGGTAAAGTCGGCGCGTGAGAAGGTGCCGTCGGTGCGGGCCGACTTGTCGAACACGCTGATATGCGGCTCGATGCCCTGCTCGTAGACGAGCCAGCCCAGCATCGCGGCCGAACCGTAACCGCTGTCGCCGGCAAGCCGGGCCGGATAGAGGTCGAAGCGCTCGCGCGAACGCGCGATCATGCGTTTAGCCGCTGTGACTTCGGCTTGCCGGATGGCCGTAGTCGCCTCGACGTCGACGATGATCGCGTGGTCGAGGTCGACCAGATAGTTGGCTGTGTAGGCGAAGAACGCCTGCCCGCCGTGCGCTCCGGTCCAGCGCGCGGCTGGATCGGCGGGCGAGATGAACTTGGGCGGCACCGGCGTTGCGGCCCCGAAGGCGGCCTCGTCGAGAACGGCGAGGTACTCCTGAGCGGCGCGGCTGACGCTCTCGGGTGGCAGGCCGGCAGAGCCTTCGACCCCCTTCTGCCGATTGGCATCGGCTCTGATCAAGCTGCCATCGACGGCAAAGCCTTCGCCACCCACGAGGCCCTCGGCAATGCAGCGAGCGAGCACAGTCTCGAACAGACGACGCAGCAGGTCACTGTCGCGGAAGCGGCCATGGCGGTTCTTGGAGAAGGTGGAATGATCCGGCACCCGGCCGTCGAGTCCGAGCCGGCAGAACCAGCGGTAGGCGAGGTTGAGGTGGACCTCGTCGCACAGCCGGCGCTCCGAGCGGATGCCGAGGCAGTAGCCGACGATCAGCATGCGGATCATCAACTCGGGGTCGACGGAGGGGCGGCCCGTCGAAGCGTGGAACGGGGCTAGCTCCTGGCGCAGGCCGTCAAGGTCGACGAAGCGGTCGATGGAGCGAAGCAGATGGTCGGCGGGAACGTGGGTGTCGAGCGAGAACTCGGAGAACAGGGCACCCTGCTCGACTTGCCGAGGTCCCATCATCTGCTGCGATCTCCGTCTCTCGACAGGAGTGAATCACCTCATCACAACCGCTGCAACACCCGAGTTTTTCAACAGAATCGACCCGTTCGGACATTGGAAGACCATCACCGTCACCGCCGGCCTGCGCACCAGCGGCCTGATGGCCACCGCCCTCCTCGATGGACCGATGACGGGCGCTCGCTTTCGCGATTACGTCGATGAAACCCGCGTCCCAGCCCTGCAGCCCGGCGACACGGTCGTGCTCGACACTCTGCCCGCCCACAAGATCAGCGGCATCCGCGAGCGCATCGAGGCGGCGGGAGCGAGGCTGCTCTACCTGCCGGCCTACTCCCCCGACTTCAACCCGATCGAACGCGCCTTCGCCAAGCTCAAGGCCGTTCTTCGTACCGAAGCCGCTCGCACGATCAGCGACCTCTGGGACACCATCCAACGGGCCTTCCGACGCTTCACCTCAGCCGAATGCCGACGCTATCTCGCCGCCGCAGGCTACGACGCATATCATCCAACATGATCGGATGCCGCTCTAGCCGCGCAGCACGGTGAGGGGCGGGCCATCCGTAAAGGGGGCCTGGAGCCAAGCCATCAGCCGCCTCATCCTGAGCCTGTCGAAGGACACGCGGTGGGCTCACGAGCGCAATCCATGGCTTGGCCGATGGTCGTGGCCGACATCAGCATGGCGCTACCGTTGTTGCGGGCTGTGGTTCCGCCCAGACGCCTCATCGCCGACAAAGCCTACGATGCGTAGAGCTCGAGAGACTGGCTCAAGAGCCACCGGGTGATCGCCACCAACCCCGTCCACGGCCACCCGGACGGTACCCGACAAGCACAGCCGGATCGCCGACCGGCGAGGCAATCGCATCGAACGCCTGTTCGGCAGCCTCAAGAACTGACGGCGCGTCGCGACCCGCTACGGCCGCTTGGCCTGCAACGATTCCGCCGCCGTCGCTCTCGTTTCCTGTGTCATCGCAGCCACCTGAATGAGTCCTCGACCTCAGGCGGCTAGGTTTCACGGCTCCCGGTGTCGGCGGCGCCTGTCGGCCTTCGAACTCCGGTCGGCTGACCTGCGCTGCCACCCTCTTCCAAGCACAAGAAGCGGCTCTCAGAGACGGCCGACAGCGTAGGTCCCTCCCATGCAGCGGATCTGTGCATCGAGGTTGGAGTTAGCCGCCGTGGGCGTAAAACTCGTAACGATGTTCACTTGGCCGGTGCCGGCCACGACAATCGGCGTTATCGAGAAGAACTGTGGCGCGCCGTTGGTTGCCACTGGGGAGCCAATGAGGGTCACGACGGGATCTGTGCCGTTCCGGCCTATGAGGTACGTCGCACGCGCAGCGCCCCCACCAATTCCGCCTACGAGTCCGGCAACCACAACAGTGCACTCGGTGCCCGTAAAAGGGCTCAAACTGTCGAGGATGACAGAGAACAACGGTACGTTATGCCGGCGGCCAGCGTCACCCGTCGAGAAGTTCTTGCCAGCCCGGCGCTGATCCGCAAGTTGGTCATCGATCAGGCTGTCCGCAACGGGAGGCATGGACAGAACAACGCCCCCGCCAAGATTATTGCCCGTGAATGAAATGCGCTGATAGGTCGGTGAATTAGGCTGAAATTTGAACGGCACGCTCATTCCAGCGTCGAGCTGCGAGCCCGCGACCAAGATGTTATTGCGGTAGTTCGTGGCGCCGTCGACCTTGATCAGCGTTGAGCCATTACCGCCAAAATGGCCACCGTTGATAACGATGTCACCGACCACGCCGGCCTTGTAATAGAAGGCCGCGGCATCGGGTGTGGTGAAGGCTGTCTTGATGTTGCTGTAGGTTGTGCCAGTTCCGGATCCATAGTTCCAGAGCCAGCCATAGATGGCATGTCGCGACCCGCTGCGGATCGTTATGTCGTTGAAGTTCAACCAAGCTACGGTGCTCTCTTGGCCGAAGCTGGTTGTGAACGACGCCTTCTGAACATCAAAGGCCGCATACAGGCTCTCAAAGGTCAGGCGTGTGAAGCGGTTGTACTGAAAGAAGCTTGTATTATCCCCTTGGATCACAAAGCCGCGTGACCTCGTATATTCGGCATTGGGCGGAAATTGCCCACGAATCGTGAAATCGGAGACCGATGAGCGGGCGACTTCGCTACCGGTAGCGGTCCATACGAAGATTGGGCCGTTGAACGTACCCACGAGGATAGATTTGCCTTCGCCATCACCCTCGATGGTCATACTGCCGGCGACATGGATCGAGGAGCCGATGACGCAGAGGTTGGCTCCGCCGACGTGCAGAGGACGCCCAGAGGCCATCGCGAAGCGTGCCGCGGCGCGATAAGCAGCAGCGTCGTCGTTCGAGCCATCACACTTGGCTCCGAAGTTCTGCGGATACACTGGCAAATGTGCCGAGATTGTCGTCAATGACATGGGCTTGTCGGCTCCCGGAGCCAGATCCTCCACCTCGCTTAACGCCAAGGTCGGCTGACTAGCCGTCGGAACCACCGATTCCCCTCTATCAGGACGGTGAACCCGCCGACTTTCCCCACCAGACCCAAGATTCACCAAGCTGCGCTGCGCCCCTCGCTCAGACAGGAAGCCGCTCAAGGCGTGGCTCTGCTGGTACGGAGGGGCGATTTGAGCCTCAGATCGATCACCCAGAGCAGTGCCGCGCATGGCCTGCCCAAGCGCCGAAAGGTTGTCCGCATGCGCACGGGGCGTTCCGAATACGGCAATGAGCGTGGCGGTGAACAGACGCAGGGTGCGCATAGCTTTTCATCTCCATCCGCCCTCCCAGCGAGCCGGGATCGCCGCCGCCAGACGCCGCTTTGGTAGCGAGCCGAACGACGTATGGCTCAACGAGACGCAGATGATATTGTCGCGCCCATCAGCTTCCGAGGCCGCCCGTTCGAGAAGCGAAGTGATCGTGAGGTGGGGATCGTCTAGATTTCTTGACCCACGAAGTCGCCAGAAAAACGTGGTGTTGATTATCAGCGAACAGGATTGGATCGAGCCACGTGTTCGAGCCCTGAGTAGGCGCCGGAGATCGAACGGCAGCCATCGCACCCTCCAGTCTCCCTGCAGCGGGTCCAGTTCCGAGGGGCGCACGCCACTGGAAAGCAACCGATCGATGGTCTCCACTAAACCGCCTACTTGTCCGCAGAGATGCTCGTCTGCCTCTGAGATCAGGACAACCCAATCCCCGGTCGCTAATTCGGCGGCAGCCGCCAGATTATTATATGCGCGTTCCGACGTATCTCCGCCACGCAAGATTCTGATTCTAGGATCGACGCCACAAAAACTGTCCATCTGGTCCCAGAGATCGGGGCCACTACGAGCGCGCGCGCAGACGCAAAGCTCCCAGCGCAATTGCGAGTATTTTGAGAGGGAAGCTACCATTGCGTCTATGATATCAGCCCGAACGGGATCGAGAGATAGCACGAAACTAAATACTATACCTGCAGGCGGTGAATTAACCTCCGGCCTGTATGAGACCGGCAGCTGCGGCGACAGAGATTTGTTGCCACCCACATTCCACATGTATGGGGGCGGAGGCTGATCGAACCCGAGATCACTGATCCTATCCCATATCCGACGCCCCACAACGTGTGGGGATAAGCGCTCAGCGATATCCTGCGAGCCTTTTTCAGCTTTCCGAGCCGTGCCTTCGCGATCCGATACGGCCGAACGCATCAGCGTAGACAATGCGCCCAGGTCAGGCTCGGCCCAGAGATAGCCTTTCCAATACGGGCCATGATCTGCAGGAATCGGTTTTAAATTATATGGTATGAGATAACTATTTTCCTCGGTCATGAAATCTATATTTCCTGAGTATCCCGTAGCGATTACGGGCTTACCCAACGCCATGAATTCAGCTATATTCAAACCAAATCCTTCCGCTCTATGCGGCGAAACCAAACAATCCGCACAAGCAATGAGATTATCCAATTCCTGCTGAGTCATGAGGCTGGAAAAGAGGTGAACGTTCTGAAGGCGCTTGGCCCCGGACAGCAATTTGTCGATCCCCTCAGGGTCATGGCCGGCAGAATGGAATTTGACGATTAAGTGCACGTCGGGGCTGTCGGCGAACTCACGTGCGAAGGCCTCGAGAACGGCAGCCGGGTTCTTCCTTTCGAGCTGGCTGCCGACGTCGAAGATGCACAAAAAGGTATAGCCCGGGCGTTTCTCGAAATGAGGCGCGGCATCCGACGACCTGACCTTCGTGTGATGTGATCTGATTACAACGGGGGGATTGATGACGGTTACGGGAACAGGTGAAATTGCTGAAATCGCTGTGCCGTTGAAGCGGCTCAAAGTCCAGATTTCGTCGAGATTGCGGAATGCGCCGAACCAATCCGGTCTGAGAACGTTGAGCTCCCAAGCCCAGATGCCGATATTATAAGCGTCATTAAATTTCTGAAGGCCAAAGCGGTCCATCATTTCGTTGATAGCGATGGCGTTAACTTGAATTAAATTGATCTTGTAGTTTAGATCTGTCGTTCGATCGCTTGAAAGGAAATGGAATTTATTATCGAAGTAATCGTAATTTATTAGATGAATAGGCACTCCTGTTGTCCGGAGCGCTTTAAGATAGCCTCGTGCGGCTGCACCCAACCCACTTTTCGACGAGAAGGGCGCGAAGAAATTGATGCCGAGCTGTTTTTTCGATATGCGTTCATAGCACACGCTTCGCCTATTGCCGCTTGAGAGGCTTCCGACGCGCCCCTCTATCCACCCCGACGATAGCCAATGTTGGCGCGCTAGATTGAGGTCGCTGCCGAAAGCTTCCCGCAGGTCAGCATAGGCGTCGAGATAATCAATAGGATTAAACGGGGCTTCTTCGATACGACGGGGCGCGGATTCGGGTGCTTCAAGGCTATAATACTGCCGGACTGTTGGCCGGAAACCCCTCTCTTCTTCGACTGCTCCAAATGCATCCCAGTGCTCGCGGCCCGAAGCGAAAGATCCGTCTTTAACTGCACGTTCAACGTCAGGATTGAGGCGCAGGTACAGATCTTCGTCGAAGTCCATGTCTATACGCTCCCGCGCAATGTCGCCGCCGAAGATACGGATACGTCAAACGTTCTCCCTGAACTCTTGGCACCATCCGTCAGCCACCCGTCCAGCGGCATGGCTTGCCGTCGCCGCGCCACACGCTGTCATGTCAACATTCATGACAAAGGACCCGCTGCGACAAAGGTCGAGTACGGAGTGCCTCTTGGACCGTGCGTCTGTGAAGGGCGTCTGAGCTCGACCTAGGCAGGCGCGCATCGTAGCACTCGGGTCACGAATCGCGTCCGTAGATATCCTCTACGCGGATGATGTCGTCCTCGCCGGTGTAGGAGCCGACCTGGACCTCGATCAGCTCCAGTGGGATCTTGCCCGGGTTGTTCAGCCGGTGCATCGAGCCGATCGGCAGGTACACCGCCTCGTTCTCGTGGACCAGAACCACCCGGTCATCCACGGTCACCTCCGCGGTGCCGCGCACCACCACCCAGTGCTCGGCCCGGTGATAGTGCTTCTGCAGGGACAGGCGCCCGCCCGGCACCACCTGGATCCGCTTCACCTGGAAGCGCTCGCCGATGTCGATCCGCTGGTACCAGCCCCACGGCCGGTACATCCGCAGATGCGCGTCCGCCTCCGGCTCGCCCGAGGCCCGCAGCGCGTTGACCAGCTGCTTGACCTCGCCCGAGCGCGCCTTGGACGCCACCAGCACCGCGTCGGGAGTCGAGACCACGACCACGTCCTCCAGCCCGACCACCGCGGTCAGGCCGCCGCCCTGGCTGTGCACCAGGCTGTTCTTCGTCTCGACCAGAGACACCCGGCCGCGCACCGCGTTGCCCTCGGCATCGTGGTCCAGCACCTGCCAGACCGCGTCCCAGGTGCCGACATCCGACCACGGGAACGATACCGGCAGCACGCCGGCGCGCGCGGTGCGTTCCATCACCGCGTAGTCGATCGAGATCTTGGGCGCCTTGGCGAAGGCGGCGCCGTCGAGCCGGACGAAGTCGAGGTCGGTCACGGCGGCGTCCAGCGCGGACCGGGCGGCGTCGAGGACGTCCGGCACGAAGGCTTCGAGCTCGGCCAGCATCAGGTCGGCGCGGAACAGGAAGTAGCCCGAGTTCCACAGCGCGCCGTCGGCGATCAGCGCCTCGGCGCCGGCCCGGTCCGGCTTCTCGACGAACTTTTCCACCCGGGCGGCGCCGGGGGCTTCGGGGATCGGGGCGCCGCGGCGGATATAGCCGTAATCGGAGGCCGGGCGGGTCGGCTCGATGCCCAGCGTCATGGTGTAGCCGGCGCGCGCGCCCACGGCGGCGGCCTTGACGGCGTCCACGAACGCCTTGGTGTCGGGCACGACGTGGTCGGCGGCCATGATCAGCACCACGGCCTGCGGATCGATCGCGGCGGCGTGGAGCGCGGCCACCGCCACGGCGGCGGCGCTGTCGCGCCCTTGCGGCTCGAGCAGGATGTCGGCGGCGATCCCGAGCTGGCCGCATTGCTCGGCGACGATGAACCGGGCCTCGGCCGAGGCGATCACGGTGGGCTTGGCGAACACGCCCGCCTCC
>NZ_FOQW01000035.1:0-23337 GCF_900113845.1 Methylobacterium brachiatum | reverse complement strand
GCCAGCGGCAGTGCAGCATAGCTACGTACGGACGGGATAACCGCTGAAGGCATCTAAGCGGGAAACCCCCCTTAAAACGAGACCTCCCTTGAGGGCCGTGGAAGACGACCACGTCGATAGGCCGGGGGTGCAAGCGCGGCGACGCGTTGAGCCGACCGGTACTAATCGCCCGATTGACTTGATCGCTCCCGTGATCCGTGTCCGTGCGTGATCGGCAGCCGCTGCAAAGCGGGTGCCGACCACGCCAAGCACAGCCACACGAAGACCCGCAGCGCCCGACGCTGCATGCTTGCCGAACGAGGATACCGGCCGTCGCAGCACCCTGCACGGCCCGGTCCGAACAGAATTGCGTTGCGCCGGTCTGGTGGCTTGAGCGGCGTGCCCAGAACCCGATCCCATCTCGAACTCGGCCGTTAAACACGCCAGCGCCCATGGTACTGTGTCTCAAGGCACGGGAGAGTCGGTCGCCGCCAGACCCGCACAACGCAAACACACCCTTCCCTCAGCACGATCAGCGAACGCGAACAGGCCGCCCTCACCGGGGCGGCCTGTTCGCGTTTTCGGCGTGCTTTCGGCCCGTGATTCCTTACCGCGAAGTCATCCGGCCGCGATCATCCAGTAATCGCGACGGTGCCAGGGTTTCTTCGCCGCCCGCGCGGCCGGAGCCGTCATCCGACCTCGTCCCCTCCGAGGTCTTCGGCTTCGGAGCGGGCCGAGACCCGCCCCAACGGTCCCGGCCCGCTCGGTCCGGCCGAGAGGGGAGGGGGGACCAGCATGGATCCGGTGACAGAGCGACGTTCCCCCGGTTCCCCGGCCGCGCTATGGACTGGGTCCATGCGACTTCTGATCATCGAGGACGACCGGGAGGCGGCGGCCTATCTGGTCAAGGCGTTCCGGGAGACCGGGCACGTCGCCGACAGCGCCCATGACGGGCTCGACGGCTACGCGCTCGCCCGGGAGGGCGCCTACGATGTCCTGATCGTCGACCGGATGCTGCCGAAGCTCGACGGCCTGTCGCTGATCCGCTCCCTGCGCGAGCAGAATGTCACGACGCCGGTGCTGATCCTGTCGGCGCTCGGCCAGGTCGACGACCGGGTGAAAGGGCTGCGTGCCGGCGGCGACGATTATCTGCCGAAGCCCTACGCCTTCTCCGAGCTGCTCGCTCGCACCGAGGCGCTGGCCCGGCGGCAAGTCGGCTCGGGGGCCGCGGAGGAGACCCGCTATCGGGTCGGCGATCTCGAGCTCGACCGCCTGTCGCATCGGGTGACCCGGGCCGGCCGGGAGGTCCTGCTGCAGCCGCGCGAATTCCGCCTGCTGGAGTATTTGATGCGCCATGCCGGCCAGGTGGTGACCCGGACGATGCTGCTCGAGCATGTCTGGGATTATCACTTCGATCCTCAGACCAACGTCATCGACGTCCACGTCTCGCGCCTGCGCGGCAAGCTCGACAAGGGATTCGCCTCGCCGATCATCCACACGGTCCGGGGCGCCGGCTACGTGCTGCGCTTCGACGAGGGCGCCACCGGGTGAGCGCGGGCCTCGCGGTCGAGCCGATCCCCCGCGAGACCGTCGGGGCGCGCATCCAGAAACTGTTCCGCACCACCGCGTTCAAGCTGTCGCTCGCCTATCTGGCGATCTTCGCGCTCTGCGCTTTCCTGGCGCTCGGCTACGTCGCCTGGAACGCCCGGGCGGTCCTGGACGACCAGATCGTCTCGACCATCGACGCCGAGATCAACGGCCTGTCCGAACAGTACAATGCCGGGGGCCTGCGCCGGCTCATCACCGTGGTCGAGCGTCGATCCCGGGAACCGGGCGCCTCCCTGTATTTGGTGACCACCGCGAGCGGCGAGCATGTCGTCGGCAATGTCGGCTATGTCCCCGCCGCGGTGCTGGCCAATCCGGGCCAGAGCGAGACCCGCTACGGCCGGGGCGATTCGGATGTCGAGCCCCATCGGGCGATCGTGCGCGTGTTCACGCTGCCGGGCGGGTTTCGGCTGCTCGTCGGCCGCGACACTGAGGAGCGCGACCGCTTGCGCGCCGTGATCGGCCGGGCCTTCGGCACCTCGCTGGCCGCGGTGGTGCTGCTCGGCGTGATCGGCGGCTGGCTGGCCGCGAGCCGGGTCCTGCGCCGGGTCGACGCCATGACCCAGACGACCCGGGCGATCATGGCCGGGGATCTCGACGGGCGGCTCTACGTCGCCGGCAATGGTGACGAGCTGGACCGTCTCGCCGCGAGCCTCAACCTGATGCTGGAGCGGATCGGCGAATTGATGCGCGGCATGCGCGAGGTCTCCGACAACATCGCCCACGACCTCAAGACGCCGCTGACGCGCCTGCGCAACCGTGCCGACGAGGCCCTGCGTACGGCCACCTCGCCCGATGAGCTGCGCGCTGCCCTGGAGGCGGTGATCGAGGAGAGTGACGGGCTGATCCGGGTGTTCAACGCGCTTCTGATGATCGCGCGGCTCGAGGCCGGCAGCGCCCGCGAGATCCTGGCGCCGGTGGATCTCGGTGCGGCGGTGCGGGGGGTCGGAGAACTCTATGAGGCTTTGGCCGAGGATCAGGGCCTGGCCCTCGACGTGAAGGCCGAGGATGGCCTGATCATCGCCGGCAACCGCGAATTGATCGGCCAGGCGCTCGCCAACCTGATCGACAACGCCCTGAAATACGGGGCCGACGGGGCGCAGGCCCGGGTGAGCGTGGAGGCCGAGCGTGTGGGTGACGCGGTTCGGCTCATCGTGGCCGATCACGGGCCGGGCATCCCGGAGGCCGAGCGTGCCCGGGTTCTCGGGCGCTTCGTCCGGCTGGAGGATGCGCGCTCGCGGCCAGGCTTCGGGCTCGGACTCAGCCTCGTCAACGCGGTGGTGCGGCTGCATCGGGGCACGCTGCGGCTCTCCGACAACGGGCCCGGATTGCGGGTGGAGCTCGCCTTCCCGGCGCAGCTCCCGGGCGATGCGGCCGAAGCGCGTGACGGCGCGGCCGAACCGATACCGGGTTCGGCCTCGGGCGCTCCGGGAGGGTCGATTTCCCGCGGGCCTTGAGGCAGGACCGTCGTGACGATCCCGAACGCGCGCATCGCCGCGCGCCGTCTCGGTTCGACCGCCGGAAACACCGTTCGGACGCTGCTCAGGAGGTTCCATGACCCTTACGTCGAAGACCGCCCTCGTCACCGGATCCACCAGCGGCATCGGCCTCGCCATCGCCCGCGCCCTCGCGGCGCAGGGGGCGAACGTGGTGATCAACGGCTTCGGGGACGCGCAGGCCATCGAGGAGACCCGCGCCGGGATCGAGCGCGAATACGGCGTGACGGCGCGTTACTCGGCGGCCGACATGAGCAAACCCGAGGCGGTCGCCGAGATGGTGCGGGAGGCGGAGGCCGCGTTCGGTGCCATCGACGTGCTGGTCAACAATGCCGGCATCCAGTTCGTCTCGCCGATCGAGGAGTTCCCGCCGGAGAAGTGGGAGCAGATCATCGCGATCAACCTGTCCTCGGCGTTCCACGCGATGCACGCCGCGATCCCCGGCATGAAGGCCCGGGGCTGGGGGCGGATCATCAACACCGCCTCGGCGCACTCGCTGGTCGCCTCGCCGTTCAAGTCCGCCTACGTGGCGGCCAAGCACGGGATCAGCGGGCTGAGCAAGGCGGCGGCCCTGGAACTCGCGCCGCACAGGATCACGGTGAACTGCATCTCGCCGGGCTATGTCTGGACGCCGCTGGTGGAGGCGCAGATTCCCGACACCATGAAGGCCCGGGGCCTGACCAAGGAGCAGGTGATCGAGGAGGTGATGCTGAAGGCGCAGCCGACCAAGGAATTCGTCACGGTCGATCAGGTGGCGGCGTTGGCGGTGTTCCTGTGCTCGGATGCCGCGAGCCAGATCACGGGCGCCAATATCAGCATGGATGGCGGCTGGACCGCGCAGTAAGATCGTAGCGGGCGGCCTCGCCGAAAGGACGGCGAGGCCGCTTCGGATCAGCGGCGCCCGTGGAACAGCAGGGCGATGCCGTAGCCGACCGCGCCGGCGATCAGCAGCGCGACCAGCGGATTCTCCTCGACCCGGGCGCCGACCGCGGCGCGGCCTTCGCGCAGGTAGGAGCCGCCCCGCTCGTAGGCGTCGCCCGCGACGTCGCCGGCCCGGCCATAGGCGTCGCCGGCATAGTCGCTCGCCTTGTCGGCGATGTCCCGGGCCTTGTCCTTGACCTGCCCGTAGGCGTTCTGGGCCTGGCCCTGGACATCGCGAACCCGGCCTTCCACCGAGTCCCGGTTCGAGCCCACGAAGTCGCCGGCCGTGCCCTGAACCTTGCCGAGGGCTTCCTTGGCGCCGCCGACGATCCGATCCGTATCCACCATAACACTCTCCTCGACGTGACCGCGGCACCGGTACGAGAGGAGGTGCCGCAGGATTCCTCGTCGTGCACCGAACGCGCGAGACCGGGTTTGCGCACCGCGCCCCGGCGATTTTCTACGTCTCGGCCGGCCTGGTGGCGATCAGGGTAAACGGCCGCCCCTTATCGGAGGACGGGGCCGGCGTGCCTCAGAGGCCGATCAGCTCGGCGATCGCGGCCGCGCCCGCGGCCGGCGAGGTCTCGCCCCGCGCGACGCCGGCCTCGGCCTCCGCGGTGCTGCGCCGGACCTCCGGCGAGCCGACCAGGCGCTGATGCAGCCGCTCATGGACCAGGGCCCACATCCATTTCACGTCCTGGGCCCGGCGCTTCGCCTGGATCTCCCCGGTGGCGGTGAGCTTCTCCCGGTGATCGACGATCCTCGCCCAGAGGGCGTCCAGGCGCAGGTTGTGGAAACCCGAGATCGTCACCACCGGCGGTGTCCAGGTCGCCGAGGCCGGGGTGAGGATGTGCAGGGCGGCGCGGTATTCCGAGGCGGCGGCGTTGGCCCGCTGCTCGGCCTCGCCGGCATCGGCCTTGTTGACCGCGATCATGTCGGCGAGTTCCAGGATGCCCTTCTTGATCCCCTGAAGCTCGTCGCCCGCCCCCGGCAGCATCAGGACGAGGAAGAAGTCGGTGAGGTCGGCGACCGCGGTCTCGGATTGCCCGACGCCGACCGTCTCGACCAGGATCACGTCGAACCCCGCCGCCTCGCAGAGCAGCATGGTCTCGCGGGTCTTGGCGGCGACGCCGCCGAGCGTGCCCGAGGACGGGGAGGGCCGGATGAACGCCTTGGGATCGTGGGCGAGCCGGGCCATCCGGGTCTTGTCGCCGAGGATCGAGCCGCCGGTGCGCGACGAGGACGGGTCCACCGCCAGCACCGCGACCTTGTGGCCGGCCTCCGTCAGGTTCGACCCGAGGGCGTCGATCGTCGTGGACTTGCCGACGCCGGGCACGCCGGTGATGCCGACCCGGATCGCCTTGCCGGTCTCCGGCAGGACCGAGTCGATCAGCGCGGCGGCGAGCGCCCGGTGGTCGGGCCGTTTCGACTCCGCCAGGGTGATCGCCCGGGCCAGGGCGGCGCGGTCGCCGCGCAGCAGGCGCTCGCGCAGGCTCTCGATGTCGATGGACGGCGTCATGAACCCTTCATGGCGACGCTCGGCGCCGCCGTCGAGAGGGTATCGCTGGCACGGGTCCGGCCCGGTGCTCCGCCTGTGTCCGCCGCACCACGAAGCGCTGATTACCCGCACTCCACAGGGGCAGGGGGTGATCGTGCCCCGCCATGGTCACGATCCTGCGCGACGGTTGGCGCCCCGCCCGAACGCACCCGGATCATGTCGAGCCACACCGTCTCACGCCGCGCACTCCTCCGGATCGGCGCCCTCGCGGGGGCGGCGGGGCTCGCCCCGTCCCTCGGCGCCTGCGTCACCGACGACCTCGGCGCGTCCGGGAGCCTGCCCGAGAAGCAATCGGCCCTGGACGTCATGCCGGTGCTGCTGGTGGCCACCACGCGCAAGCCCGTCGGCACGCCACCCCGGCCGCCGTATTTCAATTCCGAGCGCGGGCGCGGCCTGAGCTTCGCGGAGGTCCGCCTGTCGCCGCCCGACCGCTCCCTGCTCGGCAAGGTCTCGGCGGTGATCACCGGCGACTGGACCATCGGGGCCGTGCCCAAGACCGAGACCGGGCCGGCGGCCGCGGAGGCCTTCGCGCAGGCGGCGCTCGGCCGCGACGTGCTGATCTACGTTCACGGCTACCGGGAATCGTTCGAATCCGCCGCCGTCAGCGCGGCCCGCCTGTCGGACGGGATCCGGTTCCGGGGCGTCTCGGGCCTGTTCACCTGGCCGTCGGCCGCCGCCACCCTCGATTACAATTACGACCGCGAGAGCGCGCTCTGGTCGCGCGACGCCTTCGAGGACCTGCTGAAGGCGCTGGCCGCCTCGCCGAGCGGCGGGCGGATCAACATCGTCGCGCATTCGATGGGCACGCTGCTCACCCTCGAGACCATCCGGATGCTGCGCGCCGAGGCCGGCGAGGCGGCGATGTCGCGCATCGGCGCCGTGGTGCTGGCCGCCCCCGACATCGATTTCGACCTGTTCTCAAACGGCGTCGCCCGGCTCGGGCCCGACGTGTCGAAGATCACCGTGATCTCCTCGACCAACGACCGTGCGCTCGAACTCTCCGCCGCGCTTGCGGGCGGCGTCCGGGCCGGTGCGGCCGACCGTGCGAAGCTCGAGGCGCTGGGTGTGCGCGTCGCCGACGCCTCCGATTACGGCGGCGGCCTGATCAACCACGACCTGTTCCTCTCGAACCCGGAGGTTCAGGGCGTGGTCAAGCGCGCCATCGCCCGCGGCGCCGGGGTGTGAGGGTCGGACCCGGCGCTCAGCCCGTCCGGGTCGCCATGCTCTGCGGCGGCAGGGGTTCCTCCGGCAGGATTGGTGCGGCGCCGGCGGCCTCGAGATGGTCGATCCGGTCGGCCCAGACCCGGAAGCCCACCAGGGGATTGGGGCCGAACGTGTGGGTGAGCGGGACGTCGGCGGCGTCGCGGCCGTAGGCGACCATCACCCGGCCGATCCGCGGGCTGTTGTTGCGCGGGTCGAAGACGTGCCAGCGCCCCCCGAGATAGACCTCCATCCAGGCGGCGAAATCGCCGGCCGGGTGTGGCTCGGGCTCGCCGATGAAGCTGACATAGCCGGTGCAGTAGCGGGTCGGCACGTTGAGGGCGCGGCAGAAGGCCACGGCCAGGTGGGTGAAGTCCCGGCAGACCCCGCGCCCGCCCGCATAGGCGTCCTGGGCGGTGCGGTCGCCATGGGCGAACTCGTAGCCGAACGCGATGTGGTCGTGCACGAAGTCGCAGACCGCCTGCACCCGGCCCCAGCCCGGCTCGATATGGCCGAACAGGCGCCAGGCCTCGTCGGCGAGCAGGTCCGATTCGCAGTAGCGGCTGGGCAGCAGGAACACGATCGTCTCGGCCGGGAGCGCCTCGATCGCGTGCTGCTCGGCTTCCCGGTGTACCGGGTCCGGGTCGCCCGCGTCGGCGATCACCGCGTCGGTGCCGATGGTGAAGCCCCCCGCCGGCGCGGTCAGCCGGCCGCAGAGATTGCCGAAGCCGTCCCGGTAGAGATCCACCGGCACCGGCGGATCGGTGCGCAGCGTGTCGGGGGCCTCCAGCGCGTCCGCCCGGGTGGGATGCACGTTCAGCATCACCACCATCGGCACCGGATAGGGGAAGGCGTAGCGCATCTCGCAGCCCAGCCTGATCCGCATCCGCGGTGATCCTTCTTCCCGTACGGTTTCACGATCCCGGCCGCCCGGCAGGATTCACGCCACGGCTTTCGCGGCGGCGTGGCGGAGACGGGCTTGGCGGGCGTCCGGTTCACCCCTACAGCATCCGCGCGCGGCGCTCATGATCGCCGGGGAAAGCCTTCAGCGTTTCTCCCCGGGGCGGTGCGTCGCACCCGTGCGCGATCCCGCTGACCGGGCGCGCCCAAGGACGGTTACGAGAAGGATGCCGGCCATGTTCACGCTCGAGATCGAGGGCACCGCCGTGGCGGTGATCAACAGCGACGAGGCGTCCGCCAAGGACCTCTTCACCTGCGAAGGCTTCAAGGAAGACATCCGGACGATGACGAGCGAGGGCAAGCCGCTCTGGAACGGCACCTCGCCCCTCAAGATCCGGGCCGCGACCGAGGACGAGATCGAGATCTTCGAGGACGCGCTCGCCGAGGATGACGGCGAGGGCGAGTTCACCGACGACAAGCACCATGCCGGCGGCGACACCGCCGAGGAAGAGGACGAGGACGAGGCCGACATCGTCTTCCTGGTCGATATCGACGAGGCGGACGAGGACGACGAAGCTGACGCCTGAAACGTACGCCTGAACTTGGCCGCCTCCCGGGGGTTTCCGATGCGATTCGGAATGAACCCGGGAGGATGGACATGGCGGATAGCAGACAGGTCGTCGACGCGTTGGTGCGCGCCCGGCGCGGCGGCATCGCCGCCAGCGCGGCTTTGGGCGGTCTCGCGCTGATCGGTGGGCTCGCCTACCGGGCCCTGCGCGGGGCCGCGCCGCCGGAAAAGGGCGGCCCGGACTTCTCCAAGGTCGACGAGGACGAGGCCCGGCTGATGCTCCGGGCGATGGTGGCCGCCACCATCGCGGACGGCATGGTCGACACGGCTGAGCGCAAGCGCCTCGACGCGGCCGTGGCCGGCGCCGGCCTCGATTCCGACGGGCGGGCCTGGCTCGATCGCGAACTGGAGAGCCCCGCCGAGATCGACGAGATCGCCGAGCGGGTGAATGATCCCGATGCGGCGGCGCGGATCTACACGGCGGCCCGCCTCGCGATCGATCCCGATACGCTCCAGGAGCGCCAGTTCCTGAAGATGCTGGCCGAAGCCCTCGACGTGCCCGGCGAGGCGACGACCCGGATCGAGCGCGACATCCCCGCCTGAACGATCTTCATTTCCGGCTACGGATCTCCCGCGACGGCCGAGCTTCGTGCTAGCCTTTCCGGGCGGTGATCCGGGCGGACGCGTCCCGGCCGCTCAGGGCCGGGACGTTTTATGCCGACGCTGCCATTGCCTGCTCCGTCCCGTGCGCGACGGGCCGCCTACCGTCTTGCCGGAGCCCTGCTGGCCGGAGGCCTGACCGCGATGAGCGCACCCGTTCTTGCCGCAGATCCGGGACCGGGTCCCCTGACGCTCGCCGGCCAGGGCAGCTTCTTCGTCGGTGGTCGCGACGTCCAGTCGGACACGCTCTCGACCCTGCCGGCCTACGCGCCGTCGGGGACGATCACAGTCGATCAGGTCTATGTCCGCTATCAGATCCCCGTGGACCCGGTCCGGCCGCCCCTGGTGCTGATCCACGGCTGCTGCCTCACCGGCAAGACCTGGGAGACGACCCCAGATGGCCGCATGGGCTGGGACGAGTTCTTCGTCCGCCGCGGCTTCCCGACCTACGTGATCGACCAGGCCTGGCGTGGGCGCTCGGCGATCAGCCCGGCCCAGATCGACGCGGTCAAGATGGGCAAGGCCGAGGCCGAGACGCTGCCGCCGGTCTTCTCCGCCGGGCGCGAGCCGGCCTGGGCGATCTTCCGGTTCGGCCCCGAATACCCGAAAGTGTTTCCGGGCATGCAGTTTCCCCTGGAGGCCCAGGGCGAGTTCTGGAAGCAGATGGTCGCCGACTGGTCCGCGGCCCTGCCGGTGCCGAACCCGACCGTGCCGGGCCTCTCGGAGCTCGCCAAGCGGCTCAAGGGCGCGGTGCTGGTCTCGCATTCGCAATCGGGCATCTACCCGTTCCAGACCGCCGCGCTCGACCGCACCGGCATCCGCGCGCTGGTGGCGATCGAGCCCGCCGCCTGCCCGGACCCGGCCAAGGACGACCTCGCCCCCTACAAGGACCTGCCGATCCTGGTCCTGTTCGGCGACTACGTGGACGCCTCGCCCCGCTGGGCGCCCCGGCTGAAGCAGTGCCGCAGCTTCGTGGCGGCGGCGAACGCGGCCGGCGGCCGGGCCGAGCTGATCCTGCTTCCGGAGATCGGCATCCACGGCAATTCGCACATGCTGATGCAGGACAAGAACAGCCTCGACATCGCCGACTGGCTCGCCGGCTGGATCGAGAAGCGGGCGGGGAAATCCTGACGTCCGGCCCGTCCTCCCACCCACCCCCTCATCCTGAGGTGCCCGCGCCGGCGGGCCTCGAAGGCTGTGAGTTTTTAAAGCCTTCGAGGACGGAGCGCGACAGGCCCCCTCTCCCGTGCGGGAGAGGCCTGGGGTGAGGGATCAGGTTTCTCCGGAAAGGTCACGCCCCTCACCCTGTCCCTCTCCCGCACGGGAGAGGGGACCTGAGCCTCGTCCTCGCGTGTAAGCCCGTCTGTCGATCGAAAGACTTACTGCCTGTCCGGATGAGAGGGGGGAGGACGGCCGTCCCCGGGATCAGCCCGGCTTCCGCTCGGTCAGAAACTGCCCCATCCGCTCCAGCGCCCGGCGGATGTTCTCGGCCGAGTTGGCGTAGGACAGGCGGATATAGCCCTCGCCATGGACGCCGAAATCCGGGCCGCCGATCACCGCGACGCCGGCCTCTTCGAGCAGGGTGGCGGCCAGGGGCTTGGCCTTCCAGCCGGTCTGCGAGATGTTGGGGAAGGCGTAGAACGCGCCCTTCGGGGCGATGCAGGACACGCCCGGCAGGGCGTTCAGGCCGTCGACCACGATCGCCCGGCGGCGGTCGAACTCGGCGACCATCTCGGCCACGCAATCCTGCGACCCGTCGAGCGCCGCGATGCCGGCCCATTGGGTGGAAGCGTTCACGCAGGAATGGGCGTTGACCGCGAGCTTCCGGGCCGCGTCGTAGAGCGGCTTCGGCCAGACCGACCAGCCGAGCCGCCAGCCAGTCATCGCGTAGGTCTTGGACGCGCCGTCGAGATAGATCAGGCGGTCGCGGATCGCGTCGTATTTCAGCAGCGAGTGATGCGCCGCGCCGTCATACGTCATCGTGCCGTAGATCTCGTCCGACAGCACGGCCACGTCGGGGTGCTCTGCCAGCCCCGCCACAAGGGCGTCGATCTCGACCTTGGGGGTCACGCCCCCGGTCGGGTTGGCCGGTGAGTTGACGATCAGCAGGCGGGTCCTGGGCGTGATCAGCGCCAGGGTCTCGGCGGCCGAGAAGGCGAAGCCGTTCGCCTCGCGGATCGGCACCGGCACCGGCGTCGCCCCGGTGAACTCGATCATCGAGCGGTAGATCGGAAATCCCGGATCCGGATACAGGATCTCGGCGCCGGGCTCGCCGAACATCAGGATCGCCATGAACATGGTGACCTTGCCGCCCGGCACGATCATCACGGAGTCGGGCGAGACCTCCACGGCGTGGCGGCGATGGATGTCGCGGGCCACCGCCTCGCGCAGGCCCGGGATGCCCACCGCCGGCGTGTAGCCGTGGTGCCCGTCGCGCAGGGCCTTGATGCCGGCCTCGACCACGTGGGCGGGCGTCGGCATGTCGGGCTGGCCGATGCCGAGATTGATGACGTCCCGACCCTGGGAGGCCAGGGCCTGGGCCCGGGCCAGCACCGCGAACGCGTTCTCCTCGCCGATGCGCGAGAAGGCCGGAACGACGTGCAGCATCGCGCTCTCCGCGGGGTCGATCGTCTCAGTGCTTGGTGCGCTCGGCCAGCTTCATCGCGCCGAACGACATCGCCACGGCGATCGCGCCCAGGATCACGAAGGTCTTCACCGCGGCGTAGAACAGCGCCGGCTCAATGCCCGTGTCGGTATAAAGCACCAGGCCGATCGCCGCCAACGGCAGGGAGAGCAGGATGAACAGGGGGACCAGCGGATTCATATCGGGCACTCGGATCCGGCGCGCGGTGGGCCGCGGCTCGTGGGCGTCAAGCCTGCATACCACCCTGCCGCAAAGGTTGGGACCCCGCCGCGGCGAGATTTTCGCCGGATCCTCCGGCCACTCACCGAAGTGCAAGCATTTGGGCGGATACTGGCTTTCCACGAGGATGCACCTGTATGCGCCAATCAGCCGTAACGTGGAATGGGAATGGCCGGAATGTATCGCCGCTTGACATCTTGACGGCGCAGATCGGCCGCCTGCTGCGGCATCCTGCCTTCCGGCGCGAGAGCGTGGTCAGCCCGTTGCTGCAGCGCCATCTGCCCAACGATGCGGGCTACGCCTGGAACGGCGAGGCGGCCCTGCGCGAGCGCCTCGGGCGCGCCGGCCTCGACGCGGCGAGCATCGACCACCTCATCCGCAACACCCAATCCGAGATCCAGCGCCTGCGCGGACCCGCCGACGCCTGAGAGGGCTTCAGGCCGGGACCCGGACCGTCGCCCGCAGGCCGCCGAGCGGGCTCTCGTGCAGGGCGATGTCGCCGCCATGGGCCCGGGCGATGTCCCGGGCGATCGCCAGCCCGAGCCCGGATCCTCCGGCATCCTGCCGGGAATCGTCCAGGCGCACGAACGGTTTGAACACCTCCTCGCGGCTTTCCGGCGGGATCCCCGGACCGTCATCGTCGATCGAGACGTAGAAGGCGCGGGCCTCCAGCCGGCCGGAGATCGCCACCGTCTCGCCGTAGCGGGCGGCGTTGGCTGCGAGGTTGAACAGGCAGCGCCGGAAGGCGCCCGGACGCACCGTGACCTCGGGGGCGCCCGCGAGATCCACCGCCGAGACATGGGCGCCCAGGCGCTCCACGTCGCTGCGCAGGTCCTCCAGGAGGGTCCGCATGTCGGTGGGGGTGGCGGGCTCCGCGGAATCGCCGCGCGCGAAGGCGAGGTAGCCCTCCAGCATCCGGCTCATCTCGTCGACGTCGCGGCTCAGATCCTCGATCTCGCTGGTCTGCTCGACCAGAGCCAGGGACAGGCGGAAGCGGGTGAGGATGGTGCGCAGGTCGTGGCTCACGCCGTTGAGCATCGTCGTGCGCTGCTCCATGGCCCGCTCGATGCGCCGCTTCATCTCGATGAAGGCGTGGCCGGCCTGGCGCACCTCCCGGGCCCCCCGGGGCCGGAACTCGATCTCCCGGCCCTTGCCGAACCCTTCCGCCACCGCGGCGAGCCGCAGGATCGGCTTGATCTGGTTGCGCAGGAACAGGATCGCGACGCCGAGCAGCACGAGCGACGAGCCGATCATCCAGACCAGGAAGATGTGCGAGTTCGACGCGTAGGCCTGGCTGCGCCGCGCGGTGATCCGCATCACCCCGTCGGGGATCGCGACCCGGATCTCGATCAGGTTCGAGCGGCCGACCGTGTCGATCCAGAACGGCCGGCGGATCTGGCGCCGGATCTCGTCGGAGAGCGCCTCGTCCAGGATCGAGAAGAACGGCCGCGGCCCCGGGGCGGGGAGCTTGGCGCCTTTAAGGATGTCGAGGTCGAGGTTCAGCCGCTCGGCCGCGATGCGCGACAACGTCTCGGCGTCCCGGTCCTGCGGATAGCTCTCGTAGATGTCGATCAGCGCGGCGACATCGGCGGTCACCGCCGCGGACAGGCGCTTGGTCACGAGCTGCCAGTGCCGCTCCATGAAGGTGTAGGCGATCACCGACTGGAGCAGGACCACCGGCGCGATGATGATGATCAGCGACCGGGCGTAGAGCCCCTTCGGCAACGCATCGCCGATCCACCGGCTCAGCCGCTTCCACAGCCGGTGCGGCGCCGAGCGCGACCGCGGCGGATCCGTCCGCAGGGCCCGGGCCAGGCCGGGATCGGGGGCGTTCACGGGCTCGCGCGCCCGCGCCTGAACCGCCCGCCGAGGCGGGGCCGGGACTGGCGGCAAAGGGGCCGTGTCATCGGGGCGGACATGGGGGCGACGGATGCGGGGGCTGATCCGTTATCGCACCCGCGCGCCGATCGGCCAAGGCGTGCTGGAATGGAGCCGCCGCGCCTTGCACGGCGGCGCTGGGGCCATACCTGAGACAAGCGGGGGGCACCCGCCGGCCGAGGTCTCGAGGGCCATGCTCAGCACCGATACAGATATCCTCGCCGCCGCCTCTTCCTGGCGGCGGGACGGACGCGCCGTGGCGCTCGCCACCGTGATCGAGACCTGGGGCTCGGCGCCGCGGCCCGTGGGCAGCCATCTCGTGGTCGATGCCGAGGGCAACTTTCTGGGGTCCGTCTCGGGCGGCTGCGTCGAGGGTTCCGTGATCACCGAGGCGATCGAGGTGATCGAGGCCGGAGCGCCCCGCATCCTGGAATTCGGCGTCGCCGACGAGACGGCGTGGCGGGCCGGGCTGTCCTGCGGCGGCCGGATCCGCGTCTTCGTCGAGCGGGTCGACTGATGCGCACCGAGACCCTGGAAATCCTGACCGCCGAGCGCGCCGCGCGCCGGGCGACGATCCTGGTCACCGACCTGGCGGACGGGAGCCAGCGCCTCGTCCGCGAGGCCGAGATCGCCGCCGATCCCCTGGCGGAGGTGCTGCGCAAGCATCTGGCTTCGGGCAAGAGCGGGCTCGTCGAGATCGACGGGCGGCAGACGTTCCTGACCGTGCAGGTCCCGCCGGTGCGCCTCGTGGTGATCGGCGCCGTCCACATCTCGCAGGCGATGGCGCCCATGGTTGCGGGGCTCGACCTCGCGCTGACCGTGATCGACCCGCGCACGGCCTTTGCCAGCCCGGACCGCTTCCCGGGCGTCGAGCTCGTGGCCGAATGGCCGGACGCCGCCCTCGGCGGCCGCGTGCCGCGCCTCGACCGCTACTGCGCGCTCGCCGCCCTGACCCACGACCCCAAGATCGACGATCCGGCGCTGAAGGCCGCGCTCACGGCCGAGTGTTTTTACGTCGGCGCGCTGGGCTCGCGGAAGACGCATGCGGCCCGCACGGCCCGGCTCGCGGAGGCCGGGTTCTCGCCCGAGCAGATCGGCCGGATCCGCGCGCCGATCGGGCTCGCCATCGGGGCGGTCAGCCCGGCCGAGATCGCGCTCGCCGTGCTGGCCGAGATCGTGGCGGCGCTCCGCCGGGTCCCCCGCCCGGAGGTCGCGTGAGGTTCGGCCCCGTGCCGGTCGCCGAGGCGGCCGGTCTGATCAGCGCCCATACGGTCCGGCGCGACGGCATCACCCTGCGCAAGGGCGCGGTGATCCCGGAGGAGGTGGCCAGCGGCCTGTCGCAGGCCGGATTGTCGGAGATCGTGGCGGCCGCCCTCGAGCCCGGCGATGTCGGCGAGGATGACGCGGCGGCGCGGCTGGCCGCGCATCTGCGCGGGGACAACCTGCGCGTGGAGGCCCCGTTCACCGGCCGCTGCAACCTGTTCGCCGAGACCGCCGGGGTGCTCACCCTGGCGCCGGCCCGGATCGACGCGGTCAACGCCGTCGACGAGGCTGTGACGGTGGCGACCTTGCCGCCGTTCAAGCCGGTGGTCGAGGGCGAGATGGTCGCCACCGTGAAGATCATTCCCTACGCCGTGCCGGGGGCGGTGCTGGCCGGGGCCTGCGCGACTGAGACGGCCGGCGCGCTGGCGGTGGCGCCCTATCGGCGGCGGCGTATCGCCGTGGTCTCGACCCGCCTGCCGAGCCTCAAAGAGGCGACCATCGACAAGACGCTCCGGGTCCTGGCGGAGCGCCTCGCCCCGGCGGGGGCCGAGATCGTCCGCGAGGATCGGGTGCCGCATACGGCCGACGCCGTGGCGGCGGCGCTCGGGGATGCGATCGACGGCGCCGGGGCCGATCTCGTCGTCGTGTTCGGCGCCTCGGCCATCGCCGACCGGCGCGACGTGATCCCGGCCGGGATCGCGGCGGCCGGCGGGTTGGTCGAGCATCTCGGCATGCCGGTCGATCCCGGGAACCTGCTGCTCGTCGGCAGCCGGGCGGGTGTGCCGGTGATCGGGGCGCCGGGCTGCGCGCGCTCGCCCAAGGAGAACGGCTTCGACTGGATCCTGCACCGCCTGCTCGCGGACCTGCCCGTGACCCGCGCCGATATCGTCGCCCTGGGGGTCGGCGGGTTGCTGATAGAGATCGTCTCGCGGCCGCAGCCCCGGGCCGGCGGCGAGGCGGCGGATCCCGATGCCTGAGGTCGGGACGATCCTGCTCGCCGCGGGTCTCGGCACCCGGTTCGGTTCCGAGCCCAAGATGCTGGCGCTGTTCGACGGAAGACCGCTGGTCCGTCATGCCGCCGAGGCTGCGCTGGCGGCCCGGCCGCGGCCGGTGGTCGTCGTGCTGGGCGCGCATGCCGATGCGGTTCGGACGGCGCTGGCGGGGCTCGATCTGATCGTCGTCGAGAACCCGGATTTCCGCGCCGGTCTGTCCACCTCGCTGCGTGCCGGCCTGGCCGCCCTGCCGCAATCCTGCGAAGCGGCGGTGGTCGTGCTCGGGGATATGCCGCGGATCGGCGAAGCGCATATCGACCGCCTGGCCGATGCCTTCGCAGGTTCGTCGAAGGCCGTGGCGGCGGTCGTCCCGGTCCAGGATGGCCGGCGCGGAAATCCGGTGCTCCTGAACCTGCGCCGCCTGGCACCCGAGATCGCCCGGCTCACCGGCGACCGCGGCGCCGGGCCGCTGCTCAAGGACCGGTCCGATATCCTCGAGATCCCGGGCGATGCGGCGACCGCCCTCGACATCGATACGCCGGATGCGCTGACGGCCGCCGGCGGCGCCTGAGCCTCAGCCTTTCGACGCTTTCCGCGCCTCGGCCCGGCACCGGTCGGAGCAGTAGCGGACCTCGTCCCAGACGCGCTCCCACTTCTTGCGCCAGGCGAACGGCCGCCCGCACTGGGCGCACACCTTCTCCGGGAGATCGCTCTTGCGGCGCATCCGCGGCATTTTTTTCGATCGCTCCGGTGCCCGGTATCGGGGGCGGAAACGGGTCTCGGCTCGGGTCTGTTCCGAGGATCCCTCAGCGGCGCCGGGCCACAGCGTGCGCGTCGAGGAGTTTGGCAAGAGCCAGCATCAGCGCCAATCCGGTGAGGTTGACCGCGATCTGGAGCGGCCAGGTCGCGTCGAAGGTGCGGTAGAGGATCCGCCCGATCAGCGCCGCCAGGCAGCCGGCGGCGAAGATCTCCAGCGAGTGCCGGCCGCAGGCATCGATCAGCCGCAATGGCCGCCACCCGGAGAGGCGCCGCACGGCGGGTGCGCTGAAGATCAGGTAGGTCAGGGCCAGGATGTGCAGCAGGCGCAGCGGCCCGACATGGCTCTTGTCCGGCGCCGCGATCGCCAGCGGCCGGAGGTCCGGAAGACCCCATTCCCCCCAGGAGCCGCCCTGCAGCAGCCCGAAGGCCAGGTAGGCGAAGGCCAGAGCCGCGGCCCAGTTCCGCCAGGGCAGGAGGCCGTCGCCGGCCCGGACCGCCACCGCCAGCGCCGCCCCGATCACGAACAGGAACTGCCAGGCGAAGGGGTTGAAGTACCAGCCGTCATCCACCGCGGCGGCGTTGGGCAGGTTCAGGGTGTGGTCGACATTGGCGGCGAGCCACAGCGTCCCGGACAGCGCCAGCACACCCCAGATCCCACGCCGCATCCCGAAATAGATAGCCGGGAACAGGGCCAGCAGCAGGATGTAGAGCGGCAGGATGTCGAGGTAGTTGGGCAGCGCGTTGAGGGCGAGCCCGCGCAGCAGCCCCGGCAGAAGCCCCATCTGCAGCAGCGGCGCGACGCCGAAGCGCGGCGTCAGCCCGGTGAGATCCATCCAGATCCGGACGATGACCAGGGTGGCGAGCAGCAGCCCGGCTTGGAACAGGTAGATCCGCAGGCAGCGCCGGCCGATCCGCACCAGGGTCGCCCGTATGCCGGCCCGACCGAACAGGCCGCCATAGGCCACCATCGACGAGTACCCGGCCAGCAGCACGAAGATCTCGGCCGCGTCCGAGAAGCCGAGATTGTGCAGGGTGAACGCCGCCGGCGCGTTGCGCGGGATGTGGTCGATGAAGATCATCAGCAGCGCGAAGCCGCGCAGCACGTCGACCCGCGCGTCCCGGACGGGTTTTCGCGGCGCGGCTTCCGGCGCCGGCGCGCGCACGGGCCGCGGCGAAGATGCCACGCCGCCGAAGGGCACGCGCCCGAAATCGTCGAGGCTCTTCACGCAGCCATCACCGGAACACCCGCTTGTCGGAATCGGAGCAATAATAGTCTCTCGGCGCCGGAATGCGGGGACAGACTGCACCGCTCACGCGCCTGTGTCCGCGCGACGCGCCACGGCCATCGAGCGACGCTGGTCGCCCGAGACGACGTCATGGGCGCCCGACGGTGCCGAGACCCATATCGGACCTGGATCCGCGCGCCGACAATTTTGTCGCGTGCATATCCCGGCGTCTCGGATCGACCCGTCGGTCGGCAGTGTCACGCAGGCGAAGTAAACCACCCTGTCGCTCCTGGGCGGCGAAGCGGAGCCCGGAAACACGGGTGGCATCAGGCGATGCACCGTCGGCGGCTCCGGATCCCGGGTTCGCCCGCGGTTACCCGGAATGATCGAGCGGGGGGCTTGAGCGTCGGCGCGATTTCACAGGCCCGTGAGGTCCGTCCGGCCGTCCACTCCGCTCGCATCGCCGGCGAACACGCTATAGA
Organism: Methylobacterium brachiatum; assembly: GCF_900113845.1. NCBI lineage: Bacteria > Pseudomonadati > Pseudomonadota > Alphaproteobacteria > Hyphomicrobiales > Methylobacteriaceae > Methylobacterium > Methylobacterium brachiatum. The sequence goes on along the minus strand of NZ_FOQW01000035.1, from coordinate 4,987 downwards.
GGCGTCGGATCGATCCCGGCGGGCCGGGGAAGGGCAGGGTTCATGCGCGTCCTCGTCACCGGAGCCGGCGATTTTCTCGGCCGACGCCTGCTCGAGGCGCTGCGACGGGACCGTCCCGAGGGACGCCGGATCCTCGGCATCGATCGGCACCCGCAGCCGCCGCTCGACGGCGTCACCCTCCTCGATGTCGATCCGTTCGAGGCCGACACGCTCAACGCGGCGGTGGCGGATTTCGACCCGACCGTGGTGTTCCACCTCGCGGCCCTCGCCTCCGTGGCGCGGTCGAGCGAGACGCCGGCCTATGCCTGGCGGGCGGACCTCCTCGGCACCCTCAACCTCGCCGAGGCGGTGGCGCGGACCCGGGCGACCCTGGTGTTCCTGAGCTCGACCGTCGTCTACGGCGCGGCGTTCCGCGACAAGCCCCGGCCCGACGAGGCGGTGACGCCCCGGCCCGACACCATATCGGGCCGGACCAAGAGCGCCTGCGAGTACATCCTGCGCGACGTGCTCGCCAATGCCGGCGTGAGGCACCTCGTGCTGCGGCCGGCGAACTATATCGGGCCCGGCCAGAGCGAGACCTTCGCGGCCGCCTCCTTCGCCGGCCAGATCGCTCGCATCGAGCGCGGCCTGGCCCCGCCGATTCTGGCGGTCGGCGACCTCGCCGCAGGGCGCGACTTCATCGATGTGTCGGACGTGACGGCGGCGTGCCTGCGCGTCCTCGACCGGGTCGAGGAACTGCCGGACGGCGGCATCTACAACGTGGGCACGGGGATCGTGACGCCGGTCTCGGCGATCCTCGACGCGTTCCGCGGCCTGACCGATGCGGCGTTCACCGTGCAGGTCGAGCCCGACCGGACCCGGCCCACGGGGGTACGCAGCCAGGGCTGCGATCCCTCGGCCTTCGTGGCCGCCACCGGCTGGGCGCCCGCAATCCCCCTGCCGGAGAGCCTGGCGGCGATGCTGGATGCGGCGCGGGCGCGGGTGGGCTGACGGGACTTCCGACGACGTCGCCCACCCTCATCCCGAGGTGCCGACGCGGCGCGGAGGCCTCGAGACAGACGCGCGATCCCCGGAGGGCTCCCTCGCGGCGCGCTGCGCGCGACTTCGGACGAGAGGAGTGGGTTGGACGGGGGCCGTAAGAGTCCGGCGAGCCCCGTCCCGTGCCCTTGCGGCGCGTCCCGGCCCGAAGGCCGGGACCGATCCTTACCGGGAGAACTTCTTGTACTTGATCTTCTTCGGCATCAGCGAGTCCGCGCCGAGCCGGCGCATCTTGTCGGCCTCGTAATCCGAGAAGTTGCCCTCGAACCATTCGACGTGGCTGTCGCCCTCGAAGGCCAGGATGTGCGTGGCGATGCGGTTCAGGAACCAGCGATCGTGGCTGATGATCACCGCGCAGCCGGCGTAATCCTCCAGCGCGTCCTCGAGGGCGCGCAGGGTCTCCATGTCGAGGTCGTTGGTCGGCTCGTCGAGCAGCAGCACGTTGGCGCCGCCCTTCAGGGTCCGGGCCAGGTGGACGCGGTTGCGCTCACCGCCCGACAGGGTGCCGACCTTCTTCTGCTGGTCGCCGCCCTTGAACGCGAAGGCCGCGCAATAGGCGCGAGAATTGATCTCGCGCTTGTTGAAGTAGATGATGTCGTTGCCGCCCGAGACCTCCTGCCAGACCGTGGCGTTCGGATCGAGGGCGTCGCGCGACTGGTCGACGTAGCCGAGATGCACGGTCTCGCCGATGGAGATCTTGCCGCCGTCGGGCTTCTCCTGGCCGGTGATCATCTTGAACAGGGTGGTCTTGCCGGCGCCGTTGGGGCCGATCACCCCGACGATGCCGCCCGGCGGCAGCTTGAACGAGAGATCCTCGATCAGCAGGCGGTCGCCGAACGCCTTGTTGAGGTGCTCGAACTCGATGACGTTGTTGCCGAGCCGCTCGTCGATCGGGATGACGATCTGCGCGGCGGCGTCGACCTTGTTGTTCTGCTTGGCGACCAGCTCCTCGTAGCGGGTGATGCGGGCCTTGGACTTGGACTGCCGGGCCTTCGGCGAGGCGGCGATCCACTCCTGCTCGCGGGCGATCGAGCGCTGGCGGGCCATGTCCTCGCGGCCCTCCTGCTGGAGACGCTTCTGCTTCTGCACCAGCCAGGCCGAGTAGTTGCCCTCGTACGGGATGCCCCGGCCGCGATCGAGCTCCAGGATCCAGCTGGTGACGTTGTCGAGGAAGTAGCGATCGTGGGTCACGATCAGGATCGCGCCCGGATAGGATTTCAGGTGGCCTTCGAGCCAGTTCACCGTCTCGGCGTCGAGGTGGTTGGTCGGCTCGTCGAGGAGCAGCAGCTCCGGCTCCCACAGGAGCAGGCGGCACAGGGCGACGCGGCGGCGCTCGCCGCCCGACAGGGTCGCCACCGGCTGCTCGTCGCTCGGGCAGCCCAGCGCCTCCATGGCCTGGTCGATCTTGGAATCGAGCTCCCAGAGGTTCAGGGCCTCGATCTTGTCCTGGAGCGCCGTCATCTCGTCGGCGGTCTCCTCGGAATAGTTCATGGCGAGTTCGTTGTAGCGGTCGAGCAGCGCCTGCTTCTCGGCGACGCCCTCCATCACGTTCTCGCGGACCGACTTGTTCGGATCGAGCTGCGGCTCCTGCGGCAGGTAGCCGACCCGGGCGCCCTGGGCGACGAAGCCCTCGCCGGTCCACTCGGTGTCGATGCCGGCCATGATCTTGAGCAGGGTCGACTTGCCCGAGCCGTTGATGCCCAGCACGCCGATCTTGGCGTCCGGGTAGAACGACAGGTTGACGTCCTCCAGGACCTTCTTGCCGCCCAGATAGGACTTCGTGAGTCCCCGCATGTGGTAGATGAATTCGCGAGCCATCGCGGAACGTCCTCGGCGCGTTGGTGGGGTGAGCGCGGTGCGTGCCAGCGGCACGGGGCAGGCCCGGGGTCGTCGACCCGTCCTGTACGCGCGTTCCCCACGATATAAGAATGTCGCCGACCGAGTATCAGGCCCGCCGGGCAGCGGCAAGGATGCGACGCCGCCCGTCGCGCGCTCAGGCGAAGGGATTGGCCACCGATCGCGGCGCGGCGTCCGGCGCGTCCGCCACCGCCTCGGGCAGGTCGCCGGCCTCCAGGGCCTTCACGATGGCGTCGAGGGTCGCCTGGAGCAGGCGCGCCTGGGCGAGGCCGGCCTTGTCCCTGGTCAGGTCCAGGGACCCGTGCAGGGCGATTCGGTCGGTGCCGTTCTCGAAGCTGAGGGCGCCGATATTGCGCACCGCCGCATCGTCGGCGAAGGGCTCGAACGCGTCCGCCTTGGCCTTCCGGCGGCTCGGCTTGTCCTCTGACATGGTCCCTCTCAGAAAATCGAGCGCATCAGGTCGCGCAGGACCTTGCGCACGGCGCGGTTGATCTCGCGGCTCAGCCAGTCCTGCCAGCTCGGCTCGGGCCGGGGCCGGTGCCCCTCCGAACGCGCCCCGGCATGGGGATCCGGCAGGGTCATGGCGCTGGCCCGGGCGGCGGCCGGGAGGTTCGGGAACACGTCGATCCCGGCTTCGCGGGTCAGCTCGTCGATCGAGACCGCGCGCCAGTCCCGCGACTCGTCGTTCCGGGACAGGTAGGCGCCGGCCTCGCCGCTCGCCGGGTCGTAGAGCGCCTTGAACAGCTGGGTGGGCACGAGCACGCCGCCCTTGATCTGCTGCACCGCGTCCCCGGAAAAGATCACCCCGGTGACCACGAAGATCGAGCCGCGCCGGCTCGCCAGCCGCCGCGTGCCCTCCTCGATATCGGCCCAGAGCCCGCGGTTGAGCACCCGGTTCTGCGGCACGATGTTGGCCAGGCTGAACGATTCGGCCTGGGCGCTCAAGGTCGGCATGTCGCCCGCCGGGGCGAGGTGGCCCCGGTCGAAGCCGCTGCGGACGTAATCCTCCAGCGACGCGCGCTCGGCCTCCGGCAGGCGCGTCTCTTCGTGGAACGCGTCGTCCCGGGCGACTTTGCGGGCCTCGGCGACGCTGGCCCGGGTGAGGTGTTCGGCGGAGTAGAGCGGCGTGCGCGTCACCCCCGAATGCAGCACCGCGAAGGCCTCGAAGCACAGCGGCACCGTGCGGGCGGCGAGCTTCGGGTTGGTCAGGACCGGCGCCAGGCCATTGGCGAACAAGGCCGGGCAGGTGACCTCGGCCTCGGCCGATCCCGCGAGGGCCAGGAAGGCGAGCGCCGCGGCAAAAGGCCCCCGGAGCGGCCTCACCAGCATACCCGCACCCGCCGAGGGCCCTCCGGGGTCGGCCGCTCGCGCCAGGCGCAGGGTCGGCCGAGGCTGCGGCTGAACGGCCGCGCGTCGTGGTCGGGGCCGCCGGGGGAGACCCGCTCCGGGCAGGCGCCCAGGAAGTTGCACGGGAAGTCGAGGTTGCCGTCCGGCGGACGCGGCCCGGCATAAGCTTGGCCGCTGGGCGTAATCGCCAGCATGAGCAAAATTGTGCACAGACGAGCCGGGCTCAAGAGCGGACCTCATGTGGCGGTAAGGGCACGTAACTGAAAAAATCGCCAATCGGACATTGATCGCGCCGGCGATCGTCCGTACCTGGCACTATCATGACAGCGGCGGACGGGTCGGTTCTAGCATGAACGCGCGCCCCCGGGTGCTGGCGTCGGGACGGCCAGGATCCTCTCCTGGGACCCCGCATGACCGGGCCGTCGCCACACTCGAACGAGCGGATGCGATCCTTGGCAATATCCTCTGAGCACTCAGCGTTGCTGGACCGTGTCCCGGAGCCGGCTGCGTTGCGCCAGCTTCCCGAATCGGAGCTGCAGGCGGTGGCGGACGCGGTGCGGGCCGAGATGATCGACGCGGTCTCGATCACCGGCGGCCATCTCGGCTCCGGGCTCGGCGTGGTCGAGCTCACCGTCGCGCTGCACCACGTGTTCGACACCCCCGACGACCGCATCGTCTGGGATGTCGGCCATCAGTGCTACCCGCACAAGATCCTCACCGGGCGCCGCGACCGCATCCGGACGCT
>NZ_FOQW01000033.1:0-30331 GCF_900113845.1 Methylobacterium brachiatum | reverse complement strand
AACCGCGCCGCCACCGCCGACCTCAACGCCGCCGCCGCCGAGATCCGCGCCTCGGCCCAGCAGCAGGCGGCCTCGGTGGAGGAGCAATTCGCCGCCGTGCAGGAGACCGCCGCCACGGTGGACGAGATCACCCATTCCGGCGCGCAGATCGGCAAGCGCGCCACCGAGGTGATCGCCACCGCCCAGGCCACCGCCCAGACCTCCCGCCAGGGTTTGCGCGCGGTCTCCGACACCGCCAAGGCCATGGACGCGATCCGCGAGCAGGCGGAGGCCGTGGCCGGCAACATCGTCAGCCTGTCGGAGAAGACCCAGACGATCGGCGACATCATCGAGACGGTCAACGACATCTCGGAGCGCACGCATCTGCTGGCGCTCAACGCCGCCATCGAGGCGGCGGCGGCCGGCGAGAGCGGGCGCAGCTTCGCGGTTGTGGCCTCGGAGATGAAGCTTCTGGCCGACCAGGCCAAGGCGGCCACGGGGCAGGTCCGGGGGATTTTGGGTGAGATCCAGCGGGGCATCAACACCTCGGTGATGCTCACCGAGGAGGCGGTGAAGCGGGCGGCGGCCGGCAAGACGCGCTCGGACACGACGCAGCGGACGATCGAGGAGATCACGGCGCGGGTCGAGGAGAACGTCCAGACCTTCCAGCAGATCGTGGCCTCGACCAACCAGCAGCAGCTCGGGATCGAGCAGGTGATGGGGGCGCTGCAGAATATCCGCCAGGCCAGCCAGCAGACGGCGGCCGGCACCCGCGAGGTCGAGGCGGCCTCGGCCAACCTCACCGAACTCGCCCAGGCCCTCATGGCCCTGGCCGAACGCTACCGGCACTGAGGGCGGGCGCCGTCTTGGCCGCCGATATCCGCCAGCTCCTCCTCGCCGCCTTCGACGTCGAGCACCGCGAGCACGTCACGGCGATCCGGGCCGCGCTCGGGAGCGCGACCCCGGACTGGAACGACGTGTTCCGCCGTGCGCACAGCCTGAAGGGCGCCGCCCGCGCCGTCGACCTGCCCCCCGTGGAGGCGGTCGCCCACCGGCTCGAGACCTTGTTCGAGCGGGTCCGCACCGGCGCGCGCGCCCTCGACCGCGAGGCGGCCAACGCGGTCCACCTCGCCCTCGACCGGATCGAGACCTACGTCGCCGGCCTCCAGGACGGCGCCGGGCCGGACATGCCGGCCGACGCCCTGACGGCTTTAGGGCAATGCCTCGGCCTGCCCGGGGAGGCCCCGGAGGACGCCGCACCGCCGCCCGCTCCGCCCCCCGAGGCGCCGCCGGCCGAACCCCCTGCCCCGCCCGCCTTCGCCGCGCCGACCCCCGCACCGCCCCCCGAGCCCGCCGAATCCGGCGCCGCGATCCTGCGCGTGCCCGGTGAGGCCGTGGAGGCTCTGGCGCGGGCGAGCCACGACTTGACCAGCACCCTGGCGGCGCAGGCGCCCGCCGCCGAGGGCCTGGCGCGCCTCGCCCGGCTCGCCCGGGACATGCGCGTCGGCGCCGAGGCGCTGGCCGCGAAATCCGACGCGGAGGCCCCGGCGCTGCGGGCGCTGGCCGCCCGTCTCGGCGGCTTCGCCCGGGAGGCCGCCGAGCTGTCCCGCCGCCAGGCCGCGGCGACCAGCGCGATCGAGGGCGCGGCGTTCCGGGTCCGCGCCGAGGCCGAGCGCCTCGCCCTGGTGCCGGCCGAGACCGTGCTCGGCCCCCTCGCCCGCTCGATCCGCGAGACCGCCCGGGAGCAGGGCCGCGACGTCGATCTCGACCTGCGCGGCCTCGACCTGCCGGTGGAGCGCGGCCTGCTCCAGGCCCTGAAGGACCCGCTGCTCCACGCCCTGCGCAACGCCCTCAGCCATGGCTGGCAGAGCCCGGAGATCCGCCGCGCCGCCGGCAAGCCCGAGGCCCTGCGGCTCGGGCTGGAGGTGGCCGTGCGCGGCTCGCGCCTGCAGGTCACCGTCGCGGATGACGGGCCGGGGCCGGACCTGGCCCGGATCGCTTCCACCGCCCGCGCCCGCGGCCTGCTCGCCCCCGGGGAGGCCGACGATCCCGAGACCCTGCTGCGCCTCGTCTTCGAGCCCGGCTTCTCCACCGCGGAGGCGGTCGATACCCTGTCGGGACGCGGCTACGGCCTGTCGGTCGCCGCCGACGCGGCCCGCCAGCTCCTCGGCAGCGTCCGCCTGGAGCCGCGCGAGCCCGCCGGCACCGCCCTGGTCTTCAGCCTGCCGCTCTCGGCGGCGCGGCGCAGCCTGCTGCTGGTCGAAGCGGGTGGTCGGACCTATGCCCTGCCGGGGGGCGCCGTGGAGCGCCTGTTGCGGCTCGACCGGGCCGCCTTGCCGGTGGCCATGGGCCGGACGATCCTTCGGGTCGGCGACGGCAAGGCGGCCACCAACCACCCGGTCACCGATCTCACCGAGATCCTGGGCCAGGCACCCGCCGCCCCGGATGCCGCCGGCCAGGATCCGGCGATCCTGATCGCGGTGCTGCTCCGGGCCGGCGGCAGCCGCCTGGCGCTGGGGGTCGAGCGCCTGCACGATGTCCGGGCGCTGCTGGTCCTTCCGGCACCGTCCTTCGGGTCCGATCCCGACCTGATCGCCGGCACCGCGGTGCTGCCCGGCGACGTGCCGGTGCTGGTCCTCGACCCGGAGGGGCTCGCCGCGCGGGCGAGTGCGACATCTGCGGGCCTGTCGGCCGGAACGATGGCGCAGGCTCCACGTTCGACGACCTCACAGCGCGCCACCGCGCGGGCGACCATCCTGGTCGTCGACGATTCGATCACCACCCGGACCTTGGAGAAGGGCATCTTGGAAGCCGCCGGCTACCGCGTGGTCGTCTGCGTCGACGGTCAGGACGCCCTCGACCGGCTGCGCGCCGAGATCGAGCCCGTCGATCTGGTCCTCGCCGACGTGGAGATGCCGCGCCTCGACGGCTTCGGCCTGCTGAAGGCGCTGCGCGCCGACCCGCGCTTCGCCCGGCTGCCGACGATCCTGATGACCTCGCGCGGGGATGCCGCCGACGTGTCCCGGGGCCTCGACCTCGGCGCGGACGCCTACCTGACCAAGCAGAAATTCGACCAGCGCCATCTGCTCGACACGATCGGGCAGCTGCTATGACGCCCGTGCGGGTGATGCTGGTCGAGGACAGCCTCGTCGTGCGCGAATTGCTGCGCTACATCGTCTCGCGCGATCCCCGGCTCGAACTGGTCGCCGCGGTGGCCTCCGGCGAGGAGGCGCTGGGCACCCTCCAGACGGTGCGGCCCGACGTGATCTCGATGGATATCCGCCTGCCCGGCATCGACGGTCTCGAGACCACGCGCCGGATCATGGCCGAGCAGCCGACCCCGATCGTCGTGATCGCCGATTCGGTGGAGGATTCCTCCCTGCGGATCTCGATGAACGCCCTGCGCGCCGGCGCCCTGTCGGTGGTCGAGAAGCCCGTGGCCACCACCCATGCCGGCTACGAGGCGGTGGCCGGCGAGATCTGCACCCAGCTGCGGATCATGGCCCAGGTCCCGGTGATCCGGCGGCGCCCGATCGGCACCGAATGGGCCGGCCGGAACAGCCTGGCCGCCTTCTCGGGATCCTTCGCGGCGCCGGCCGACCTGGCCGGGCAGGCCCCGAGCCTGCTGGCGATCGCGGCCTCCACGGGCGGCCCGCCGGCGCTCGCCCGGGTGATCGGCGCATTGCCCAAGACCTTCCCGCTGCCGGTGCTCGTGGTCCAGCATATGGGCGCGGCCTTCATGGAGGGGTTCGCGAACTGGCTCGACAGCGTCGTGGCCCTGCCGGTCTCCCTGGCGCAGGACGGCGAGCGGGCCGAGCCCGGCCGCGTCTACGTGGCGCCCGGCGACCGCCATCTCGAGCTCGGATCGGGCCGCGTGCTGCGGGTGGTCGACACCGAGCCCGTCTCCGGCCAGCGCCCGGCCGCCACCGTGCTGTTCCGCTCCCTCGCCCGCCAGGCCGGCGCCGCGGGGATCGGCGTGCTGCTCACCGGCATGGGTGAGGACGGGGCCGTCGGGCTCGCCGACATGCACCGGGCCGGCGCCCAGACGGTCGCCGAGCACGAGAGCACCGCGGTGGTCTACGGCATGCCGGCGGCCGCGGTGCGGCTCGGCGCCGCCCGCACGATCCTGCCGCTGGACCGGATCGGCGACCACGTCCTGCGGCTCGCCGATCCCGGGGCGCGGCCGTGAGCCGGAGCGAGGCCGGCGCCCAGGACGGGCCCGCCCGGATCCTGCTGGTTGAGGATTCGGAGACGCAGGCCCTGGAGCTGCGCCTCCTCCTGGAGGCCCACGGCTTCGCGGTGGAGCGCTGCCCTTCGGCCGAGGCCGCCCTCGACCATCTCAACCGCACGCAGCCAGACCTCGTGGTGGCCGATTACCACCTGCCCGGCATGGACGGCGACGAGCTGATCCGGCAGATGCGCCTGTCCCTGCGCACCCGCGCCCTGCCGGTCCTGATGCTCACCGGCGGCGGCGGCGGCGAGCGGAAGGGCCTCGAGAGCGGCGCCGACGCCTACCTGCCGAAATCCGCCGACCGCGACCTGATGATCCTGCGCATCCGCGCCCTGCTGCGCGAGCGCCGGGCGTCGGGCGACGGCGAGGGCCCGGGCGCCGCCGCGTTCCGGCGCGGCCGGATCCTGGTGATCGACGGCAGCCTCACCTACCGGACCTTCCTGGCAGGCCTCCTCGGGCAGGAGGGCCACCACGTCGCCACCGCCGACGGGCCGGAGGCGGCGCTTAACGCCCTCGACGGGGTCGCCGAGGATGCGTTCGACTGCGTGACCGTCGACCTGCTCGGCCACGCCTATGACGGCCTGACCCTGTGCCGGGCGATCAGCCAGCGCCGCTCCGGCCAGGCGGCCGGCGCCGGCTTCCACCTCGTCGGCATCGCCGGCAGCGACCCGGCCAAGGATTTTCTGGTCGAGGCCTTCGCGGCCGGCGCCGACGACGTGGTCTCGAAGACCGATGCCGAGGTGCTGGCCTTGCGCGTGCGCGGCTTCGTCCGCCGGCGCCTGCTGGAGGAGGACGACCGCCGCATCGCCGGCCAGTTCGGCGAGCGCGAGCGGGCGGTGGAGCGCGCCCGCGCCGAGGCCGAGGCCTCCGAGGCGCGCGCCCGCCTCGCCGACGCCCTGGAGCGGGCCAACCGCGACCTCGCCGACGCCAACCGGCAGATCACCGAGGCCCAGGCCAAGCTGGTCCAGGCCGCCAAGATGGCCTCGCTGGGCGAGCTGGTCGCCGGCATCGCCCACGAGATTAACAACCCCCTGGCCTTCATCCTGGCGCACCAGGGCACGGTGGAGCGCCTGCTCAACGAGCTGCCGAACGCCGCCCCGGAGGCCGCCACCCGCGCCCTCGACAAGGCCCGCCAGCGGGTCGGTTCCATGCGGATGGGTCTGACCCGGATCCAGGACCTCGTGCTCAACCTGCGCAAGTTCTCCCGCCTCGACGAGGGCGAGCGGGCACTCGTCAACGTGCCCGAGGCGATCGAGACCGTGCTGGCGCTGATCCAGCACAAGCTCGGCGACCGGATCGCCGTGGAGCGCAGCTTCGCCGGCCGGCCCGAGATTCACTGCACCCCGGCGCTGCTGAACCAGGTGGTGATGAACATCCTCGGCAACGCCGCCGACGCCATGCCGGAGGGTGGCATTATCCGGATCAACACCCTATCAACACCGGAGGTCGACGAGATTCGCATCAGCGATACTGGTCCTGGTATCCCGGAAGACCTGCGTGAGAAGATATTCGAGCCATTCTTCACAACAAAGCCGGTGGGTTCAGGCACCGGCCTGGGTCTTGCGATTGCCTACAGCGTCGTTCAGGCGCATAGCGGCTCGCTCACCGTGGAGGCGGCGCCGGACGGGGGAGCCTGCTTCGTGATCGGGATTCCGCGGCAGGCGGCCAGCGCATGAGTGAAGGCACGGTCGGACGAGCATTCCCCGCTGCAGTGGACACCGGTTCGGTGACAGAGACGCATTCGCACCACGCTCAGGAGGCCGGGTTCGATGGCCCCCGCGGGACCATCCTGGCCGTCGATGACGAGCCGGATATCCTGATCGCCCTGGAGGACCTGTTCGAGGATTCCTACCGGGTGCTGACCACCTCGAACCCGAACGAGGCGCTCGAGATCCTGCACGCCGAGCCCGACATCGCCGTGGTCCTGTCGGACCAGCGCATGCCCGGCCTCACCGGCGACGCGCTGCTGGCCGAGGCCCGCGCCTTCCACGACGCGCAGGCGATCCTGCTCACGGGCTATGCCGACATCACCGCGGTGATCGCCGCGCTCAACCGCGGCGGCATCGTCGGCTACGTCACCAAGCCCTGGGACGCGAGCCTGCTGCGCTCGACCGTCCGGCAGGCCTTCGAGCGCCACCGCCTGGGCCGGGACCTCGCCACCGAGCGGGCGCTGCTGCGCGGGCTGCTCGACCACGCCCAGGACGCGATCAGCTTCAAGGATGCGGACGGGCGGTTCGTGCGGCTCAACGCCCGCAAGGCGACCCTGCTCGGCCGGGACGTCTTCAGCTGCATCGGGCAACGCGAGGGCGACCTGCTCGGCGCGAAGGGCGGCACCGTGGCCGAGGCCGATGCCGCCGCGATCCGCTCCGGCACGGTGGCCGAGAGCCTGACCAGCGAGGGCCCGGTCGGCGCCGAGCTGTGGAGCCACGTCACCCGGGTGCCGATCCGCGACGCCGGCGGCGCGGTCAGCCACCTCGCGGTGATCGAGCGGGACGTGACCGAGCAGCGGACCCTGGAGGCGCGGCTGCGCCAATCCGACAAGATGCAGGCGCTCGGTACCCTGGCCGGCGGCATCGCGCACGATTTCAACAACCTGCTGACCGCGATCCTCGGCAGCCTGGAACTCGCCGCCCCCAAGGTCGCCGAGCAGCCCCGGGTGCAGCGCCTGATCGAGAACGCCCGCGGCGCGGCCGAGCGCGGCGCCTCCCTGACCAAGCGGCTCCTGAGCTTCAGCCGCGCCCACGACCTCCAGGCGCGGGCCACCGACGTCAACGCCCTGATCGGCGGGATGAGCGACCTGTTCGGCCGCAGCCTCGGCGGCCTGGTCAGCGTCCGCACGGAGCTGACAGCCGGGCTGCCCGCCGTCCAGGTCGATCCGGACCAGCTCGAACTCGCGGTGCTCAACCTGTGCATCAACGCTCGGGACGCGATGCCCGACGGCGGCACCATCACGGTGGCGACGCGGCGCCTCGACATCGCGGGCGACCCGGAGATCGCCGACGGCTCCTATCTCGGCGTCAGCGTCTCCGACGAGGGCACCGGCATCCCGGACGAGATCCTGCGCCGGGTCTGCGAGCCGTTCTTCACCACCAAGGCGGTGGGCCAGGGCACCGGTCTCGGGCTCGCCATGGTGTTCGGCCTCGCCCAGCAATCGAAGGGCCGGCTCGCCATCGAGAGCGAGGTCGGCCGGGGCACCCGGGTCGAGCTCGCCCTCCCCTTCGCGGCCGAGGCGCCCCAGCAGCCGACGCGCGCGCCGGGCGATGTCCCGGTGGCGGCCCGGCCGGCGCGGATCCTGGTGGTCGACGACGACGCGCAGGTCCGGCACGTCACCGCCTCGTTCCTGGCGGGCTTCGGCCACGACGCCACCGAGGCCGGCGACGGCGAGGCCGCGCTGCGGTCCTTCGCGCCCGGACGCTTCGACCTGATCGTCGCCGACCTCGCCATGCCGGGCATGAGCGGCATCGAGCTCGCCGCCGAGATCCGCGTCCGCGACCCCAGCCTGCCGGTGCTGATCCTCACCGGCCATGCCGAGGCGATGCAGATCCCGGACGACCTCCCGGTGCTGACCAAGCCGTTCCGCTCCGCCGACCTGGCGAGCCGGGTCTCGGAGCTGCTGGACGGGGCGGGCGCGGGGCACGGTTGATCCAAACCGTCATTGCTTCGCTGCGCTCAATGACGGGATTGGATGCGCCAAGTGCAGGGGCCGAAACATCGGGGCATGCAGCGCCGATGCACGTCCCCCTGACTTGCATGGGAACCACACCGTTGCCGGCTCATTGACCCCCCACGGAGCCGTTGCGCTCCGGGTGACGAACTGGAGGTGAACCATGAGCAATCACGGTATCTTCCCAGGCAGGCGGCGTGATGCCGACCCGGATCAGGACGATCCGCCCAACAAGAATCAGCAGGGATAGGGGTTTCGGACCCGCGGCGCGGTCGAGTTCCCGGTCAAGCCGACACTGACCGCCAGGGCGAGCTCCCGCCACGGATCGAAACGTGGACCCTGCTTCAGGCCCGCCGGCGCAAGCCGGCGGGTTCTTTTTTGGGCCGCGCCCGCGCACGAAAAAGCCGCCCCGGACGATCCGGGGCGGCTCTTTTGGGTTCTGTCGGTGGAGCGTTGGCTCAGGCCGCCTCGGCGACCTCGACCTGGCCGGAATCCTTGCCGCGGGCCTCGACGTCGCGATCGACGAACTCGATCACGGCCAGCGGGGCGTTGTCGCCCTTGCGGAAGCCGGCCTTCATGATGCGGAGGTAGCCGCCCGGACGACCCTGGTAGCGCGGGCCGATCACGGCGAAGAGCTTCTTGACCATGTCGGCATCGCGCAGCTGCGCCATGGCGAGACGGCGGGTGTGGACGCTGTCGATGCGGCCCAGGGTGACGAGCTTCTCGACCACGGGACGCAGGTCCTTGGCCTTCGGCAGGGTGGTGACGATCTGCTCGTGCTTCAGCAGGGCGACCGACATGTTGGCGAACATCGCCTTGCGGTGCTCGGCGGTGCGGTTGAAGCGGCGGCCGCGATAACCGTGACGCATGGATCTGGCTTCCTTCTCTTCACGGCCGCCGTGCCACGGTACGGCCGGGCGCCCCAACAGCGGGGCCATTCATTCCGCATAACCCCGCGGCGGGAATTTTTGGGACTTCGCGTCGTGCCTGCGAAGTCCCGGATCTGGATCGGCCAAACAGACGGCGCCGATCAGCGCCGCCAAGTCCGGCCCGAGGCGGCTTCGCCTCAGTAATGCTCTTCGAAGCGCTTGGCGAGATCTTCGATGTTCTCCGGCGGCCAGCCGGGGATGTCCATGCCGAGGTGCAGGCCCATGCCGGCCAGCACTTCCTTGATCTCGTTGAGCGACTTGCGGCCGAAGTTCGGGGTCCGCAGCATCTCGCCCTCGGACTTCTGGATCAGGTCGCCGATATAGACGATGTTGTCGTTCTTCAGGCAGTTCGCCGAGCGGACCGACAGCTCCAGCTCGTCGACCTTCTTGAGGAGCGCCGGGTTGAAGGGCAGCTGCGGCGCGAGCGGCGCGGCCTCTTCCTTGCGCGGATCCTCGAAGTTCACGAAGACCTGCAGCTGGTCCTGGATGATCCGCGCCGCGTAGGCGAGCGCGTCCTCCGGGCCCACGGCGCCGTTGGTCTCGATGGTCATCGTCAGCTTGTCCTTGTCGAGATCCTGGCCCTCACGGGTGGTCTCGACGCGGTAGCTGACCTTGGTCACCGGGGAGAACAGGGAGTCCACCGGGATCAGGCCGATCGGCGCGTCCTCGGGGCGGTTGCGCTCGGCCGGGACGTAGCCCTTACCGGTGGCGACCGTGAACTCCATGCGGATCTCGGCGCCGTCGTCCAGGGTGCAGATCACCAGCTCCGGGTTCAGGATCTGGATGTCGCCGACCGTGCCGATGTCGCCCGCCGTGACGGTGCCCGGGCCGGTCTTGCGCAGGGTCATGCGCTTGGGCGCATCGGTCTGCGACCGGATCGCGATGGTCTTGATGTTCAGGACGATGTCGGTGACGTCCTCGCGGACGCCCGGGATCGAGGAGAACTCGTGCAGCACGCCGTCGATCTGCACCGAGGTCACGGCCGCGCCCTGGAGCGAGGACAGGAGCACGCGGCGCAGGGCGTTGCCGAGCGTGGTGCCGAAGCCGCGCTCGAGCGGCTCGGCCACGACGGTGGCGACCCGCTTCGGGTCGTCGCCGGTCGAGACCTGCAGCTTGTTCGGCTTGATCAGTTCCTGCCAGTTCTTCTGAATGACCACGATCCTACCTCTCGTCCATGCCCGGGACCCGCGACACCCGTTCCCGCGCTTCGGCCGTCCGGCGCCGCCCCCTGGCGCCCCGAACGGTCCCTGAATGCAAAGTCTGTTATTCGCCGCCCACCCACAGGGCCGGCACGAAGCGGTAGCCCGCCCCGTCCCGGTCCACGTAGCCGAGCGCCGGGAATTCCAGGTGCGCGCCCGCGATGAAGCTCCGCTCGCGCGCCACCTCGTCCATGATGGCCTTGCGCGTCACCCGCGCCTGGTCGCCATCGACGTCGAAACCGACACCCGCCTCCGGGTTCTTGAACTGGATCGCGGGCAGGTGCACCACATCCGTCCACATGAGCAGCGACTGTCCACCGGAGACGATGCGGAAGCCGCAATGCCCCGGCGTGTGGCCCGGCAGGTGGACCGCCGTGATGCCCGGCAGGATCTCGCCGCCGCGATGCTCGCGCATCCGCTTGGCGTAGGGCGCCACCGCCTTGCGGGCGCCCTCGAAATACGGCTTGGCCTCGTCCGGCGCCCGCGAGAGCGCGTCGTCCGGCAGCCAGTGGGCCGCCTCGTCGGCGTGGACCACGATCTCAGCGTTCGGGAACCGGGCCGCCCCGTTGGTCACCAGCCCGCCGACATGGTCGGGATGCAGGTGCGTGACCAGGACGGTCTCGATCTCCTCCGGCTTCACGCCGGTCAGCGCCAGCGCCGTGCTGAACCGCCCCAGGGTCTCCACTGGGGCGAAATCGCCGTATCCGGAATCGATCAGCACCGGCTTGCGGCCGGCGCCGGTGATCAGGAAGGCGTTCAGCGTGATCTTGGGCTGCTCGGTGCGGAAGCCCGCGACCTGCAGCTTGCCGGCTTCGTCCTTCGGGATTCCCGTGACGAGATCGAGGCTGGCCTGAAACCAGCCGTCGTTGAGCGCGGTGACCGTGAGGTCGCCGAGGTTCCAACGCAGCACGCCCGGAAGCGGCTTCGATCCCGTCATGAGCTTCTCCGTCAAACCGGTTGGTTCAGACCCGACGACGCTTGCGCGGACGGCAGCCGTTGTGCGGGATCGAGGTCACGTCGCGGATCGAGGTGACCGTGAAGCCCGCGGCCTGCAGGGCGCGCAGGGCCGACTCACGACCCGAACCGGGACCGGAGACCTCGACCTCGAGGGTGCGCATGCCGTGCTCGGAGGCCTTGCGGGCGGCGTCCTCGGCGGCCACCTGGGCGGCGTACGGGGTCGACTTGCGCGAGCCCTTGAAGCCCATGGCGCCGGCGGACGACCACGAGATCGTGTTGCCCTGCGCGTCCGTGATGGTGATCATCGTGTTGTTGAACGAGGCGTTCACATGGGCGACGCCCGACACGATGTTCTTGCGTTCGCGGCGGCGGACGCGTTGGGGTTCCTTGGCCATTCGGGTCTCACTCTTCCTTCAAGCGCGCCCGTAATTCCAGGCGCTCGGGATTCTTTTTGGGACTTGGCTGCGGCGCCCGTGGAGGGCAGTCGAGCCTGCTTCGGGACCCTCGCGGGACACCCGGCGCGACGAACGGAAGGCCGAGCGGAGCACGGCCTTCCAAGACGAAAAAATTACTTCTTCTTGCCGGCGATCGGCTTCGCCTTGCCCTTGCGGGTGCGGGCGTTGGTGTGGGTGCGCTGGCCGCGGACCGGCAGCTGCTTGCGGTGACGCAGGCCGCGATAGGCGCCGAGATCCATCAGGCGCTTGATGTTCATCGAGACTTCGCGGCGCAGGTCGCCCTCGACGATGTAGTCGCGGTCGATCGTCTCGCGGATCTGGAGAACCTCGGCGTCGGTGAGCTGGTTGACCCGACGCTCGGCGGGGATGTTCACCTTCTGGGTGATCTCCTCGGCCTTCTTGGCGCCGATACCGTGAATGTACTGGAGCGCGATGACGACGCGCTTGTTGGTCGGGATGTTGACGCCTGCGATACGGGCCATAATCACGCTCCATATGAGGCCCGGAAGCCCGGGCAGTTGCCGCGCGCGTCCGGTGGAGGCCGGCCCCTGCGCGCGCCAAACGACAACGTGGCCCGGGGGCGGCCCTGGACAGGGCACCTCGGACCAGCGATCGATTGGACGAAGGACGGCCTGCTAGCGTGCGTGGGCCCAGATGTCAACGACCGGTGAACGATCGGCCGTGCCGCCATGCGTCGCGTGCGGACCGGACACGGCTCCTCGAGGGAACATAGATGTCGGTTCTGACCAGCGACGGCGCCACCTTGCGGGCCTTCGCCGATTCGGTCCTGCGGGCGGCGGAGGAGAATGCCGACGAGGTCGTCCCGGTGATCCTGGCCGTCACCGGCGGGATCCTCACCGAGGCCGAGCCCGGCTCGATCGCCCTCCAGGACGAGGAGGACGGCCCCGGCCTGCTCTGGGCCACCTTCGCGGACCGCCGCATGGTGTTCCGCTACAACAGCATGACCGCAATGGTCGAGCTGCGCGACGGCCGTACCGACGGCAACCCGTTCCGCCTGTTCGGCCGCCGGGCGCTGCCGATGGACATCGTCAATTTCTTCGGGGGCCTGCGGGCGGAGCGGCGCCGGTGACGCGTCATCGTGAGGCCGCTCAACGGTCCCGGCATGCCGGTTTGGCGGCGATCCAGGCGGGGGCGCCCGAGAGGACCGGGCGGCCAGATCTGACGGTTTGCGGCCCCCGCCTGGTCCGCAACGGGTGAGACTCGATCATCCGCTTTGAAAGACGAGCGGATACCAGGTTAGGCTGCCCCTACGTCACTGGAGGACCTGTCACGATGATCCGTATCGCCCTTCTCGCCGCCGCATCCGTCGCCCTCGCCGGACCGGCCGCCGCCCACGATCTGTGGCTCTCGCCCGGTCCGGGCAGCGTGATGGTCCAGTATGGGCATCCGCACGAGCCCGAGATGCCGGCGGCCCGCAAGCTCACAGGCCTCATCGCCTATGAACCGTCTCGGACGGTCGGGCTCACCGCGCAGGCGGAGCCGGGGGCCGTGCCGGTTCTGCGCGCGACCCTGAGCGGGGACGCGCTGGTCGCGGCGGCCTACGACAACGGCTACTGGGTCCGCTTGGCGGATGGCAGCTATCGCAATGCCAGCAAGCGCATGGTGCCGGAGGGCGAGAAGAGCCAGTGGTCGGTCAAGTACGCCAAGGCGGCGGTCGGCCCGACCGCCCCGTGGGATCGGGTCGTCGGCCAGCCGCTGGAGATCGTGCCGCTGGAAGCGCCGAATGCCGCCAAGGGCGCGATCCGGGTCCGTGTCCTGTTCGAGGGGCGCCCGCTCTCCGGGGCTGACGTCGTCGCCACCGACGGTGCGACCTTCAAGAGCGAGGCGGATCAGGCTCGGGCCGCGACCGACGCCGCCGGCGAAGCGACAGTGCCGCTGCGGGCGGCCGGCCCGCAGGTGCTGGCTGTCAATCACCGCGTCGCCCCCTCGCAGACCCCCGCGCTGGCCGACACGGACACCTATTCGGCCACCTTCGCGTTCACGGTCGCCGATCCGAAGACGAACTGATCACGGACGCGCCTTCGAGCTGCCGCCACGTTCGGTGCGGCTCGGAGGCGGCCTGAGCCGGGGCGGAATCCTGTGAGCCGTCCGCCGCGAGGCGGCGACCCGCCTGCTCGGAAACGGGGCGATCCTGTCGGCCCCGCGCGGAGCCTCGGCCCGTAAGCCTCCATGCCCCGCCGGCCGAGCCGCGCGCCCGGGCAGCCAGAGGCAGGTCTCGACCACGAGCCGGCTCCATCGCCGCCCTGGATAGCGGGGATGTTCGGCGATTCTCGGCGCGAGGTGTGATGTCTTGCGAAAGAATGCGCGGACGATCGTCAAATCGACACCGCCGTCGGCGAACATTGCAGCGCGTGAGTATCGGATTTGGCAATATGGTTATCAATATAATTTAAGTCATGACTCGCGTATTCATCATCGCGCGGGCCGTGCTTCACGTGGGTCGAACCGGAGATGTTCATGACACATCGTTGATGTGGGGCGGTTGATCCGCTGAATGTCATGCCCACGCCGCGCTACATCTCCTGCGATCCGTCCGTCTACGCCGCCGGCGGCTTCCCGGGTGATGCGGATCTCCTTGCCGGGCTGCACGCGAGCCCGGCTCTGGAGATCGTCCCGGTCGCAAAACTCTACGCCCCGGCCCGCTATACCCGCGTCCTCGACACCGACGCGATCTTCGCCGACCCGGCTCTCCTGCCCGCTCTGACCGCGGCATTCGCCTTCGTGGGCGGCGCCCAGGCCGTCGCGCCGGGCAGCGTCCTGGTGCGGATCGACGAGGCGCGCATCCACGACCGAAGCCTCACGGTCGACCGGGACGGCGAAACGCTGCAGCTGTTCGAGACCTTCCGGCCCGCGGATCGCGTCACGCTTCCCCAACCGGGACCCGGCGGCCCGTCCCGGACGCTGCCAAGCACCGACGCCTATTTCCTGCTGACCTCCTCCGGGACGTTCAACTGGGGGCATTGGCTGGCCGAGGATCTGCCGCGCCTCCTGGCGGTCGAGCACCTGGCCCGCCGCCACAAGCGGATCTGCCTGCTGCTGCACGGTTTCGTCCCGGCGACCGACCGGATGCGGATCGAACTCCTCCGCGCCTTGCTCCACCGCCGCGACGTGACGCTACGCCTGTTGCGGCCGGATACGACCTACCGGGCGGAGACCCTGTACTTCGCCTCGCCGGTGGCCGGTCTGCCGGGGCCGAAGCATCCTCAGGCCCTCGCCGACCTGTCGGCTCGGGCCATCGCGATGATGGATCGCCTCGACCGGCGCTGGTGGCGCCCGGCGCCGCGGCGTCCGACCCGGCTGTTCGTGATACGCCGGCGCGACCGGGGCCGGGTCCCGGTCGGGTGGGACGACCTCTGCAGGACCTTGCTGGCGCGCGGCTACCAGCCGTTCGATCCGGAGGGGATTTCAGCCCGGGAGCAGGCTGCCGCCTTCGCGGGCGCAGAGCACGTCGTCGGCTGCATGGGCGCCGCGATGGTGAACACGCTGTTCTGCCGACCGGGCACGCGGATCCTCTACCTCGCCCCGGAGACCTTCACCGACCCGTATTACCTCGACCTCGCGGCGGCGCGCGGTCATCGCTACGGCGTCTGCTACGGCAAGGCCCTCGACCCGACGCGTCCGGCGCAATCGGATTACGTGCTCGATCCGGACCACCTCGCCCGCGCCTTGGCCTGGCTCGACGGGTACCGGGCGATCCGCCGGCAAGCCGCCTGAGGCGTCCGGCTGACGAGGCGACGAGCGCGCCGCGCCACCGTCAATCGAGCCCGGATGCTCTTCGACGGCTGGCGCGAACACGGAGGTGCGGACGACCCGATTTTTCGAAGAATGGGCTCGTCCTGGCGGATCGGTAGCGCCAAGGGCGCCGTTCATCGCAGCCCACCGGCAGCCTGATGTCGAGGTAACCGGAAGTATGCCCACATCCACCGAACCCGGGCGAAAAGCCGGCGGGCCGCCGTAGCGCGGCCGGCCGGAGATCGCGTCAGGAGGCGACGCGTTCCGCGTGCGGCTCCAGCACCGTCATGATCTCGGCGGTCACGGTATCGATCGGCTGCATGCCGTCGACCGTGTGGAGCAGGCCGGTCTTGGCATAATAGGCCGAGAGCGGCGCGGTCTGGGCCCGGTAGGCCTCCAGGCGCTGCTTGAACACTTCGGGAGTGTCGTCCTTGCGAACCGCCTCGCCGCGGGCCTGCGCCTCGGCCGCGCGCTTCTGGATCCGTCCGACCAGCGCGTCCTCGTCGACCTTGAACTCGATCACCGCCGAGAGGCTCAGCCCCTTGCCGGACAGCATCGTGTTGAGCGCCTCGGCCTGGGCCACGGTGCGGGGGAAGCCGTCGAGGATGAAGCCGCGCTTCGCGTCCGGCTCCTCGATGCGGTCCGCGACGATGCCGACCACGATCCGGTCGGAGACCAGGCCGCCCGATTCCATCACGGCCTTGGCCTCGAGGCCGACCGGCGTGCCGGCGGCGACCGCGGCGCGCAGCATGTCGCCCGTGGACAGCTGCGGGATGCCGAAGCGCTGTACGATCCGCTCGGATTGCGTCCCCTTCCCCGCGCCGGGGGGGCCGAGCAGAATGATGCGCATGGCGTTGTCCTCGTCCGGCCCGACTCTCTACGGGCCCAAGCGGCGGGTGGCGAAGCCTCCCCGGCATCGCCCGTCTCGTGTTTTTCTAGCCGGTCCGGGGCCTGGAGGCACCCGGACCTTTGGGTCAGAGGCGGGGTCGTCGGTGGCTTCGTCCCGCTTCTGTAGCAGGGTCAGCGGCGGCGTTGCGTGGTCGAGGCGCCACGCAGCTTGGCCTTCTTCACGAGGCCCTCGTATTGATGCGCCATCAGGTGCCCGTGGATCTGGGCCACCGTGTCCATGGTCACCGAGACCACGATCAGCAGCGAGGTGCCGCCGAAGCCCAGGCTCGCCGAGGCGTAGGAGGACAGGATCTCCGGGCACAGGCAGACCAGCGTCAGGTACAGGGCGCCGATCACCGTGATGCGGGTCAGCACCTTGTCGATGAAGGCCGCGGTGCGCTCGCCCGGACGGATGCCCGGGATGAAGCCGCCATGCTTCTTCAGATTGTCCGCCGTCTCCTGCGGGTTGAACACCACGGCGGTGTAGAAGAACGTGAAGAAGATGATCAGAGCCGCGTAGAGCGCCATGAACAGCGGCGTTCCGTGGCCCAGATAGGCGGTGACGGTACCGAGCCAGCCGGTGCTGCCGCCATTGGCCGAGAAGCTCGCCGCGGTGGCCGGCAGGAGCAGCAGCGACGAGGCGAAGATCGGCGGGATGACGCCCGAGGTGTTGAGCTTCAGCGGCAGGAACGAGGTCTGGCCCTCGTACATCCGGTTGCCGACCTGGCGCTTCGGGTAGTTGATCAGGAGGCGACGCTGGGCGCGCTCCATGAACACGATGAAGTAGACCAGCACCACGGCCGCCACGGCGACGCCCAGGATGATCACCGGCGAAAGCGCGCCGGTGCGGCCGAGCTCCAGCGCGCCCGCAATCGCCACCGGCAGGTGGGCGACGATGCCCGCGAAGATGATCAGCGACGAGCCGTTGCCGATGCCGCGCGAGGTGATCTGCTCGCCGACCCACATCAGGAACAGGGTGCCGCCGGTCAGCGTGATGACCGTCGAGGCCAGGAAGAACGGGCCGGGATCGATCGCGGCCGAGGAGCTCTGCAGCCCGATCGCGATGCCCCAGGACTGCACCAGCGCCAGCACCACCGTGAGGTAGCGGGTGTACTGGTTGATGACCTTGCGCCCGGACTCGCCCTCCTTCTTCAGCGCCTCCAGGCTCGGGATCACCGAGGTGAGCAGCTGAACGATGATCGAGGCCGAGATGTACGGCATGATGTTGAGGGCGAAGATCGCCATGCGCTCGACGGCACCGCCGGAGAACATGTTGAACAGCCCGAGCACGCCGCCGGCCTGCTGCTGGAAGTTGCGGGCGAACTGCTCCGGATCGATGCCGGGGATCGGGATGTAGGTGCCCAGCCGAAACACCACGAGGGCGCCCAGGGTGAACCAGATGCGCTTCTTCAGCTCATCGGCCTTGGCGATCGCCCCGAAGTTGAGGTTGGCGGCAAGCTGCTCGGCTGCTGAGGCCATAAGCGTCGCGTCCTGGGAGTGTCGCCGGGCCAAGCATGCCCGGATGAAATGAAAACGGCGGCCCGCGTGGTCGCAGGGCCGCCGCTCGGAGGATCGGCTTAAAGGGTCCGCGGGGACCGTGCAACGGGTCCCCGCGTCGCTCCTAGACCGGCCGTCAGGCCGTGGCCTCGGCGGTGGCACCGCCGCGGTGGGACACGCCCGTCGCGAACGCGACCGTGACCGAACCGCCGGCCTTCTCGACCGCCTCGATGGCGGACTTGGAGGCGCGGGTGACCTCGAAGCTGAGCTTCGCGGTCAGCTCGCCGACGCCGAGCAGCTTCACGCCGTCGCGGGGACGGGCGATGATGCCGGCCGCGACGAGGCTCTCGATCGTCACGGTCGCGGCCTTGTCGAGCTTGCCGGCGTCCACCGCCTCCTGGATCCGGCCGAGATTCACCTCGTTCAGGTCCTGGGCGTAGAGGTTGTTGAAGCCGCGCTTCGGCAGGCGACGATGCAGCGGCATCTGACCGCCCTCGAAGCCCTTGATGGACACGCCGGTCCGGGCCTTCTGACCCTTCACGCCGCGGCCGGCAGTCTTGCCCTTGCCGGAGCCGATGCCCCGACCGACACGCATCCGATTCTTGGTTGCGCCGGGATTGTCGCTGATCTCGTTGAGCTTCATCGGAACCTCCTCACGCCACGTCGCCGTGGACGCGCACGAGGTGCGCAACCTTGCGGATCATGCCGCGCACGGAGGGGGTATCCTCCAGCTCGGACACGCGGTGGAGCTTGTTGAGCTTGAGGCCGATCAGCGTCTGGCGCTGGCTGGCCTCCTGGCGGATCGGCGAGCCGATCTGTTCGATACGGACGGTCTTCTGTGCCATCGGACCCTCCCCTTACGCGACCGCAGCTTCGGACTGGTCGGCCGGATCGGCGTCGCGGCGACGGGCCTGGAGGCTCGACACCTTGATGCCGCGGCGGGCCGCCACGGAGCGCGGGCTGTCCTCGTTCTTGAGCGCCTCGAAGGTGGCGCGCACGAGATTGTAGGGGTTCGAGGAGCCGAGCGACTTGGCGACGACGTCCTGCATGCCGAGGGTCTCGAACACGGCGCGCATCGGGCCGCCGGCGATGATGCCGGTACCCTGCGGAGCCGCGCGGAGGATCACCTTGCCGGCGCCGTGACGACCGTTGACGTCATGGTGGAGGGTCCGGCCCTCACGCAGCGACACCCGGATCAGGCCGCGCTTGGCCGCCTCGGTCGCCTTGCGGATCGCCTCAGGCACCTCACGGGCCTTGCCGTGGCCGAAGCCGACGCGGCCCTTCTGGTCGCCGACGACGACGAGGGCCGCGAAGCCGAAGCGACGGCCGCCCTTCACCACCTTGGCGACGCGGTTGATGTGGACGAGCTTGTCCACGAATTCGCTGTCGCGCTCCTCGCGCTCATCGCGGCGGCCGCGGCCCCCGCCTTCCCGTTCACGTGCCATGTTGTCAAACCTATCTCACTAGCGCGGATCGGACGATCCGCTCGCTCGATTCCCCTCGCCGGAGACGGGAGGGGATGGCCGCGCGGGTCTTACGCCGCGCGGAGGGAGTTCCTCAGAACTCCAGGCCGCCCTCGCGGGCAGCTTCGGCCACGGCCTTGACCCGGCCGTGATAGATGTAGCCGGAGCGGTCGAAGATCACCTTCGTGACGCCCGCGGCCTTGGCGCGCTCGGCGACGAGCTTGCCGACCGCGGTGGCGGCGGCAACGTCGGCGCCGGTCTTGAGATCACCCTTGAGCGCCTTGTCGATCGACGAGGCGGCGGCCAGCGTCTTGCCGGCGACGTCGTCGATGACCTGCACGTAGATCTGCTTCGACGAGCGGAACACCGAGAGCCGCGGACGGCCGTTGGCGGCCGCCCGCAGCGCGCGACGGACGCGCGCCTTGCGGCGATCGAGGGCTTCGAGCTTGCGAGACATGATGCCCTCCTTACTTCTTCTTGCCTTCCTTGCGGAAGATGAACTCGCCCGCGTACTTCACGCCCTTGCCCTTGTAGGGCTCGGGTCCGCGGTATTCGCGGATCTCGGCGGCGACCTGACCGACCTGCTGGCGGTTGATCCCGGAGATCGTGATCTCGGTGGGCTTCGGGGTAACGATCGTGATCCCGGCGGGGATCGCGTATTCGATGTCGTGGCTGTAGCCGAGCGACAGCTTGAGGGCCTTGCCGGCCATCGCCGCACGATAGCCGACGCCCGTGATCTCGAGCTTCTTCTCGAAGCCCTTCGACACGCCCTCGGCGATGTTGGCGATCTGAGCCCGCGACGTGCCCCAGAGGGAGCGCGCGGGCTTGGACTGGTTGATCGGCTGGACCTCGATGGCGCCGTCCTTCATCGCCACGCTGACCAGCGCGGGAACGTCGAACTGCAGCTCGCCCTTCGAGCCCTTCATCTTCACCGTCTGGCCGGTGACGGTGGCGGTGACGCCGGCCGGCACGGGAACGGGCTTCTTGCCTACGCGAGACATGGGATAACCTCCTCCGTCCCGATCAGAATACGGTGCAGAGCACTTCACCGCCGACGTTGCGCTCGCGCGCCTCGTGATCGGCCATGACGCCCTGCGGGGTGGAGACGATGGTGACGCCGAGGCCGTCGGCCACGTGCGGCAGATCGCCGACGGACGAGTAGACCCGACGGCCGGGCTTCGACACGCGCTTGATCTCGCGGATCACCGGGCGACCGTCGTAGTACTTGAGCTCGATGGCGAACTCGGTGCGGCCGTTGCCCAGGTCGGTCGCCGCGTAATCGCGGATGTAGCCCTCGGACTTCAGCACGTTCAGGACGTTGGCGCGCAGGCGCGAGCCGGGCGTCTGAACGACGTTGCGACGGCGCAGCTGGCCGTTGCGGATGCGGGTGAGCATGTCGCCCACGGGATCGTTGACCATGGGGACCTCCTTACCAGCTCGACTTGACCAGGCCGGGGATCAGGCCCCGGTTGCCAAGCTCCCGCAGCGCGATGCGCGAGATGCCCATCTTGCGGTAGAACGCGCGCGGGCGGCCGGTCATGCCGCAACGGTTGCGGATGCGGGTGGCCGACGAGTTGCGCGGCAGTTCCGCGAGCTTGAGGCGCGCCTCGAAGCGCTCCTCCATCTCGAGGGCGTCGTTGTTGGCGATCTCGAGGAGCGCCTTCCGCTTGGCCGCGAAACGCTTCACCAGCGTCTTGCGGGCCTCATTCTTCTCAACTGAGCTTTTCTTCGACATGTGGTCTATCTCCGGTGTCCGCGTATGAGGCGCGAGGGCCTCACTGCCGGAACGGGAACTGGAAGGCGGCGAGCAGAGCCTTGGCCTCGGCATCGGTCTTGGCGCTGGTCGCCACGACGATGTCCATGCCCCACATCTGCTCGGCCTTGTCGTAGGAGATCTCCGGGAACACGAGGTGCTCCTTGAGACCCAGCGCGTAGTTGCCCCGCCCGTCGAACGAGCGCGGGTTCAGGCCGCGGAAATCGCGGACGCGCGGCAGCGCGATCGTGATCAGGCGATCCATGAACTCGTACATGCGCTGCTTGCGCAGGGTCACCTTGCAGCCGATCGGCATGCCCTCGCGGACCTTGAAGGTCGCGATGGCCTTGCGGGCCCGGGTGATCACCGGCTTCTGACCGGCGATGAGCGCGAGGTCGCCGGCCGCCACGGTCGCCTTCTTGGAGTCCGCGGTGGACTCGCCGACGCCCATGTTGATGACGATCTTCTCGATCTGCGGGACCTGCATCGGGTTCTTGTACCCGAATTCCTCGATCAGCTTCTGGCGCACCACCTCGTCGTAGTGCTTGCGCAGGCGCGGGGTGTAGGCGTTCTTGTCGGCCTCAGCCATCGATCTGATCCCCCGTGCTCTTGGCGAATCGGACCTTGCGCCCGTCTTCGAGGATGCGGAAACCCACGCGGGTCGGCTTGCCGTTGGCGTCGGCGACCGCGATGTTCGAGAGTTGGATGGCGGCCTCCTTGGAGATGATCCCGCCTTCCTGGTTCTGCGTCTGCTTCTGGTGCTTCTTGACCAGATTGATGCCGCGCACGAAAGCCCGGCCTTCCTTCGGCAGAACCTGAATGACCTCGCCCGAGCGACCCGAGTCGCGGCCGGTGAGTACGACGACCTTGTCGCCCTTCTTGATCTTGGCGGCCATTACAGCACCTCCGGCGCCAGAGAGATGATCTTCATGTGGTTGCGCGCGCGCAGCTCGCGCGGCACCGGCCCGAAGATGCGGGTGCCGATCGGCTCTTTCTGATTGTTGATCAGGACCGCAGCGTTCTTGTCGAAGCGGATCACCGACCCGTCGACGCGCTTCACGGCCTTGGCCGTGCGAACGACGACCGCCTTCATGACGTCGCCCTTCTTGACGCGACCGCGCGGGATCGCCTCCTTGACCGACACGACGATGACATCGCCAACGCCGGCATACTTGCGCTTCGACCCGCCGAGAACCTTGATGCACATCACACGGCGTGCACCAGAGTTGTCGGCGACGTCCAGATTCGTCTGCATCTGGATCACGTGCGTGACTCCTTGTTTCAGGCGGGTTTCCGCACGCGGGCGGTATTGCCCGGCGGACGACGCCTGATGGGGATCTGATGTCCCCGGCTCATGGTATAGACCGCGCTTGCGGCGTCAGAGACGCCGGCGCGGTCACCGCGTTCACAGGGTGCGAGCACCCATGGAAAATGTCGCGAAGGCCGGGCGGATACTACGGGTGGGCCGCGATGGCAAGCCGATCGCGGCAAAATCGCCGGGCCGGCCGAGCGTTGCCGGGGCGATTCGGGCGCGGGCGCCGCGTCCCGTTCGGGCGCTGCCGGTCAACGGCTTAGCGCCGGGCGCCGGGCGAGTCGATGGCTCGGGCCATCATCCATTCCTCGGCGGCCGCGCGATCATCCGGCAGCGGGACAACGGCGATAGCCGCCGCGCAAGCGCGCGCGGCGGGTGAGTCGGATGGGACCGGGCGACTCAGAACGGCTGGCCGGCCGATTCGAACAGGAAATCGTCGAGGCTCGGGATCGTCACCGCGCCGCCGAAGGCCGGCTTCGACAGGCGCCAGGGGCGCTCGGACCGGGCGCGAATCGCCTCGGAGGGGCGCAGACGCCGCATCCCGCCATCCTCGGTGACCTCCTCGATCGTCAGGAAGCCGTAGACCTGCAGGCGCGAGGCGGTGAGCTTGATCTCGCGATCCTCGGCGGCGACGATCATGCTGCCGGTGGCGTAGACCGCATCCATCAGCGCGCGCTGCTCGCTGCGACGGCGGTTGCGCGCATCCCGCTCGCCTGCCGCGGAGGCGGGGGCGATCCGCCGGAAGGGGACGACGTTGCTGACCGCGACGCAACCCATACGCAACATCCTCGATACGCACTGAGGCAGCCCGCGGGCCGCCCGACGACCGGGACATTTCGACGGTTCGTTTTAATCTTCCGTAGACCGTGATGCCGGGCCCCTGCCCCGATCCGGCACGCTGTGGGCTCGGCACGTCCTCGGATCCGGTCGCGCTGCGCCCGCGGCGGCGCATCCGAATCGCGCGGAGACGAGGAGGTGAGGTTCGCTGTCAGGCCCTGCCCGCGCGCGGTCGGCGACGCCGCCTCGCCAGCAGCGCGGCGAGCCGGTCGACCAGCAGGCAGAGGCATCCGTAGACGGCGCCGACAAACAGGAAAATCTCGGCGGGGTAGACCATGGCCCGGTTGTTCACCTGCGTCGCCACGAAGGAGAGTTCGGGCACGCCGACCACGTAGGCGAGCGCGGTATCCTTGATCAGCGCGGTCCACTGATTGACGAAGGACGGTGCCATGGCCGGCAGCGCCCGGGGCAGGATGAGGTACCGCAGGACCTGCCACCGGCCGAAACCCAGCGCCAGCCCGGCCTCCCACTGGCCGAGCCCGATGCTCTCGATTCCCGCCGCCACCGCGTAGGACAGGTAGGCGCCGCCCACGAGCGACAGGGCGGTGACCACGGTCCCGGTCTCCGGGATCGACACGCCGAACAGGATCGGCAGCAGGAAGTAGCTCCAGAAGATCAGCATCACGATCGGGACGGCGCGGAACAGCCCGAGCCCCAGTGTCAGCGCCCGCCGCGTCCGGCCGCGGCTCATCGCCAGGGCGATCCCGAGGACGAACCCCAGCGTGGCCGAGGCGAGGCCCGATTCGGCGGAGAGAATCAGGGTCAGCATCAGGCCGCCCACCGGGCCGTCCGGCCAGGCGCCGGCCAGCAGGTAGCCGAGATTGTCGGTGATGACGGCGCGATTCACCGGCGGGCGGTTCCCGCCGGGTCGCGGCGCGCGACGGCATGGCCGGCCGCCTCGACCGCCGCCACGGCCCCGACATAGAGGAGCGTCGCGATGCCGAAGGCCTGGAAGGCCAGGAAGGTCTCGGTCTCCACCTCCCGCGCGGCGTAGGACAGCTCGGCCAGCCCGATGGTCATGGTCAGCGACGTGTTCTTGATCGTGTTGAGGTACTGGCCGACCACCGGCAGCCAGGCGATGCGCAGGGCCTGCGGCAGGGCGATGTGGCGAAAGACCTGGAGATCGGTCAGGCCGAGGGCCAAGCCGGCCTCCCGCTGGGCGGGCCGGACGCCGTTGAGGCCGGCGCGGCATTCCTCGGCGATGTAGGCGGCGGCGTAGAGCGTCAGCCCGAGGAACCCCGCCAGGGTCTCGTAGGCGGGCCATGTCAGGGCGGCCGGCCCCAGGGGCAGGCTGTGCGGGCTGTTCAGCCAGGCGGTGAGCCAGGCCGGCATCAGCGCGGCCGCGCCGAAGTACCAGAAGAACAGCTGCACCAGGAGCGGCGTGTTCCGGACGAGGCCCACGAAACCCGCAATCCCCGCCCCCGCGAGCCGGCCCCCCGTCTCGCGCAGGCAGCAGAGGGCGAGGCCGAACCCGGTCCCGGCGACGCAGACCGCCGCCGACAGGGCCAGGGTGACCCCGAAACCCTGCAGCAGCCAGATCAGGTAGCGCGGCGCCAGGAGATCGCCGAAGAGGCTCACCGGACGGCTAGCTGTGGTCGCCGATCCGGAACAGGCGCGGCAGCGGCTGGGTCGTGTTCGGGCCGAACCAGCGATCATAGATCGCCGCCGCCTTGCCGCTGGCCTCCAACTCCCGGAGGGTCTCGTTTACGACATCGCGGAGACGGGTCTCACCCTTCGGGAGGCCGGCGCCGATATAGTCGTTCGAGATCGAGAAGGCCGGAACCTCGTAAGTCTCCTTATCCGGGACCTTGGCCAGCAGGCCGACGAGCTTGGGCCCGTCCTGCGTGATCGCCTGGACGTTGCCGTTGCGCAGGGCCGCGAAGGCGAAGGGCGTGTCGTCGAAGGCCACCACGGTCGCCTTCGGGAAGTCGCGGCGCAGGACGATCTCGTTGGTGGTGCCCTTGTCGGCGCCGATGCGCAGGCCGTTCAGCTGCTCGGCCGCGGTGAGCGTGCCCTTCTTGGCCAGGAATTGCTGGCCGGAGGCGAAATACGGGATGCTGAAATCGAGCTGCTTGGCCCGCTCCTCCGTGATGGTGAAGTTCGCCAGCACCAGATCGACCTTGCCGGAGGTCAGCAGCGGAATGCGGTTGGCCGGGTTGGTCGGCCGCAGATCCAGCTTCACGCCGATCCTGTCGGCGATCGCCTGTGCGTAATCGACATCGAGCCCGGCCAGCTGCTTGGTGTTCGGATCGACGAAGCCGAAGGGCGGGTTGCTGTCGAAGGTGGCGACGCGCAGCACGCCGGCCTTCTTGATGTCGTCGAGGCGGTCGGCCTGCGCGGCACCGACCGAGAGGAGTGTTGCAAGGGCAAAGGTGAGCAAGCGGCGCATGGATGTCTCCGGGTGAAGGGAATTTTGGGCCCGCTAGGGCCGAATCGGGCGTGTTCAGGATCTGGCGGGCGCGTGGCGAGGCCGGTGGCCCCCGCCGGAGCCGAGCGATTCGCGCCCGGGACACGGCGCGCCGGTGCGCCCCGTTCCCGCCGGCTTTTCGCGTGGGGCTATGGCGGTGCCGGATCGCCGCGCGCGCGTCTCATCGGGGCGGCCGGCATCCCGATCGCCGCCCGATCATCCGCCGGGCGGACCGACGCAGGCAGGACATCGAACGAAGAACGGATCGGTGCGGGTCATGATCGGAAGCAGTTGCGCCGTCGAGATGCGGTGCGCCGATGAAGATCCGCCGGACGAACCTGAAAATCAACGGCCGATCATTCTCTTGATTCTGTCGTTTGGAGGATGAAAGCGCAGGAACGGCCCGAACGACGCGATGAAACTTTTCCAGTGATCCGATGAGGTCTTGAGGCCCTTCGCGCTTCTGTTCCGTGATGCAGTCGAGCCCGCAATTGCGCGACCGCCGCGGCGAAGGCGAGGTCTTCCGTCGCGTACCGAGGGCCGGATCACGGGTGCAGATCTTGGTTCGCCCTGCGAAGATTGTTAATTCTTAAATTATCCGCTGCCCGGAACGGATCATCAGGTTGAACATCTCAAATCGTACCGATCGGGATCTGCGCGCACTCGCCAATAGTCCACCTGTCTTAGGTGACCGCCAATCTTCCCCCGGGACATCTTTCGGGTTCCTGCGTCCCGATCGCACCGGGCGCGCGAATGGGAGAGATGGTGAATGCGCGGAAAGGTTTTGGCGGCGCCCGGGGCGAGCGCGCCGGGCGTGATCGCGGGAGACGACGGACAGCGCTATCGCTTCGCCGCCCCGGACCTGGGGGGATCCGCGATACGCGTCGGGCAGGCGGTCGATTTCGTGGCGGAACAGGGAGACGCGCGCCAGGTCTACGTCGTCCCGGGCGCCGAGCCGATTCTCGCTCCCTCCGTCGCGCAGCTGTTGAGCGAGCGGGATTGGCTCGCCTTCTATTTCAGCCCGGAGGGGCGGATCGGGCGGCGCGACTACTGGCTGTTCGGCTTCCTCGTGCTCCTGTTCGTCAATCTGTTCTTGAGCATCCTTCCGCTCATCAACATGATCGGGCCCGTGGTCATCCTGTGGTGCAGCCTCGCTCTGGCGATCAAGCGCTGCCACGACGTGAACCGGTCCGGGTGGTGGAACCTCATATTCCTGGCGCCGCTGCCGATCGCGCTGATCGGGATGGTTGCGGGAATGACGTCCGGCGGGACCGCGACGGGGATCACGTTGCTCATCGCCTGTGCCCTCGTCGAATTCGCGCTCTGGATCTGGTTCGTCGTCGCCGTGCTCGCCCGCCCGGGCGATGCCGGCCCGAATCGATTCGGGCCGCCGCCAGTCACCGAGACGACCTGACCGAATTGCGCTAAGCTTCGCCGCAGGCTGCAAGATATCAGGCGCGCCAATCGCAAGAATATCGCGCCGGACGCATTGACCTGCGCGTTAACCGCGGCTAGAAGCGCGCCACTTCGGACGGCCATTGGCTGCCGACGGCCCTTGGGTATGACCCCGGGCGCCGCCATCGCCCCGAGCGATCCGAAGGCTCAAATCGCCTGACGCTCTAAGTCAGATCCGTAGGTACGAGCGCGTTCGTTTCGGACGTGCTCCTCTGCCCACACCGCGCCGAGGGTCTGTGACAGGACCTCCGGCGCATATTCGTTTTGCGGACTGCTCTGCGCAGTCCGGCCAAGGTGACCGAGGAAGAGGGCACAGGATGCCGACGATCAACCAGCTGATCGCCCAGCCGCGGAAGATCCAGCGGAGCCGCAACAAGGTTCCGGCGCTTGACGCTTGCCCGCAGAAGCGCGGCGTCTGCACCCGGGTCTACACGACGACCCCGAAGAAGCCGAACTCGGCCCTTCGTAAGGTCGCCAAGGTCCGTTTGACCAACGGCTTCGAGGTGATCGGCTACATCCCGGGCGAGGGTCACAACCTTCAGGAGCACTCGGTCGTCATGATCCGCGGCGGCCGCGTGAAGGATCTTCCGGGTGTGCGCTACCACATCCTGCGCGGCGTGCTCGACACGCAGGGCGTGAAGAACCGGAAGCAGCGCCGGTCCAAGTACGGCGCCAAGCGTCCGAAGTAAGATCGCCGGCCGGACTTTATCCGGTCGCGCAACGGCCTTTCCACGGCCTCGTAAGGATGTCGCCGGCTTCATCAAAAGAGCCAAGGCGGCCTGCGCGAGGTGCTTAAAAACTACTCGTTTGAGAGTTTAAGAGATGTCCCGTCGCCACTCTGCCGAGAAGCGTGAGATCATCCCGGACCCGAAGTACGGGGACGTGGTGCTGACGAAGTTCATGAATTCGATCATGTACGAGGGCAAGAAGTCGACCGCCGAGCGGATCGTCTACGGCGCCTTCGACATCGTCGAGAACCGCGCCCGCGCCAACCCGATCGAGGTGTTCCGCGCCGCGCTCGACAACGTCGCCCCGATGATCGAAGTGCGCTCCCGGCGCGTCGGCGGTGCGACCTACCAGGTCCCCGTCGAGGTCCGGACCGAGCGCCGCCAGGCCCTCGCCATCCGCTGGCTGATCCAGGCCGCCCGGTCGCGCAACGACCGCACCATGATCGAGCGTCTCTCCGCCGAGCTGCTCGACGCCGCCAACAACCGCGGCAACGCCGTCAAGAAGCGGGAAGATACGCACCGGATGGCTGAAGCCAACCGCGCCTTCTCGCACTACCGCTGGTAAGCGGTTCCGCCGTCTCTCAGGAGCAATCCGATGCCCCGCACGCACGCGATCGAGGACTACCGCAACTTCGGCATCATGGCCCACATTGATGCCGGGAAGACCACGACGACGGAGCGGATCCTCTACTACACCGGAAAGTCGCACAAGATCGGCGAAGTCCATGACGGCGCCGCCACCATGGACTGGATGGAGCAGGAGCAGGAGCGCGGCATCACGATCACGTCCGCCGCGACGACGTGCTTCTGGCGCGAGAAGCGCCTGAACATCATCGACACCCCCGGCCACGTCGACTTCACCATCGAGGTCGAGCGCTCGCTGCGCGTGCTCGACGGCGCCGTGTGCGTGCTTGACGGCAACCAGGGCGTCGAGCCCCAGACCGAGACCGTCTGGCGCCAGGCCGACAAGTACGACGTCCCGCGCGTCGTGTTCGTCAACAAGATGGACAAGATCGGCGCAGACTTCTTCAAGTGCGTCGCCGACATCATCGACCGCGTCGCCGGCAAGCCCGTCTGCCTGCAGCTGCCGATCGGTGCCGAGTCCAGCTTCAAGGGCGTCATCGACCTCATCAAGATGAAGGCGATCGTCTGGTCCGGTGAGACCCTGGGCGCCGACTTCTCCGAGGTCGAGATCCCCGAGGAGCTCAAGGCCCAGGCCGTCGAGTATCGCGCCAAGCTGGTCGAGGCCTGCGTCGAGCTCGATGACGAGGCCATGATGGCCTATCTCGACGGCACCGAGCCGGACGCCGCCACGATGCACAAGCTCGTGCGTCGGGCCGTGCAGCAGCGCGCCTTCCATCCGGTGCTCTGCGGCTCGGCCTTCAAGAACAAGGGCGTGCAGCCCCTGCTCGACGCGGTGGTGGATTACCTCCCCTCCCCGGCCGATCGCGGCGACGTGGAAGGCATCGACTTCAAGACCGAGGAGCCGGTCGTCCGTCATCCGACGGATACCGATCCCTTCTCCATGCTCGCCTTCAAGATCATGGACGATCCCCACGTCGGCACGATCACCTTCTGCCGCGTGTACTCGGGCAAGATCGAGTCGGGCGCCAACGTCATCAACTCGACGCGCGACAAGAAGGAGCGCGTCGGCCGCATGCTCCTGATGCACGCCAACAACCGTGAGGACGTCAAGGAAGCCTTCGCGGGCGACATCGTCGCCCTCGCCGGCCTCAAGGACACCCGCACCGGCGACACCCTGTGCGACCCGAACAAGGCCGTGATCCTGGAGCGCATGGAGTTCCCGGAGCCGGTGATCGAGATCGCCGTCGAGCCGAAGTCGAAGGCCGATCAGGAGAAGCTCGGCATCGCTCTGGCGAAGCTGGCCGCCGAGGATCCGTCCTTCCGGGTCTCCACGGACCAGGAATCCGGCCAGACCATCCTGAAGGGGATGGGCGAGCTGCACCTGGACATCAAGGTCGACATCCTGCGCCGCACCTACAAGGTCGACGCGAATATCGGCCAGCCGCAGGTGGCCTACCGCGAGAAGCTGACCCGTCGTCAGGAGATCGACTACACCCACAAGAAGCAGACCGGTGGTACCGGCCAGTTCGCGCGGGTGAAGTTCGTGGTCGAGCCGAACGAGCCGGGCGCAGGCTTCTCGTTCGAGTCGAAGATCGTCGGCGGCGCGGTGCCGAAGGAGTACATCCCGGGCGTCGAGAAGGGCCTCAACTCGGTCCTCGGCGCCGGCGTGCTCGCGGGCTTCCCGGTGGTCGACATCAAGGTCGAGCTCATCGACGGCGCCTACCACGACGTCGACTCGTCGGCGCTGGCCTTCGAGATCGCGTCCCGCGCCGCTCTGCGCGAGGCGCTCCAGAAGGGCGGCTCTGTCCTGCTCGAGCCGGTGATGAAGGTCGAGGTCGTCTCGCCGGAAGAGTATACCGGCTCGGTCATCGGCGACCTGAACTCCCGCCGCGGCCAGATCCAGGGCCAGGACATGCGCGGCAACGCCAACGTCATCAACGCGATGGTGCCGCTGGCGAACATGTTCGGCTACGTGAACAACCTGCGCTCCATGTCGCAGGGCCGGGCGAACTTCACCATGCAGTTCGACCACTACGAAGAGGTGCCGCGCGGCGAGGCCGACAAGGTCATCGCCAAGTACGCCTAAGGCTCCGGCCTGAGGCACCCCTTCTTCCGCAACGCGATTTCGAATTTAGGAGGCTCTGATGGGCAAGGAAAAGTTCTCCCGCACCAAGCCGCACTGCAACATTGGCACGATCGGTCACGTCGACCACGGCAAGACGTCGTTGACGGCGGCGAT
>NZ_FOQW01000032.1:0-31522 GCF_900113845.1 Methylobacterium brachiatum | reverse complement strand
GGTGTTCGGCCTCTGGGGCCAGGGCTTCGGCGCGTTCGGCACGGCGGGCGGGGGCGGCAACGCCTTCGACCTCGACCGGCAGATCGCCGGCTTCGCGCTCGGCGCCGACATCCGGCTGCCGAGCGGGGTCCGGTTCGGCCTGGTCGGCGGCTACACCGAGACCAACCTCGACAGCGCCGGCCGGCAGGGCGGCGGTGCCCGGGCGGAGAGCGCGACGCTCAAGAGCGGCTTCGGCGGCGTCTACGGCGGCTACGCGTTCGGCCCGGTCTCGGTGCGGCTGGGCGCCCTCTACGCCGATACCGACACCCGCACCCGGCGCAGCGTGCTCTACGGCCTGTCGGACAGCGCGACCGGCCATGGCGGCGGCCACACCGTCCAGGGCTTCGGCGAGATCGGCTACCGGTTCGCGTTCGGCGCGGCCTCGGCCCTGGTGTCGAAGGACGGGCCGGCGGTGGCGGCCTCGTATATCGAGCCGTTCGTGGGCGGGGCCTATATCGGCATCCGGCGCGACGGGTTCGCGGAGACCGGGGGCGCGGCGGCGCTGGTGAGCTACGCGCGCGACTACGACCTCGGCGCGGTGACGGCGGGGGTGCGGGCGCAGACCAGCCTGGATCTGGGCTTCGGGCTTCCGCTGACGGCGCACGGGCAGCTGGGCTACCGGCGGGCGTTCGGGGACGTGGTGCCGACGGCTCTGCTGAGCTTCGGCAGCGGGCCCTCCTTCCTGAGCGCCGGCGTCCCGATCGACCGGGACGCGCTGGTGGCCGGCGCCG
Source organism: Methylobacterium brachiatum (assembly GCF_900113845.1). NCBI lineage: Bacteria > Pseudomonadati > Pseudomonadota > Alphaproteobacteria > Hyphomicrobiales > Methylobacteriaceae > Methylobacterium > Methylobacterium brachiatum. Next base: position 30,752 of record NZ_FOQW01000032.1, on the reverse strand, counting down.
GGCTCGACCTGGCGGTGGCGCCCAACGCCAGCCTGGGCGTGGCCTATACCGGCCAGGTCGGCGCCCGCGCCCAGGACCAGGCCGTGAAGGGCAACTTCACCCTCCGGTTCTGATCAGAACGACGGGGTGGCTGACCGGGTCGACCCTTCAGGCCCGCTCACGCCATCCGCGCCGCGATGAAATCCACGAAGGCCCGCAGCGGCGCCGGCAGGTGCCGGCGGCCGGGGAAGTAGAGGAACGGGCCCGAAAAGACCTGCCACCAAGGTTCGAGCACGGGCTCCAGGGCGCCGCTCTCGAGCTGCGGGCGCAGCCAGTCTTCGAAGAGATGGATGATCCCGGTCCCCGCGACCGCCGCCGCGACGGTGAGGTCGCTGGCGCCGACGCGCACGATCAGCGGGCCGGACGGATCCACGCGGACGATCTCGCCTTCGCGCTCGAACTCCCACGGCGCCGTCAGGCTGCCGCTCGGGAACCGGCCCAGCAGGCACGCATGGGCCAGGAGGTCGCGCGGATGGTCCGGGCGCCCGCGCCGGTCGAGATAGGACGGGGCGGCCGCGGTGGCGAAACGCTGCCGCCGCGGGCCGATCGGCACGGCGATCATGTCCTGCTCCAGCCGCTCGTCGTAGCGGATGCCCGCGTCGCACCCCGCCGCCAGCATGTCGACGAAGCCGTCCTCGACGACCAGTTCGAGCCGGATCTCGGGATAGGCGGCCAGGAACGGCGGCACGATCGCCGGGAGGACGAGGCGCGCCGCGCTCAGCGGCACGTTGAGCCGGAGCGTCCCGGCCGGCCGGTCGCGGAACCCGTTCACCACGTCGAGGGCGGCCTCGACCTCGCCGAGGGCCGGGCCGAGCCGTTCGAGCAGGCGGGCCCCGGCCTCGGTCGGCGCGACGCTGCGGGTGGTGCGGTTCAGGAGGCGCACGCCGAGGCGCGTCTCCAGCCGGCGCACCGCCTCGCTGAGGCTCGACGCGCTCCCACCCCCGGCCCGGGCGCCCTCACGAAACCCCCCGGCCCGCGCCACCGTCACGAAGGCCGTCAGATCCGCCAGATCCATCGCCATTGTTCGAAATCCCGCACGGCCCGTGCCGATCGTCACGGCTAATCCGCGCAGTCCGGGCCGTCTACATCCGGGGCGGCAACAGGAGATTCGCCATGACCGACATCGCGCAGGCCGGGACCGTTTCGCTCGGCGACCGCAGGGTGAAACGGCTCGGATACGGGGCCATGCAGCTTGCCGGCCCCGGCGTTTACGGGCCGCCCAAGGACCGGGCGGCCGCGGTCGCGGTGCTGCGCGCGGCGGTGGCCGCGGGCGTCGACCACATCGACACCAGCGACTTCTACGGGCCGCACGTGACCAACCAGATCATCCGCGAGGCGCTCCACCCCTATCCCGACGATCTGGTGATCGTGACCAAGGTCGGCGCCAAGCGTGGGCCGGACGCCTCGTGGAACCCGGCCTTCTCGGCCGAGGAGCTGACGCAGGCCGTCCACGACAACCTGCGCCATCTCGGCGTGGATGTCCTCGACGTGGTCAACCTGCGCCTGATGTTCGACGTCCACGGCCCCGCCGAAGGCGCGATCGAGGCGCCGCTCTCGGTGCTGGCGGATCTGCAGCGCCGGGGCCTGATCCGGCGGATCGGGCTGAGCAACGCGACCCGGCAGCAGGTCGCCGAGGGCCGGCGCATTACCGAGATCGTCTGCGTGCAGAACCAGTACAACCTGGCGCACCGGGGCGACGACGCCCTGATCGACGAACTGGCCGCTTCCGGGACCGCCTACGTGCCGTTCTTCCCGCTCGGCGGCTTCAGCCCGCTGCAATCCACCGCCCTGTCGGCGGTCGCCGCCGAGCTCGGGGCGACGCCGATGCAGGTGGCACTCGCCTGGCTGCTGCGCCGGGCGCCCAACATCCTGCTGATCCCGGGCACGTCCTCCCTCGGCCACCTGCGCGAGAACCTCGCGGCGGCCGAGCTGACGCTGCCCGACGACGCGATGGCCACCCTGGACGGGATCGGGGCGGCCTGACCGGCTCCAAGGGCGGCTATTTGGCCGAAAGTCCGGCCACCATCGGGCAGCCGCCCTCGCCCATCGGCCGAAACGCCTGCTCGGCGGGGATCGTCTCCAGCACCTTGTAGAGGTCCCATTCGCCCTTCGACTCGGAGGGTGCCTTGGCCTCGAACAGGTACATCGGGTGGATCTTGCGCCCGTCCGGCCGGATCGTACCCGTCCCGAACAGGGGATCGTCGGTGGGCAGCGCCTTCATCTTGGCGACCACGGCGGCGCCGTCCTTGGCCGAGTGCAGGGCCGCCACGGCCTTCAGGTAATGCAGCGTGCTGGCGTAGACGCCGGCCTGGTACGAGGTCGGCTTCCGACCGGACATGCGCGCGCCGAACCTGTCCGAGAAGGCCCGGGTTCCGTCGTTGAGGTCCCAGTAGAACGAGGCGGTGAATTCGAGTCCCTGGGCGACTTCGAGGCCCAGGGAATGGATGTCGGTGATGGCGATCAGCAGGGCCGCGAGCTTCTGGCCGCCCTGGCGGATGCCGAATTCGTGCGCCTGCTTGATCGCGTTGGCCGCGTCGAGGCCGGCATCGGCCAGGCCGATCACCTGCGCGCCGGAGGCCTGCGCCTGAAGGAGGAACGAGGAGAAATCCGGGTTCGGGAAGGGGGTGCGCACGCCGCCCACGACCGTGCCGCCGTTCTTCTCGACGACCGCCTTGGTGTCGCGCTCCAAGGCGAGGCCGAAGGCGTAGTCGGCGGTGATGAAGTACCAGGTCTTGCCGCCGCGCTTGAGCATCGCCTTGCCGGTGCCGTTGGCGAGCGCCGCGGTGTCATAGGTCCAGTGCACGGTGTTCGGGGTGCAGGCCGGGCCGGTCAGGTCTGCAGTGCCGCCGCCGGAATTCACGAACGCCTTGTTCTTCTCCTTGGTGATCTGCGCCACCGCGAGCGCCACCGAGGAGGTCGGCACGTCGAACACCGCGTCGACGCCGTCGCGGTCGTACCATTGCCGGGTGATCGAGGCGCCGACATCGGGCTTGTTCTGGTGGTCGGCGGCGACCACCTCGACCTTCAGCCCGTGCGCCTCCGGCTTGAAGTCCTCGACCGCCATGCGGGCGGCGACCACCGCGCCCTCGCCGGTGGAGTCGAAATAGACGCCGGAGCGGTCGTTCAGCACGCCGATCTTCACCGGCACGAGGTCGGCCGCCAGGGCCGTCCCCGCCCCGAGCGCCCAGAGAAGCCCCGTCAGTGCCGCGACACGGTGGCGGACCGTCATGTCTCACTCCCTGTTTTTTTGTACGCGGCGACGTTGTTCGTCGCTCGCATGGCGTCCCAATACAGCTTATCCGGCCGCTCCCGAGGCCGATACGGGCGGATGAGAAGATGCGGTCGATCCGTCAGGGCCTCCCCTCACCCCCGCGGCGCCAGCCCGAAGATCGCGCGCGCCTCGTCGGGCGCGGCCGGCTCGCGGTCGAGATGGGCCAGCAGGCTGACGGCCTTCTCCACCAGCGCGGCGTTGCTCGGCGCGAGCACGCCCCGGGACAGGTACAGGTTGTCCTCCAGCCCGACCCGGACATTGCCGCCCATGCCGGCGGCCACCGCCAGGATCGGGAATTCCTCCCGGCCGATGCCGAAGGCCGACCAGATCGCATCCTCGGGCAGCCGGGCGCGCATCGCCACCAGAGCCTCCGGGGTCGCGGGGGCGCCCCAGGGGATGCCGAGGCAGATCTGGAACAGGGGCGGCCGCGCCAGGTGCCCCTCGGTGATCAGGTGCCGGGCCAGCTCGATCTGGCCGAGGTCGAACACCTCGATCTCCGGCTTCACCCCGGCCTCGCGGATCTGCGCCGCCATGGCCCGCAGATGCGCGGGGGTGTTGAGGAACAGGTGCTCGCCGAAATTCATCGTCGCGATGTCGAGGGTGCAGATCTCGGGGCGCAGCGCCGACACGTGCCGGGTCCGGGTCTCGGGCGACACGAAGGTGGTGCCGGGGCCGGCCACCGACGGGTCGGGATCGCCGGGCACGAACCGGCCCCCGGCCCCGGTGGTGAGGTTGAGGATCACGGACTCGTTCCGCTCGCGGATCCGCTCGACCACCTCGCGGTAATGGGCGAGCTCCATGCTGGGCGCGGCGGTCTCGGGATCGCGGACATGGATGTGGACCACCGCGGCGCCCGCGGCGGCGGCCTCCAGGGCCGATTGGGCGATGGCCTTCGGGCTCACCGGCACCGCCGGGTTCTTGCGCGGCGTGTCGAACGAGCCCGTGAGGGCGCAGGTGATGACGGTCGTCCGGGACATGGTTGTCTCCCTGATCCTGACGGTGCCGCCCGCGGGAAGCTGGGCCGACCCATCAGGTTCTGCGTCAAGCCTTTGAACCGCTGCGCTTTTGCCCTCCCGCAAGGGCTACTGGATATGCGCGCTTCCGTCGTTGGATAGGGCCTTGCCGTTGCCCGTGAGGGGCACGGGTCCCCTCTCCCGTGCGGGAGAGGCAGCACCGCGCGGCCTTAGAGAGCGATCGCGCTCCGAACCTCGATAGACGTCGCTCCCCGCAGGAGCCTGAGCCCCGCTACATCGCCCCGCCATCCACCGTGATGGTCTCGCCGGTGATGTAGGCGGCCCCCGCGGCCAGGAAAAAAATCGTCTCGGCGATGTCCTCGGGCCGGGCCATGCGGCGCAGCATCGTGTGCTGCACGGTGGCGGCCTTGCGGGCCTCCGGCCAGGGCTCGGTCCAGGGGGTGGCGACGAGGCCCGGGGCGACCGCGTTGACGCGCACGTCGGGGGCCAGCGCCCGGGCGAGGCTGCGGGTCAGGTTGATCAGCCCGGCCTTGCTGGCCGAATAGGCGATCGAGGAGCCCCGCCGCCCGAGCCCGGCCACCGAGGCGGTGTTGACGATCGCCCCGCGGCTTTCTTTCAGACTGGCCGCTGCGGCTCTGGCGCACCGGTACGGGCCGATCAGGTTCGTCGCCAGGATCGTGGCCCAAAAATCCTCGGTCATCGCGTCGAGATCCTCGAAGGCGATGGGCGCGGTGGTGCCGGAAGTCCCGGCATTGTTGACCAGCACGTCGAGGCCGCCGAGCGCCGCGATCCCGGCCGCCACCATCGCCTCGGCCTCGCCGGGCCGGGACACGTCCCCGGGCAACGCCATCACGGCCAGGCCTTCGGCGGCGAGACGTTCGGCCTCCGCGGGGCCGCGGGGATCGTCGGGCAGGTGGTTCAGGGCCACGCTGGCGCCGTTGCGGGCGAACAGCGTCACCGTGGCCAGCCCGATGCCCGAGGAGGCGCCGGTGACGAGGATGCGCCGTCCGGACAGGTCCGCGCCGATCATGTGCCCTCCATCCGGCCGATCCCGGCCATCGCCCGCTTGAGCGCCAGGAGCTTGCGGTCGCGCTCGCGGAACAGCTCCTCCGGCTCGCGCCCGCCCCAGTCGAAATAGCCCCGGCCGGCCATCACCCCGGTCCGGCCCTCGGCGCAGAGCGCGTCCAGGGTCTCCGACCGCGTCCGGGGCGGGGGCGGCGCGTAGCTGGCATTCGCCAGGGCACGCTGCGTCAGCTCCAGCCCGGTGAAGTCGGCCTTGGCGAGGTGGCCGAGGATCGGGATGCGTAAGCTGAGCCCGTGGATGATCGCGTCGTCGATGTCGCGCGGCGCGGCGATGCCCTCGTCCAGCAGCCGGAACACCTCGGCGCTGATCGCCGACTGGATCCGGTTGGCGACGTAGCCGGGGATGAAGCGCTTGAGCACGATCGGCACCTGACCGAGGCCGAGCACGAGGTCGCGCATCGCCGCGATCACCGCCGGATCCGTGCCGGGGCTCGGGACCACGTCGACGAGGTCGACGATGTAGGGCGGCGTGTACCAGTGCATCACCAGCGCCCGCGCCTGCCGGGCCGCGGGGATCAGCGGGAAGACGTCGAGATAGCTGGTGTTGCTGGCCAGGATCGTGTCGGCCGGGCAGAGGCGGTCGAGCGCGGCGAACAGGGCCCGCTTGGCCTCCGGGTTCTCGGTGATCGCCTCGATGACCAGGTCGGCCCCCGCCACCGCCGGTTCGAGTTCCGCCTCGACCCGGACGGCCTGGGCGAGCCGCGCGGGATCCCAGCCGCCCGGGGCGGCGCCCGCCTCCTGCAGGGTCGCCAGAGCCGATTCCATGAGCGCCGGCACCCGGGCGCGGGACTGCGCATCCGTGTCGGTGATCCGCACGGCATGCCCGTGGAGCGCCAGCACCAGGGCGATGCCGTGGCCCATCAGGCCGCCGCCGACGATCGCGATTTCCGTCATGGTGTCTCCCTCACACCGTCGCGATCGGCGTCACCGGCGAGCCGACCGCGCCCGGCAGGCGGAGCGGCGGCGCGGTGAGCAGGAAGCGGTTGCGCCCATGGGCGCGCAGCCAGTCGGCCAGCGGCGTCAGGTGCCACAGCTCGCCGAGATTGACCCCGAGCTTGAACAGGCAGTGCTCGTGGAGCGGCAGGGTCGCGCAGCAGGCCGGCCCTATCCCGGCCGGATAGGCCTCGACCGCGTAGTTGTCGGCGATCAGCGCGCAGAGGCCCGAGCGCGTGATCCAGTCGAGGAGCCGCGGGTCCCGGCCGTCGAGCCCGGCGCAGAGGTTGTGGACCTGCTTCGGATCGGGCGCCCCGCCCATGGCGATCAACCGCTCGGCGAAGCCGGTATGCAGGCAGACCATGTCGCCGGGCTCGATCACGACCGCGTCGGCCGCGATGATGCCGGCGAGCTGATCGTAGCCGACCTTGGCCTTGGCGTCGCCGAGATGGGCGCGCAGGTCGATCATCACGGCGCGGCCCTGCATGCCGACCTCGGCCAGCCGCTCGATCCCGAGCTTTTTCGCCCGGGAGGGCTGGTCGGCGGCCTCGGGGGTGCTCGGCCCGACGATGTCCCGGCCGCCGCGAAAGCCGTTGTAGAAGGTCGGCGCGGCACCCGCGCCGTCGGCATCGAACAGCGAGCCGACATGGGCGAGCGAGTCCCACTGCGTCGAGTATTGCAGATGGATCAGGGCGCGGTCGTCGCAGATCACGTCGGTGGCGCCGTCGACCTCCTCGCAGACCGGGAAGTTCATGTTCGGACGGCCGTTGGCCCGCCGGGTCGGGGTGATCTGCGGCGGGTGCCGGCGCGGATTGAGGACGTTGCCGCCCGGCAGGTCGAGAGGCAGGCTGAGGCAGAAGGTCAGGCCCTCGCGCACCTCGGCGACGCCCTGGCGGACCTTCTCGGGGGGTCAGGAGGTTCAGCCGCCCGCGCTCGTCGTCGGGGCCGAAATCCCCCCAGGTCGAGCCCTCGGGGCGCCGGGTCCAGCGCAGGCTCATGCGCGCGTTCCCCGCGGCAGCAGGCGCGTCGCCGGAATCCGGGGCCGCGGTCCGGGGCGAACCCCGGCCGCGGCCGAGCGTGCGTTCCTCACCTGTCCGTCGCCCTTCTTCGAGGCTGTCGGGCCCGCGTTTCGCGGCGCCGCCCGGAGCCTAGGCCGGCGCGCAGCGAGTCGATACCCCGGGCGGAAAACGACTGGGCCGAAACGTCACCGGCCGATCCCGACGCAGGTCTTGTGCTCTGCTTTGGCGCGGATACAGTTCATCCCAAGCCCGCGAATAAAAAATTCGGGCACCTGGGATGAGGAATCGCCGATGTCCGAGACCGTGCGCGTCGTCGCTCGGCGTGCCCCGATTCGGCGCACGCTGCCCGCGCTGCTCGCGGCGGGATTGATGCTCACCGGGCAGGCCCGCGCCGCCGACCCGATCAAGATCGGGGTGATCGCCGAGGCGCAGTCGGTGGCCGGGTCCGCGATCCCGAAGGCGGTCCAGCTCGCCGCCGACGAGATCAACGCCCAGGGCGGCATCGACGGGCGCCAGATCCAGGTCGTGACCTACGACGACAAGAGTTCCGCCTCCGACGCGGTCCGCGCCTTCCAGCGGGCGGTCAGCGAGGACAAGGTCAACCTCGTCATCGCCAGCTACATCTCCGAGGTCGTGCTGGCCCTGATGCCGTGGTCGGCCCGCCTCAAGACCCCGATGATCACACCGGGCGCGGCCTCCAACGAGATCAGCGTCGCCGTCCATAAGGACTACGCGCGCAACCGCTACACCTTCCACGGCTACCTGACCTCGCACGCCCTGGCGCAGTCGGTCTGCGACTCGGCCAAGGAGGCGCTGGTCGGGCTGCTCAAGGCCAAGTCCGCCGCGATCATGAGCGAGGACGCGGCCTGGACCCGCCCGCTGGACGCGGCCTACGAGGAATGCCTCCCCAAGGCCGGGCTGAAGGTGGTGGAGCATGTCCGGTTCTCGCCGGATACGGGGGACTTCACCCCGATCTACAACAAGATCGAGGCGGCCAAGCCAGACCTGATCGTGACCGGCATCGCCCATGTCGGGGTGCAGCCGACCGTGCAATGGCAGAACCAGCAGGTTCCGATCGCCATGACCGGCATCAGCGGCCAGGCGACCTCCTCGACCTTCTGGGCCAACACCAACGGCGGCACGCAGGGCGTGCTGTTCGACGCCATCGCGGTGCCGGGCGTGGCGATGACCGAGAAGACGAACGCCTTCACCGACGCCTACATCAAGCGCTTCGGCGGCGCCCCGTCCTACGCGGGCTACATGGCCTACGACGCCATGCATTACGCCGCGGACGCGGTGAAGCGCGCCGGTTCCACCGAAGCCGACAAGCTGGTCGACGCCCTGGAGAAGACCGACTGGCTCGGCACGGTCGGGCGGATCCAGTTCTACGGCAAGGACGAGACCTTCACCCACTCGATCAAGTACGGGCGGGGCTTCGTCACCGGGCTGCTGGCCCAGTGGCAGAGCGGCAAGCAGGTCGCGATCTGGCCGACGGAGGTGGCCAACGGCAAGCTGGTCCTCCCGCCCGCGGTCAAGCCGGCGGTGCAGTGATGCGGTCGGGGAGAGCGCGATGATCGGGCTTCAGATCCTCGTCGACGGCTTCGCGATCTCGGCGCTCTACGCGCTCGGCGCGATGGGCTTCACCCTGATCTTCGGCGTCTCCGGCGTGCTGAACCTCTCGCACGGCGCGCTGATGGTGATGGCCGCGGTCGCGGCCTGGGCGGCCTCGTCCCAGTTCGGCCTCGGCTCCTACGCGGGCGCCGGGATCGGCATCCTGTGCGGCCTGGCCGCCGCTTTGGTCACCTACTTCGCGATCGTCGCCCCGATCGAGCGCAGCCGCGCGATCCCGCGCGAGGAGAAAGAGATCTTCGTGCTCACCGGCACCCTGCTCTGGGGGATCATGATCCAGGAACTGGTGGCCTACTTCTTCACCGACAATCCGAAGACGGTGCTGCCGATCGTCGAGGGCGTGATCGAGATCGCCGGGGTGCGCACGCCGAAGAACGAGATCTTCACCGCGGTGATCTGCTGGATCGTGATCGGCCTGCTCTGGCTGTTCGTGAACAAGGCGCGGGCCGGCAAGGTCCTCCTCGCCGCCTCCATGAACCCCCGCGGGGTCACGCTGCTCGGCCACGACATGTCCCGGATCTACGTCGCGGTCTGGGCGATCTACGGGCTGCTCGCCGGCATCGCCGGGGTGCTGCTTGGGATGTTCCTGGGCGTCTCGTCCTATTCGGTGGGGCCGCTCACCGCGAGCGCCTTCTCGATCGTGGTGCTGGGGGGCTTGGGCAGCGTCACCGGCTCGCTGATCGCGGCCTATGTGGTCGGCTATCTCGAGACCGCCACCGCCTACCTGATCTCCCCGGCCTACCGGGTGATCCCGGCGCTGCTGCTGCTCGTGGCCGTGATGTACCTGCGCCCGCAGGGCCTGCTGGGGCGGCGGTGATGGTTTCTTCCGCCCCACGGGCCCCCAGCCTGCGCCCGCATCCTGAGGTGCCGGAGCGCAGCGCAGGCCTCGAAGGAGGTCTCCAATCGGGCGCGCGATCCCTGGAGGTCTCCTCCGAGGCCGCTGGCGCGGCACCTCAGGATGAGGGGTTTGGGCGGGACGGGTCTCGGTCCCGAGTGAGGTCGGTCGTTTCACCGATGAGGCTGACCCCATGAAGCTCCTCTCCACCCCGGGCTTCTGGGTCGCGCTGCTGGCGCTCGCCCTGGCCGCGTTCCTGCCCTGGTGGGTCTCGGGCTACATCCTCGGGCTCCTGACCATCGCGTATTACTTCGGCGTCTTCGCCATGGCCTGGGACCTGCTGTTCGGCTTTGCCGGCGAGGTGAATTTCGGCCCGACCTTCCTGATCGGGCTCGGGGCCTACGGGGCCGGCATCCTCAACAACCGCTACGAAGTGCCGATCCCCTACTGCCTGGCGGCCGGGACCGTGCTCGCGGTGGTCGGCGGCCTGGCCCTGGCGCTGCCGGCCCTGAAGGTGCGGGGCCCGTATTTCGGGCTCATCACCCTGGTCGCGGTGCTGCTCCTGCAGAACATGATCGTGGTGTTCTCCGGGATCACCGGCGGCGAGATCGGCCTCACGGTGCCGGACGTGATCTCCATCGACGCCGACACGAATTACTGGATCGCGCTCGGCTTCATGGCCTTCGCCGGGCTGGTGCTCACCGCCATCGCCCGCTCGCCCGCGGGGCTGATCCTCCAGGCCGCCGGCCAGGACCCGATCGTGACCGGGGCGCTGGGCTTCAACGTCGCCAAGCACAAGCTCGCGGCTTTTGCGGTCAGCGCCGCCTTCTCGGGCCTCGCGGGCGGTCTGGTGGTCTTCTACATGGGCACCGCCTCGGTCGGCACGCTGATCGACACCGCGGTCGGCGTGCAGGTGATCATCGCGGCGGTGCTCGGCGGCCGGCGGACCATCGTGGGCGCCGCCCTGGGGGCCGTGTTCCTGATCGCCGCAGGCGAGCTGCTGCGGCCGCTCGGGCCCCTCTCGACCTTCGTGGTCTCGGCGGTGGCCCTGCTGGTCATCCTGTTCGTGCCTTCGGGGCTGCTCGGCCTCGCATCCGTCCGGAGAGCGCGATGACCGTCGCCGTCAGGCCCGCGCCGCCCCGCGCCGCCTCCCTCGCCGAACCCTGCCTCACCGTGCGCGGCCTGACCAAGCGGTTCGGCGGCCTGGTCGCGGTCAAGGACATCGACCTCGACCTGCGACCCGGGGAGATCCTGGGCCTGATCGGGCCGAACGGCTCGGGCAAGTCCACCGTGATGAAGCTGATCATGGGGCTCGAGCGGCCCACCGCCGGCTCGATCCGCCTCGACGGCGCCGAGATCGGTGGGCTGCCGGCCCACCGGGTCGCTCGTTCTGGCGTCGGCCTGGTGTTCCAGCACGCCCGCCCGCTCCAGCGGCAGACCGTGCTGGAGAATATCAGCCTCGCCCTCCTGCCCGACAGCCTGATCCGGCTGGCCGCGGACCCGCACGTGGCGCGGCGGGCGCGGGAGATCGCCGAGCGCGTCGGCCTCGGCGCGGTCGTCGACCGGCGGCCCGGCACCCTGCCCTTCGCGGATCTGCGCCGGCTGGAGCTCGCCAAGGCGATCGCCCGCGACCCGAAGGTGGTGCTGGTGGACGAGCCCTTCGCGGGACTGACCGGCGGCGAGGTCGCGGCCTTCTCCGAGCTGATCCGCGGCTTTCGCGACGAGGGCAAGGCGGTGCTCCTCGTCGACCACAACGTGAAGAGCGTCGCGGCCCTCGTGGACCGGGTCTTCGCCATGTATCTCGGCGAGCGCATCGCCGAGGGCTCGGCCGAATCCGTCATGGCCGACCCGACCGTCCGCCGGGTCTATCTCGGCGGCAGCATCGAGACCGCGGCTCGGCCCGAGGCGGCGTTCAAGCCGGATTCGCTGCTCACCGTCGAGAACGTCGACGTGCTCTACGGCAAGGCGCAGGCCCTGCGCAGCGCTGCGATCCACGTCCACGAGGGCGAGTTCGTCTCGGTGGTGGGGCTCAACGGCGCCGGCAAGACCACCCTGTTCAACGCCATCTCGGGCCTGGTCCCGCATACCGGGACGATCCGGTTCGACGGCCAGGATCTCGCGCGCTTGAGCCCCGCCGCGATCGCCCGGGCCGGTATCGTCCAGGTGCCGGAGACCCGCGAGCTGTTCGGCGATCTCAACGTGCGCGAGAACCTGGATCTCGGTGGCCAGCACGTCACCAAGGCCGAGAGCGTGCAGCGGCGCGACTGGCTCTACGAGCTGTTCCCGATCCTCAAGGCCCGCGAGGGCCAGACCGCCCGCACGCTGTCCGGCGGCGAGCAGCAGATGCTGACCATCGCCCGCGCCCTGATGATGCGCCCGCGCCTCCTGATCCTCGACGAGCCGACGCTCGGCCTCGCCCCGGTGATCCTGGAGCTGCTGTCGAAGGCCCTGGAGCGCCTGCGCCAGACCACGCCGATCACCGTCCTGCTCGGCGAGCAGAACGTCACCTTCGCGCTCCCCCATGCCGACCGGGTCTACGTGCTGGAACAGGCCCGCATCGTCTGGGAAGGCCCGCCGGACCGCTTCGCGGGCGAGATGGGGGCGAAGTATTTGTAAGGGGCCGGCGACGGCGGCCTTCCCTCTCCCCGCTCGCGGGGAGAGGCCCGCACGGACCTTGTCGTCCGTGCGGGAAGCGCAGGCGCAGCCGGAGCGGCGGTGAGGGGGCTTGAACGGATGAGGCTCATTCGGAGCCGCCCCCTCACCTTCGGCTGCCGCCTCGCCGCGCCGACGACGAGGTCGTCGCGGCCCTCTCCCCGCAAGCGGGGCGAGGGGATGCATCCAAGCGTGTAGCGGGAAGGAGCGGATGCCGTGGATTTCGACCTCTCCCCCTCCCAGACGCAGTGGCTGACCCGGGTCCGCACCTTCATCGCCGACGCGATCCGGCCCGCCGCCGCCGCGGTGGCGGCCGAGCGGGCGGCGAGCCGCGCGCCCTCGGCCACAATGGAACGGCTGAAGGACAAGGCCCGCGGCGAAGGGCTGTGGAACCTGTTCCTGCCGCCCTCCCCCGAGCATGACACGGACGAATACCGCGGCGCCGGCCTGACCAACCTCGATTACGCGCTCTGCGCCGAGGAGATGGGCAAGGTCGGGATCGCGTCGGAATGCTTCAACTGCGCGGCGCCGGATACCGGCAACATGGAGGTGCTGCACCGCTACGGCAGCCCGGCCCAGAAGGAGCAGTGGCTGCGACCGCTCATGGACGGGACGATCCGCTCGGCCTTCCTGATGACCGAGCCCGACGTCGCCTCCTCGGACGCCACCAACATCGAGACCGCGATCCGCCGGGTCGGCGAGCATTACGTCATCGAGGGCCGCAAATGGTGGTCCACCGGCGTCGGCGATCCGCGTTGCCGGATCGCGATCCTGATGGGCAAGACCGATCCGGACGCCCCCCGCCACCGGCAGCAATCGCAGATCCTCGTCCCGATGGATGCGCCGGGCCTGCGCGTCGAGCGCCTGCTCCCGGTCTTCGGCTATGAGGACGCGCCCAAGGGTCACGGCGAGGTGGTGCTGAAGAACGTGCGCGTCCCGGCGGAGAACCTGATCCTCGGCGAGGGGCGCGGCTTCGAGATCGCGCAGGGACGGCTCGGGCCGGGGCGCATCCACCATTGCATGCGCACCATCGGGGTGGCCGAGACGGCGCTGGAGGCCATGGCCCGGCGCCTGGTCTCGCGGGTCGCCTTCGGCAAGCGCATCAGCGAGCAATCGGTCTGGGAGCAGCGGGTCGCGGAGGCGCGGATCGACATCGAGATGACCCGGCTGCTCTGCCTGAAGGCCGCCGACATGATGGACAAGGTCGGCGCCAAGGGCGCCAAGCTCGAGATCGCCATGATCAAGGTCGCCGCCCCGCGGATCGCCCTCAAGGTGATCGACGACGCGATCCAGGCCCATGGCGGCGCCGGCGTGTCCGAGGATTTCGGACTGGCCAAGATGTACGCCCATATCCGCACCCTGCGGCTGGCCGACGGGCCGGACGAGGTGCACAACCGCTCCATCGCCCGGCTCGAATTCGGGCGCTACACCAATGCCCGGGAGGGTACATGAGCGGCCCCGACGCCTTCTCCGGCGTGAAGCCGGTCGAGCCGCGCCATCGGATCGACGAGGCCCGGCTGGCCGCCTGGCTCGCCGAACATGTCCGCGACTATGCCGGGCCGCTTAACCTGCAGCAGTTCCGCGGCGGCCAGTCGAACCCGACCTACCGGCTGGAGACGCCCGGCCAGGCCTACGTGCTCCGGCGCAAGCCGTTCGGGCCGCTCCTGCCCTCGGCGCATGCGGTGGAGCGCGAGTTCCGGGTGATCGGCGCGCTCTACGGCGAGGGTTTTCCCGTCCCCCGCCCCTTCGCGCTCTGCGAAGACGAAACCATCATCGGCGCGGCCTTCTACGTGATGGAGGCGGTCGGCGGCACCGTGCACTGGGACGGCACCCTGCCCGGCCTCGACCCGCATGGCCGGCACCGGCACTACGCCATGATGATCGCCACGCTGGCCCGGCTCCACGCGATCGACCCGGAGGCAGCCGGGCTCGCCGATTACGGGAAGCCCGGCAACTACTTCGCCCGGCAGGTCGACCGCTGGACTCGCCAGTACCGCGCCGCCGAGGAGGACCGGCTGGAGGATGTCGAGCGCCTGATCGCGTGGCTGCCCAAGACCGTGCCCGAACAGCAGGGCACCGCCATCGTCCACGGCGATTACCGCCTCGACAACCTGATCTTCTCGCCCGACGGCGGCGTCAGCGCGGTGCTCGACTGGGAGCTGTCGACGCTCGGCGATCCGCTCGCCGATTTCAGCTACCTGCTGATGCACTGGGCGCTGCCCGCGGACGGCCGCAGTGCGCTCGGCGGGCTCGACCTGCCGGCTTTGGGCATCCCGACCCGGGACGAGGCGGTGGCGCTCTACTGCCGGGCCGCCGGACGGGCGGACCTACCCGAGCTCGACTGGTACTTCGCCTACAACTTGTTCCGGCTGGTCGGCATCCTCCAGGGCGTGGCCGCCCGCGCCAAGGCCGGCAACGCCGCGAGCGAGCACGCCGCCGCCATGGCGGCGCGGGTGCCGACGCTCGCCGCCTCGGCCTGGGCCTTCGCCGAGCGGGCGGGGGCCTGAGATGGATCTCGCCGGCCGCGTCGTCGCCGTCACCGGAGCCGCACGGGGCATCGGCCGGGCGCTCGCCGAGGCCGCGCAGGCGCGGCGCGCGACGATCGTCGCCCTCGACCGGGACGGCGTCGGGGCGGAGGCCGTCGCCGCCCGGCTCGGCGGCCGGGCCTATCCAATGGACGTGGCGGATGCCGAGGCCGTCGCCGGGACCCTCGCCCGGATCGAGGCCGAGATCGGGCCGATCGCCCTGTACTGCTCGAATGCCGGCATCCTCGAGCGCGATCCCGATCCCGCCCTTGCGACCTCGGCCGATCCGGCGAGCTGGGAACGCGCCTGGTCGGTGAACGTGATGGGCCATGTCCACGCGGCGCGCGTCCTGGTCCCGCTCTGGCTCGCCCGGGGCGGGGGCGCCTTCCTGGGCACCGTCTCGGCCGCCGGATTGCTGAGCCAGATCGGCAGCGCCACCTATTCGGCCACCAAGCACGCCGCCCTCGCCTTCCTGGAACACCTCGCCATCGCGCATGCTGCGGACGGCATCCGGATCGCCGCCCTGTGCCCGCAGGGCGTCGAGACCGCCATGCTCGGCGCGGCCAGCGCGGCCGCCCGCGACGGCGTGCTCTCGCCCGACTCCGTGGCCGAAGCGGCTTTCGACGGGCTGTCCGCCGGTCGGTTCCTGATCCTGCCGCACCCGCAGGTGGCGGATTACGCCCGCCGCCGCGCCGACGACCCCGAACGCTGGCTCGCCGGCATGGCGCGCCTGCGCCGGTCGATGCTGGCGGAGTCGGAGGTGTGACGATGGCTGGAGGGGCAGATCGGCGGCTGTATGAGGCGCGGATTCCCTTTCCCGCGCGGGCTGGCGGATTCACACACCAGGTTCTGGATGGTGTGTGCCTCGAAAGGAAAGCTCGCTCCGGAGAGGGCACGCGCCCTCCCTCCCCCCTCTGCGGGGGAGGGTGGCCCCCGAAGGGGGTCGGGAGAGGGGAGCGACGGTGCAGAATACGGCTGCGGCCTTCATGCCCGCTCTGCTCAATCCGGAGGCCGGGTTCCCCTCTCCCGACCCCTGCTGACGCAGGGGCCACCCTCCCCCGCAGAGGGGGGAGGGAGAGGCGCGTGTCTTCGACCGGGCTCTTCTTCCGTCGAAGATGTCCGAGCATCATAGCCCGCGGAATGAGGGCGGCGGGCGCGTGCCGCCCCGTCCGGAGCAGAGCCGACCCATGTCCCTGTTCGATCTGACCGGCAAGGTCGCGCTGATCACCGGCTCGTCCCGGGGCATCGGCCGGGCGATCGCCCTGCGGATGGCCGAGCACGGCGCCCGGGTGGTGATCTCGTCGCGCAAGCGCGCGGCCTGCGACGCGGTGGTGGCCGAGATCGAGGCCGCCCACGGCCCGGGCTGCGCCGTGGCGATCCCGGCCAGCATCTCCGTGAAGGCGGAGCTGGAGAATCTCGTCGGTGAGACCGAGGCCCGGCTCGGGCCGGTGGACGTGCTGGTCTGCAACGCCGCCAGCAACCCGTATTACGGGCCGCTGGCCGGCATCTCGGACGCGCAGTTCCGGAAGATCCTGGAGAACAACGTCCTGTCGAACCACTGGCTGATCCAGATGGTCGCCCCCGGCATGGTTGCGCGGCGGGACGGGGCGATCGTGATCGTCTCGTCCATCGGCGCGCTGAAGGGCTCGCCGGTGATCGGCGCCTACAACGTCTCCAAGGCTGCCGACCTTCAGCTCGCCCGCAACTACGCGGTGGAATACGGCCCGGCCAATGTCCGGGTGAACTGCCTGTGCCCGGGGCTGATCCGCACCGATTTCGCCCGGGCTCTGTGGGAGGACCCCGAGATGCTGGCCGCCACCACGGAGGCCGCGCCGCTCCGCCGGATCGGCGAGCCCGACGAGATCGCGGGCGCGGCCGTGTTCCTGGCCTCGCCGGCCGGCCGGTTCGTCACCGGCCAGGCGTTGGTCATCGACGGCGGCGTGACCATCGCGCGATGAGCCCTGATCCCCGCCTCCCCGCCGGCTGGCCGGCCCTCTCCTTCCGCGACGCGGAGGCGCGCCTCACCGCCCCGGGCGCGCCGTTCGCGATCGCCACGGTGCCGATCCGCGGCGTGCCGACCCGGATCTGGACGACCGCGCCGCCGACCCTGCGCGACCTGTTCCGCATCGCCCAGGGGCATGGCGACAAGACCTTCGTGGTCTACCGGGACGAGCGCGTCACCTTCGCGGGCTTCGCCCGCGCCGCGACCGCCCTGGCCCATGCCCTGGTGGCGGCCGGGATCGGCAAGGGCGATCGGGTGGCGATCGCCCTGCGCAACCTGCCGGAATGGCCGGTCTGCTATTACGGCGCCCTGCTGGCCGGGGCGATCGCGACGCCGCTCAACGCCTGGTGGACCGGGCCGGAACTCGCTTACGCGCTCCAGCATTCCGGCGCGCGGGTGCTGATCGCCGACGGCGCGCGGTTCGAGCGCATCGCGCCCCACCGGGCCGAATGCCCGGCGCTGGAGCGGATTTTCGTCACGCGGATGGAGCCCGACGACCGGGCGACGCCGCTCTCCGCGGTGATCGGCGCCGTTGCGGATTGGGCCACCCTGCCCGACCGGTCGCCGCCGGATATCGCCCTTGACCCCGAGGACGACGCGACCCTGTTCTACACCTCGGGCACCACCGGCCGGCCCAAGGGCGCGGTCGGCACCCACCGGGCGGCGGCGACCACGGTGATGGCCTATCCCTATTCCGCCGCGCGCAGCGCCCTGCGCCGGGGCGAGGCGCTTCTGAGGCCCGACCCGTCCGCGTCGCAGCGGGCCTCGCTGCTGGTGATCCCGCTGTTCCACGTCACCGGCTGCCACGCGAGCCTCGGGGCGGCGCTCTATGGCGGCCATCGCCTGGTGATGATGCATCGCTGGGACGCCCTTGAGGCCCTCGACCTGATCGACCGGGAGGGCTGCACCGGCGCCGGCGGCGTGCCGACCATCGCCTGGCAGCTGGCCACCGCCGCCCAAGAGGCCGGCCGGCCGCTGCCGAGCCTCGAATCCGTGACCTATGGCGGCGCCCCGGCGGCGGGCGACCTCGTGCGCGCCCTGGGCGAGGCCTTCCCGAAGGCCGTCCCCGCCACCGGCTGGGGCATGACCGAGACCTCGGCGACCTTCACCCATCACCAGGCCGAGGATTACCGCGCGCATCCCGATTCTTGCGGCCCGCCCCTGCCGGTCTGCGAGGTGCGGATCCTCGATCCGCTGGGCCAGGACTTAGCCCCCGGCAGCATCGGCGAGCTCTGCGTGAAGGGCCCGAACGTGGTCCGCGGCTACTGGAACGACCCGTCGGCCACGGCCGAGGTGCTGGCCGACGGCTGGCTGCGCACGGGCGACCTCGCCCGCGCCGACGACGAGGGGTTCCTAACCATCGTCGACCGGATCAAGGACATGCTGATCCGCGGCGGCGAGAACATCTATTGCTGCGAGGTGGAGAACGCCCTCTACGCGCACCCCGACGTGATCGATGCGGTGGTGCTGCCGATACCCCACCCCACACTCGGCGAGGAGCCCGGCGCGATCGTGGCCTTGGCCGAGGGCGCCCGGACCGAGCCCGAGGAGATCCGGGCCTTCGCGGCGCAGCGGCTCGCAGCCTTCAAGGTGCCGGTGCGCGTGGTCGTCTGGGACGGGCTCCTGCCGCGCAACCCGGCGGGCAAGATCCTGCGGGCGCCGCTGCGGGCGGTGTTCGCCGACGGCTCGACTCCCGGTCTTTGACTTCGGCGGCGGCCGCTCCGGCTCAGAACGGCTCGCCCTCGTCGTCCGGTCGGTAGACCCGCAGCGACCGGCCGTCCGGGAATTCCACGGTGCGGCGGCGCACGACCAGGTAGCCCGCGGCCTCCGCGGCGCGCAGGCGCTCCAGCCGCTCGTCGGCATAGCCCGGGCCGTAATTGTAGGCCCGGTAGCGCGGATAGCCGTCCGGCGGTGGGGGCGGCGGCGCGACCGCGACCATCCTGGGCGGGCGAACGATCCGCGCGGGGGCTGCGGCGACGCGTGGCCGGTGCGGGGTCGCGGCCACGCGCTTGGCTGCCGGGGCGGGATGGTGCGTCACGACGCGTTTCGGGGCAGGCCGGGCGGCGACCGCCTTGCGGGACGGGGCCGCGGCGGCCGGGGTCGAGGCGGCAGGGGGCGATGCGGGCGACGCGGCTTTCGGCGTCTCGGCCGGGCTCGCGGCCGGAACCGGCTTGCGGGCCGGCGGGTCGGTCCAGCCGGAGGCCGGCTCGGCCGAGGCGCCGGTCACGCCCAGCGTGAGGGACAGGATGAGGGCGGCGAGACTCGGTCGTGCACCGTACGGCATGGTGCCCTCCTGAGATCGCGGGACTTCGGATCGGTCCGCGGGCGGCGCGACAATAGAGCGAACCGTCACGGAGGGGAATTCCGACGCTCCGGTCTGGCGATGATCCCCCACGACAATTTTAGATTGGTGAATCGGTCTGGATTCGCGTGAACGACCCTTGCCGCGCCGCCGAGGATCCCCGATCATGCGTCCGATACTCTCGGCGAGACGGTTGGCGGGGCCCTGCGACGGCGGGATCTGCAATCCTCGCGGAACCCCGCCGTCGCCGCCGCGGTTGCACCGCCATGTCCACAACTGCTGATGCATCCTCCGGCTCGTCACCCGGCCTGCGGGTGTGCGTCGATCTCAATCTCTGCCAGGCCTATGCCCAGTGCTGCTACGCGGCGCCGCGCTCTTTCCGCATCGAGGGGCACGAGGCCCTGATCTACGATCCCGCCCCGGCCGCCCGGGACCGGGCCGATATCGAGCGGGCGCGCGTCGCCTGCCCGGTCCAGGCGATCCGGGTCGAGGATCCGGAGCGGGGCGCCTGAGATGGCGTCGGGATCGACTGCCGAGCGCGTGATCGTGGCGGGTGCGGGCCTCGCGGCCCTGCGCGGCGCCGAGGCGATGCGGGAGGCCGGGTTCTCGGGCCCGCTGACCATCGTCGGCGACGAGCCGTACCGGCCCTACGACCGACCGCCGCTCTCGAAGCACGTCCTCACCGGGGAGACCCCAGCGGATGCCACCACGCTGCCGAGCAGCCTCGGCACGGATGTGGCGTGGATCCTCGGCAGCGCCGCGACGCGCCTCGACCGCGCCGCCCGCACCCTGCACCTCGCCGACGGGCGCGCCCTGCCCTACGATCGGCTGCTGATCGCCACCGGCACCCGCGCCAGGCCCTGGCCGAACCCGCATGAGGGGCGGCTGTCCGGCGTTTTCACCCTGCGCGGGCGGGACGACGCCGCGGCTCTGCGGGCCGCCCTGGCGGCTCGGCCCCGGCGAGTCCTGGTGATCGGCGGCGGCTTCATCGGTTGCGAGGTCGCCAGCCTGTGCCGGAAGCTCGGGCTGCGGGCGACCCTGGTCGAATCCGGTCCGACGCTGCTGTCGCGCGTCCTCGGCAGCGCGGTGGGCGGCTTCATCGGGGCGATCCACGAAGGCCGGGGCGTCGACCTGCGCTGCGGCAGCGAGGTCGAGTGGCTGGAGGGCGAGGACGGCCGGTTGGTGCGCGCCCATCTGACCGACGGCACCCGCATCGAGGCCGATGTCGCGGTGATCGCCCTCGGGGCCCTCCGCAACACCGAATGGCTCGACGGATCCGGCCTCTCGGCCGATCCGGGCGGCGTCGATTGCGACGCGGCGGGCTACGTCCTCGACCGCGACGGGCAGCCCGATCTCCGTATCGCCGCGGCCGGCGACGTGGCCCGCTTCCCCCATCCGCTCTATGGCGGCCGGCGCGCCGCGCTGGAGCATTGGAGCCACGCCGTCGCGCAGGGAATCCATGCCGGGCGGCTGCTGGCCGGGGTGAAGCCGGAGGCTCCCTACGGCGCGCTGCCGACCTTCTGGTCGACGCAGGGCGACGTGGTGGTCAAATCCGCCGGGCTGACCACGGGGGCGGATGCCGTGGCCTTCACCCAGGGCGAGCCCGGCTCGGGTCGCTTCGTGGCCGTCTACGGCCGCGAGGGCCGCTGCGTCGCCGCGGTGTCGGTCGACAGCGCCCGCTGGCTTCCGGCCCATGCCGAACTGGTCGCCACCGCCGCGCCGTTCCCGCCCCACGGGGCGGCGGCCGATCGCCCGGCGCGGGGGATCACGATCCTCGCCCCGGGTTTCGCCTGACACGCCCGGCGTCTCGCCCCGGTTTCGGGACGCAGCCGCCAGGGAATCGCTCTGAAGCGCCGCAGCACACGGACACCGCATGCCCGACGCCACCCTCCTCGACCAGGTCAAGGATTTCGCCAACCGGGCGAACCCCTATCCGGTCTACGCCAAGCTGCGGCAGAACCCGGTCTCGCGCCAGGATGACGGGACCGAATCCGGGACCTGGGTGGCCTCCACGCACGGCACCATCGCGAGCCTGCTGCAGGATCCGCGGGTCAGTTCCGAGACGCTGCCCCCGGCCGACCGTCCGCGCACCGGCAACCCGCTGACGGACCTGATCGTCAAGCCGCTCAAGGATTGGATGATGGACCGGCACCGGGTCTTCATCTTCCGCGATCCGCCGGACCACGATGTCCTGCGGGCCTCCGTGATGCACCAGTTCTCCCGCGAGCGCGTGCAGGCGATGCGGGTGCGCTCGGAGCGTCTGGTGGCCGAGCTGCTCGACGAGAAGCGCGACGCCCGGGAGATCGATGCGGTCGACGACCTCGCCTACCCGCTCCCCGTGACGGTGATCTGCGAGCTGTTCGGCGTGCCCCGGGAGGACGAGCCGAAATTCCACGGCTGGGCGACGCAGCTCGCCACGGCGCTCGAGCCCGACAGCCTGTCCGACACCGAGATCCGCGCCGAGAACAGCCGGACCTTCGACGCGATCGGCGGCTACATGGCCGACCTGATCAAGGAGAAGCGCCGCCACCCGCAGGACGACATGCTCTCCGGGCTCGCCAACGAGGCGACGCCGGCGGGCGTGAAGATGGGCGATTACGACCTAATCGCGACCTCGATCCTGATGCTGGTGGCGGGTCACGAGACCACCGTGAACCTGATCACCAACGGGCTGCTCACGCTGCTGCGCCACCCCGACGAGCTGGAGCGCCTGCGCCAGGATCCCGGCCGCGCGCCGCGGCTGATCGAGGAACTCCTGCGCTACGAGCCGCCGGTGCAGTTCCGGACCCGCAAGACCCTGTCCGCCATCGACATCGCCGGCGTCACGATCCCCGAGGGCGCCGACCTCGTCCTGCTGCTGGCCTCCGGCAACCGCGATGCCGCGGTCTTTCCGGATCCCGACCGCTTCGACCCGGACCGCGCCGGCATCCGCCATCTCGGCTTCGGCGGCAGCCTGCATTACTGCGTCGGCGCCCCGCTCGCCCGGTTCGAGGCCGAGGCGGCGCTCACCGCTCTCGCGAAGCGCCTCAAGGCCCCCCGGCTGGTCGAGGACCCGCCGCCCTACCGGCCCGGCGCCGCCCTGCGCGGCCCCGAGCATCTGCGGGTGGCGATCGGCGGGATTCTTTGATTTTTTTTGACGCGGGTCCCCTCGCCCCGCTTGCGGGGAGAGGCCCGCACGGACCTCGTCGTCCGTGCAGGAAGCGCAGGCGAAGCCGAAGCGGTGGTGAGGGGGCGATTCCGGAAGAGCTTCCTTCGGAATCACCCCCTCACCTTCGGCTGCCGCCTCGCCGCGCCGACGACGAGGTCGTCGCGGCCCTCTCCCCGCAAGCGGGGCGAGGGGAACACCATCTCAACGCGCCGGAGGTAATGCTTAGGCTGGCGTCCCTCAGGCGGCTTTCACCGCCGCGAGGAAGGTGGTCACCTCCTGGCCGAGGCCCGAGGCGTAGCGCGCCAGATCCTGGGCGGCGCTGAGCACCTGGCCCGCCGCCGCGCCGGTCTCGCCGGCGGCTTGGAGCACGTCGGCGATGTCGGCGCTGACCGCCTGGGTCCCCTGAGCCGCCTCGGTGACGTTCCGAACGATCTCGCTCGTGGCCGCGCCCTGCTCCTCCATGGCCGCGGCCACGCTCAGGGCCACCGTGCGCATCGTGTCGATCGTCCCCCCGATGGTGCGGATCGACTCGACCGCGTGGCGGGTCTCGCTCTGGATCGCGGCGATCTGGCCGGCGATCGTGTCGGTGGCCTTGGCGGTCTGGGCCGCCAGGGCCTTCACCTCACCGGCCACCACGGCAAACCCCTTGCCGGCCTCGCCGGCCCGGGCGGCCTCGATGGTGGCGTTGAGGGCCAGCAGGTTGGTCTGCCCGGCGATCCCGGCGATCAGGCCCATCACCTCGCTGATCTGGTCCGTCCCGCGGGACAGGACCTGCATCAGCTCGTTGGTGCGGGCCGCGTCGAGGCTGGCCTTGTCGGCCATGGTGGAGGATTGCGCCACGCGGGCAGCGATCTCCTGGATCGAGGCGGACATCTCCTCGCTGGCGGCCGCCACGGTCTGGACGTTGGCCGAGGTCTGCTCGGAGGTGGCGGCGACCCGCCCGGACTGGTCGGTGGTCCGGAGGGCGGTGCGCGTCATCTCCCGGGCGGTGGATTCCATCTCCACGGCGGCCGAGGACAGGCTCTGCGTCAGGGCGCCGACATGCGCGTCGAACCGCGTGGTCAGTTCGTCCAGCGCCTGGGCCCGGCGCATCTTGGCGGCGTTCTCGACGGCGGCGGCGGCCTCGGCCTCCTGCTTGGCGATAAGCGCGTCCTTGAACACCTGCACCGCCCGCGCCATCGCGCCGACCTCGTCGCCGCGCGCCTGATCCGCCACCGGCACCGCGAGGTCGCCGCCGGCGAGCCCCCGCATCGCCGCGGTCAGGCGCACGATCGGCCGCGACAGGCCGTTGCCGATGAGCAGGAGCAGGGCCAGAACCGGGATCACGAGGCCCGCGGACCACAGGGCGTTCGCGATGGCGCGGCTGCGCACGGCGGCGTGGACGTCGTCCCGGTAGAGGCCGGCGGACAGGATCCAGCCCCACGGCTTGAACAGCTGCACGCTCACGACCTTCTCGACCGGCTCGGTCCCGCCCGCGCGCGGCTTCATGTAGCTGACGAAACCGGAGCCCTCGCGCTTGGCCACCTCGACCATCTCGGCGAAGTAGCGCTTGCCGCCCGGCATGTCGGTCTGGTCCAGGACCACCTTGCCGACATTCTTGGCGTTGAACGCGTTGGCGATCAGGCGCCCATCGGTGTCGAGGACGAAGAAGTAGTCGGCATTGCCGAAGCGCAACGCGCTGACGGCATCGAGGGCGGCCTTCTGGGCCTGATCGAGCGGCATCCGGCCGGCGGAGGCCAGCGCCGCGTAATGGCCGATCAGGCTCTGCGCGACGTCGCCGAGATTCTTGGTCATCAGCGCGCGATCCTCGAGCGCCGAGGATCGGGTGTCCATGTAGTTCAGGCCGCTGAGGGCGCCGACGGCGGCCAGCACCAGCGCCATCACGGCTGCCAGCTTGTGGCGCAGCGTGACGTTCGAGAGGCTCCACCGGGGCGCAGGATTGCCCTCGGGCGAGCGGTGGGTCTGCGAGCGTGTCATCGGGGCACCGGGAACGGGACGGGCGAAAACCGTCGGGGGTTCTCAGCGCCGGGGGCGGCACCGCACGGGCGGCCCCGACCCTCGGCGCTGTTCCGGGGCGAAGGTTTGACACGCGATTGGTAAATATTAGGTCCACGCCGGGTGCTGGCGGCGTATTTTGATCGCTTTGAAGTAAGAAAAAATCTGTTCTTGTCTATTCAGCGCGCGTACCGCCAGACGATCGTTCGTTCGCAGAGGTTTTCAAGCAAAAAATACAAAATACGTCGCCGTAAGTCTGGCGCCGTCGGCCGGGGTCGGCGCCCTAGCCATCGATCTGGTAGTGGATCGGCTTGAAGCTGCCGTTGTTCGATTGCAGCGCCGAGCAGGCGGTCAGTCCGATGATCAGATCGGTCTCGGCGGTGAACACGATCCGGTCGCCGGCCCGGCTCAGCGGCGGCTCGACCGTGAGCGCCCCGGTCGTCCCGTCGATCGGCACGTTCATGAAGCAGTTGAATGCCACCGGGATCGCGTCCGGCGCGATTCCGTAGGGGGCGAGCGCCGCGGCGAGGTTGCCGAAGCAGCCGCGATGCGGGTCGGTGTCGCCGTAGATGATCCGGAACGTGTCGGCCGAGCACGGCGTCAGCAGGAAATCGTGGCGCCCGACCGTGTCCTCGACGATGCGCAGCAGCACGTTCGAGCGGTTGGAATAGAGCGGATCGCCCGTCGTCAGGTAGATCCGGCTGGCATAATCCAGGGTCCGCCCGGAGGAGATCACCTCGCCCGTGTCGTGGCGGTTGTAGGCGACGAGATCGGCCACCTGCTCGCCCCGCGGGTCGATCACCGTGAGGCGCTGGCCCCGGTCCAGGGTGAAGGCGACGCCTGAGCGCGGCTCGATCTGCTGCACGTCCGCCCGGTCCATGATGTCTCCGCTCCCGCTTTCGTCCGGCCGGAAACGCGGCAGACGCCGCCGCGATCCAGGCCGATGCGCGACGCCTCAGCCGCCGTTGGACGGGACGAGGCTGTCGAGCGGCGAGGCCAGCGGATGCCAATCGTCGGTGGCCGGCGTGGCGGGGGCCGCGGGCCGGCCCTGCATCGGGCAACGCCAATCGGCATCGACCACGCGGCCGCTATACTGGCGCGCCTCCGACGTCTCGCCGTGCCGCGCCAGCATCGGGTTGAGGCTGCCGGCCAGGGCCTCGTCGCGCTCCAGGATCGAGGCACGCAGCTTCTCGTAGCGGCCCTCGGCGCGCAGACGCTCGAACTGGGCGTGGAGGTTGAACACCAAGACCGGCGAGGAGAATTGCCGGGCCGGACGGCTCGCGTTCGGGTGCAGCCCGACCACGAAGAACGCCTCGCCGCCGAAGCTCAGGGAGAAATGCGGGTTGTCCGGATCATCCGCCACGCGCGCGTCGTGGGGCTGCCCAAGCCAGGCATCCTTGTCGGTGAGGGATTGCGCCCGCGCCCAGAGGTTCTGCTCGAACGCCTCCTCAGAGAGGTCGCCGGGCCCCTCGAACACCACGGCAAAGCTCTGGAACAGGTCGGGCGCCTCCCGGTAGCGCGCCACGAAGGCGAGCAGCGCCGGGTAGATGCGCATGTCGTCCCAGCCCGAGGTGATGTCCCGGGCCACGACGATCTTCATGCGTCCGCGCGAGAGCGCCGACTTGGCGCCGACGCAGGGAAAGGGCGGGTTCCGGATGAACTCGCGAAAGGCCTGGGCACGGGGATGCTCTTGGTCGTCGCGCGGCAGCTGCATGCGGTCCATGGCTCAAGTTCTGCGCAGGTATGCCCTGGGAAAGGCAACCGCTGTTCGGGACTCGGGCAACCCCAGCGACAGGATGCCGTTCCCGCCTGCGACAGGTCGTCCGGGGAGAAGGTGAATCAAGCGCCGTCGCGGGAAGAATCTGACGGCCCAGCGAAAGATCTGGCGCAATGTTCGGCAAGCGGACAAACATAGATTAAGACGGGATAGACTCGGCCCAACGATCCGCGAAGCCTGCATTACCCGCTTCGCGACTTCGCGGACCCGATCCCCGGCGCAATCCAGCTCAACGAGGTCGGCGGGATTCGGCACGCCGCCGCGCCGCCGCAGCCCCGAACGCCTCGAACAGCGCGCGGTTGATCGGGTTCGTCGCGGGATCGTGCTCGGCATGCCACTGCACGCCCAGGGCGAAGCCGGGCGCATCGGCGATGCGGATCGCCTCGATCGTGTCGTCCTCGGCAATGCCCTCGACCACGACGCGGGCACCCGGTTCCAGGATGCCCTGGCCGTGCAGGGAGTTCACCCGGATCGTTGCGCGGCCGAGCAGCCGCGCGAAGGCGCCGCCCGGAACCAGGCGGACCTCGTGGCGGTCGGCGAAGACCACCTCCAGATCCGGATGGATCTCGCCGTTCTCGAGCCGCGGCATCCGATGGTTGAGGCGCCCGGGCAAGTCGCGGATCTCCGGATGCAGGGTGCCGCCGAAGGCGACGTTGATCTCCTGGAACCCGCGGCAGATCCCGAACAGCGGCACGCCGCGCGCGACGCAGGCTTCGATCAGCGGCAAGGCCACCGCGTCGCGGGCCTCGTCGTAGGGTTCATGCGCGGGGTGGGGCGCCGCCTGGAAGCGGGTCGGGTGGACGTTGGCGCGGCCCCCGGTGAGCAGCACGCCATCCACCGTGGCGAGCAGGTCGCCGAGATCGGTGACCGCCGGGCTGCCCGCGAACATCAGCGGCAGGGCGCCGGCCACCTCGGCCACCGCCCGCAGGTTGTTCTCGCCGACGATCTGGGCCGTGAACCGGTTGTCGAGCAGGCGTGTGTTTCCGATGACGCCGATCACGGGTCTCGCCATCGTCACGGCCACTCCTCGTCGCGGCTTCGCCGCCAATCCCACAGCTTGCGGTTGGCTCTACGACCCAGGCAAGGGCGGCGCCAGCCCCGCGGGACCGGTGGCGGCGGCCGCTTCAGGCTCCGAGAAAGCCCATCGCCCTTGCCTCGTCGAGGAGCACCTCGGCGACGCGCTCCGGCGCCTCCTCATGGGCGAGATGGCCGAGCCCGCGGATCAGGGCGACCCGGGCGTCGGGCAGGCGGTCGCGGACCGTGAAAGCGGTGTCGGGCAGGATCGCCCGGTCGTCGCTGCCGACGATCAGCAGGGTCCGGGCCGTCAGCTCCGGCAAGGCCCGGTGCAGCCCGGCGAGGTCCCAGTTCGCCATCATGCCGAGCGCCCCGCGGACGTGGCCGGCCCGGGCGAAGAGCCGCCGGTAGAGATCGACGCCCTGCGGATCGAGCCGCGAGCCGGTCCCCTCGATCAGCCGCTTGGCCGCCGACCGATCGGCCGTCCAGGCGAAGATCTTCGGCGTGAACGGGTTGAGGAACAGCAGCCGGGCCATGCCGGGAAACAGCAGGCTCGCCGCCCCCGGCAGCGGCGCGAGCGCGCCGTTGAAGGCCGCGAGCAGACGCGGTGCAATCGCGCCGTCCAGGCACATCCGCGCCAGCACGGCCGCCCCGGCCGAGTGGCCCGCCACCACGACGGGCGGGCGTCCGAGCGCTGCCACGAGGCCCGCCACCGCCCGCGCCATGCCGGGCAGCGACAGGTCGGCATCCGGCAGGGGATCGGTGAAGCCATGGCCCGGCAGGTCCGGGGCGATCACGTGGAAGTCCTGGGCCAGGAGCGGCGCCAGCCCGCGCCAGGAATGCGTGGCCGCCCCGGTCCCGTGCAGGAGCAGCAGCGCCGGCGCCTCGGGCCGGCCGAATTCCTGGACGTGCCAGCGCAGGCCCGCCGCCTCGACGAAGCGGCTCGCCTCCCGGTGCGGCCAATCCCGGCCCTCGACCGCCCAGTCGGGCCGGTTTGCGTCGCGCACGCTCAGCACCACCCGATATCCCGCGTTGCACCAAGCTTGAGCGCAGACCGCGCCGATGCGCTATCGTGCTGGGTTGGAAGTATTTCGTAAGACATTGAGATTGCATGCGGAAACCGCATGCCACCGCTGCCGGAAACCCGATTGCTGCGACGCAGCAAAGACGGCATCACGGTGGCGCTCCCAGGCACCGCGCATCTCCTACCGACGGAACCGGCCATGATCGTCTTCACCTCCTCGACCCATCACATCGCTGCCTCGACCTCCGGCCGCTGGAGCTTCCGTACCCTGTTCCGCGACATGCTGAACGCCTGGATGTCCCACAACCAGCGCGTCGCCGATCTCGGCGTCGGCATCCATCTCTGATCCGAGCCTCGACCGAGGCCGGCCCGGTCCGGCCCGCGACGACGCTCAGAGCGCGGCCCGCACCGCCGCGCTGAGCAGCCCGGCATCGGCACGGGGCAGCACAAGGTAGCGGGCGGCCATCGCGTCTGCGACCGCGCGTGCGCCTTCGCCACGGGCACCGGTATCGATCACCAGGGCGGGCAACCCGGCCGCGCGCAGCGCGCGGGCCGCCTGCAGGGCCTCGGCGCCGGCCTTGGCCCGGCCGCCCTCCCCCGAGCGCGCGACGTTGGCGCGCCCATCGGTCAGCAGCACGATGACCGGCCGGCTGCCGCTCCGGCGCACGCCGAGGGCGACCGTGAGCGCCGCGTCGATCCCCGCAGCCAGCGGCGTCCCACCCCCGCCCGGCAGGCCCGAGAGGCCGCGCTTCGCCCGGGTGAGCGAGCGGGTCGGCGGCAGGACCAGCTCCGCGCCGGCGCCGCGGAACGCCACCAGGGCCACCCGGTCGCGCCGGACATAGGCCTCGGCCAGCAGCAACTCGACGGCGCCCTTGGCCTCCGCCAGACGCTCCAGCGCGGCCGAGCCCGAGGCGTCCACGCAGAACACCGTCGTGGTCTCGGTCCGCTGCCGCAGGATCCGGATCCGCAGATCGTCCCGCCGGACCACGATCGGGCGGGTATCTCCGTCCCCACGCCGTAAGGCCTGCCACGGGGCCGCCGCCCGTAGGGTCGCCAGCAGATCGAGGCGCCCGCGGCGTGGATCACCCCGCCGGCTTCCGATCGGCCGCCCTTTACGCGCCGCCGCCGGCTGGCCGACCCGTCCGGCCTTCGCGGTGGAAAGGCGGACGCCGCCGGCCAGCAGCTGATCCAGAAGGTTCGGCGGGATCGCCGCGCGCACCGCCTCCAGCACGCGATCCTCGGCCGCGTCAGTTGGCGCCGGATCCGCCGCGTCCTCCGCGGCGTGATTCTCCGCGGGCGGCGGGGGCGCAGCGGCGTCTTCCGGCATCGCCGCCTCCGGTCCGGGCAGGCGCGTGGCGCGCGGGGCCAGGACCAGCCGGGCCGCCGCAGTGATCGCGTCCGGGCCGATCGGCTCCCCCGCGGCGAGCGCCCGCGCCACCCGGGCTGCCAGGATCGGGCCGCGCAGGGAAGCGACGCCGAAGGCGTCCGCCAGCCGGCACAGCGTTCCGAGCGGGTCGTCCTCCGGGGCGGGCGGAGCTTCGATGCGGGGCACCGCTGCATCGCAATCCGCGATCCCGAGGCCGCTCAGATCGATCCGGAAGGCCAGCCGGTCGGCCAGGGCGTCGGCGACCGTCTCGTCCCCCTCGCCCTCGTCGAGCAGGATCAGGCCGAAGCGCGCCGGGGGCTCCAACGCGGTGCCGGTGTCGAGGGCACTGGCCAGGCGGGCCGCGATGCCGGGGGGCAGCCGCTCGGCCATGGGAACGACGATCAGCCCGCCATCGGCCTGCGCCAGCAATCCCGCCCGCGCCACCGGCCGGCCGGCCGCCAGGGTCGCGGCGAGATCGAGGCCACCCAGCAGGCTGTCGTCGCCGATCCCCGGCGGCAGCCGGCGCCAGGGCGCATCCGGGAGAAGCTGCGCCCGCACAGCATCGAGCCAGCGGTCACGCACCGGTCCAGGCGCCGCCCGCACAACCGCGCCGCCGAAGCCGTGCGGGTCGGCGCCGAGGAGGCGAGCGGCGCGCAGGGCATCAGGCCAGATGTTTTGGGACGCTTCCGCCTTCCCTCCCCCCTCTGCGGGGGAGGGTGGCCCTCGCGTCAGCGAGGGTCGGGAGAGGGGCGGCGCGACGGTAGCGGGTTTCGCACCCGACCCGCCTCGTCCGGACATGGCGCTCCCCTTGTATCTGGCGGTCGGCCCTTTGGGATGGTGAGATGAGGGCTGCGCGAGGGTCGGTGGCCGCCGACCCTCGCGCGCGGTCTCTGACGCCCGTCCCCCCTCAGGCCACAACCGTGGGAGAGCTTTGGGACCGGAGGCCGCCTCGTCACGCACGACCGGACAGTCGCTCGACAGCCCGTCGCATGGACAAGGCAGGTTACCGTGACAGACATCATCTGTGGAGTGGATGTCGGCGCCGCCACGCTGGATGCCCGCATTGGCCGCCACGGTCCGTGGCGACAGGTCGCCAACACCCCGGACGGCCATGCCGAACTCGCGACGTTCTGCCGGGAGCATGGGGTCGGCTTGGTGGTCATG
>NZ_FOQW01000040.1:0-11115 GCF_900113845.1 Methylobacterium brachiatum | reverse complement strand
GGGGCGGTGGGCTCGGCGCTGTACGACGCGGTCGCGACCCTGTCGGCGGACCAGGCCCGGGCGGCCTTCGCCGGGATGGCGGGCGACGCCCATGCCAGCCTGGCCTCGACCGCCTTCGCCACCGCCGGGCTCACCCGCGAGGCGGTGCTCGACCGGCTGCGCTGGGGCGGCGGCTCCGAGCTGCGCGACTACGGCAGCCTGCCGGCCACCTACGCCGCCGACCGGCCCGGGGAGCCGGTGGAGCCGGTGGCGGTTCCGGCGCGGGTGTTCGACCCGCGGGTGGTCGGCCTGTGGGGCCAGGGGCTGGGCAGCCTCGGCCAGGCCCGGGCCGGCGGCAACGCCGCCGCCCTGTCGCGCCAGAGCGCCGGCTTCGTCATGGGGGTGGACGCGCGCCTGGACGGCCTCGGCGCCGGCGGCCTGCGGCTCGGGGTGGTCGGCGGCCATGTCGAGACGACGTTCGCCAGCCCGGGCCAGGTCCAGACCGGGACGCTGGCGAGCACGTTCGGCGGCGTCTACGGCAGCCTGGAGGCGGGTCCGGCGGTGGTGCGGTTCGGGGCCCTGGCGGCCGACGAGCCGGCGCGGCTGCGGCGGGTCGTGGCGTTCCCGGGGCTGACCGACACGCCCAATGCCCGCGCCGGCGGGCGCAGCGTCCAGGGGTTCGGCGAGGCCGGGTACCGGGTCGCGCTCGGCGCCGGTTCGGTGCTGGAGCCGTTCGTCGGGGCGGGCGCGGTGGCGCTGGGCCGGGACCGCTTCGCCGAGCAGGGCGGTGCGGCGGCGCTCACGGGCGCGGCGCGGGGCAGCCTGCTGCCGACCGCGACCGCGGGCGTGCGCACGGAGGCGCAGCTCGATCCGGAGGCGGCGCTGCCGGTGTCCGTGCACGGCCTGGCCGGGTACCGGCGGACCTTCGGCGACGTGGTCCCGAGCGCGGTGCTGGCGTTCCGGGGCACGGGGGCGCGGTTCGTCAGCACCGGGCTGCCGATCGACCGGGACGCGCTGGTGGCGGAGGCGGGCCTGTCGGTGTGGCTCACCCCGGCGGCGTCGCTGGGCGTGTCCTACACCGGCCAGATCGGCGCGCGGGCCCAGGATCACGCCGCCAAGGGCGCCTTCACCGTCCGGTTCTGAGCGGACCAGCGCCCGGCGGGGATCGTCAGCCCCCCGCCGAGCTTACCACTTCAATGCGCTCAGCGCCGGTCGCCCCGGCAGAAGCCGCTGGGATGGTGGAAATCTCGAGGCCGAGATCGACACGCACGGGAAATTGTAGCTGGGTCGACGCCTGAGGTGGCGCGGGATCGCGAGAAGGGGAGGGGAGGGAAATTAAGATATCAGAGATCGACCAAGCCCCGCATGTTACGGGAAGCGGCTTTTAGATATTTCCGTATCAACATTGGCAGTATACACAAGAATTCTTTCTACTATCAAGTGCTTCGCATAATAAATTCTTAGCAAGGAGGCGGGCCGTGATAGTCCGCTGCCGTGTGCGACCCTGTGTGAGCCCTGGAAAGATCTGCTTCCGGGCTGACGAGACGCAGTGGCTGACGGCTGGGTTGGGTAGTTTCCAGACGGTCCGATTTGGTGTGAGATTTGGCAGAAGCAGACACCGCCGTCGCACCCGCTCACGACCCCTTGCTGACCTGGGGCAGGTCCGCTTCTCAGCCGCTTAGAGCGTTTTCGGTTTGCGCTGAGTCGATTCGGCTCTCACAGCTGCGCTCCTGCTCAGCCGCGTAGACAGCCCCGTTTCACGGCTGATGCCGTGGCGGGCGAAGTAGCGCGATAGG
This sequence comes from Methylobacterium brachiatum, assembly GCF_900113845.1. Classification (NCBI taxonomy): domain Bacteria; kingdom Pseudomonadati; phylum Pseudomonadota; class Alphaproteobacteria; order Hyphomicrobiales; family Methylobacteriaceae; genus Methylobacterium; species Methylobacterium brachiatum. The sequence continues at coordinate 9,340 of NZ_FOQW01000040.1, read as the reverse complement.
CTGCTCGTGCTGGTCGTCACGCCCCGCGCAGCCAGGATGTCGCGCAACTCGCGCAGGAAGATCTCAGGCCGGACCTCGTAAGTAGACCGGATCAGATCGGCCCGCATCTCAATGGCCGGCAGGCCACCATCGGTGTGCGTCGGGTTGGGCGCGACGTGGCCTTCCTGCGCGAACCGTGCCGACCACCGGCTGGCACTCGACACGCTTACATCGAACCGGGCCTTCGCTCGATGGAAGGACGTGCCCTCGGTCACGGCCGCTACGACGTGCTCGCACAGATCGACAGACAAAGGTGATGGCATTGCCGGCTCCTCCACCGGTCAACGCGGCAAACCCCGCTCTGTCGCAAAGCCTGCGGGAACGGCTCTAGCGCCGGGACCGAGGAACATCGAGCCCACTCGTCGGTCTGGGGCTCGCCGCCGTTCCAGAAAGCCGTGACTTCGGCTCCCGCGACGGCGGCCAGTGAACCGGCGCTTAACACGTGCGGGGAAACGTCGAGCAATCTCGATCCGTCACGTCAGCCATCAGCCTTCCACGATTTAGCTTCAGCCTGCGCCCTCAGGATCTCTTCTGGAGAAAGCTGCGAACTTACCCGTTGAAGCGCTTCCGAGGCGTTCGGGTGTTGCCGCGCTGCAGCCAGATTATAGTAGACGTGTGCCTTGATTAGATCTTTCGTGGCGACTTTTCCGGTTTCGTAAAACGATCCCAGTTCAAACAGAGCGATCGGATTTCCCTTGCCCGCCGCCTTCTCGAATGCCACCTGTGATTTGGCTAGATCTTCGCTGACGCCAACACCGTCACGATATGCAAAGCCCAAGGCATTGAGCGCACCGATATGCCCCTGTGATGCAGCTTTCTCGTAATATCCTAAGGCCTTTTGCACATCAGTCGGGACGCCGCGGCCTTCGGAATAAAGCGACGCGCAATTGAACGCCGCATCGAGGTCGCCCAGATCAGCTGCTTTGCAGATGGAGCTGAAGGCAGCCTTATCGTCCTGGAGAACGCCCTCGCCACGGAAATACATCAATCCAACTCGGTTCATCGCCTTGGCGGAACCTTTATCTGCGGCAGCGATATAGAATGGACGAGCCTTGGCAGCGTCCCGTTGGACCCCGACGCCGAGCTCCAGCATCCGTCCCAGATAAAAGGCTCCGTCGGCATCTCCATTCTCGAAAGCATCGTTGAAGTTTTTGATAGCGTCGTTGAATTTATTTTCGTTCAACAATGCCAAGCCCGATTTTACCGAGCCGTCCTTACGAGCTTCATTTTGCTTCTTTTGAGTGTCGCTCTTGGATGAGCTACTCTTCGCATTTTCCGACGCAGGCTTGGACTGACTCCAAGCCGCATTTGACATCAGCGCCAGCGCGAGCGTCGAACCAATAAAGAACCGCAGCGACATTTATTTTCCCCGATTTATATCACAGGAGTTTCAAGTTGAGAGTGAAATATACTTCTGGACTGTACTTGATGCGCGTTGTTCCCTGAGCATAGACAGGTTGTGCGATGCTGATGTCGAAATTCGTGCGCCCGTAAGCATAGCGCATTCCGCCACCCACACTGGCCCGCGTCAAGCCGTGTGCATCGGCGATCATCTCTCCATACCCGGCATCCGCGAAAGCATAAGGTTGTAAAGCACGGAGTGTATCATCCAATAAAGTCCAATCATTGCTATCGATTTTCAGCAGGTCGATTGGAAGACGCGCGGCAAATTCGGATCGGACAACGACGCCGCGATCGACTTTAGCCGCTGTATTTGCGAAACCTCGGATGCTGCTCTGGGAACCGAGGGTCAGTTGGTCATCGAAGTAAAGTGGGTGATCAGTCCATTGACCCACGACATCGATACGTAAAACACCTATATCTCGAAGACCTTGTGCTACGCCGAGGGCCGCGTCGAGCTTCCAGAATTCGGCGCGTGGTGCGGATGGGATCGGTTTGGCCGGGTCGAGAGTCGCGTTCCAGATTGGCAGGCCGCGATTGACACCGAAGCCGTAGGACAACTCCCGGCCAAGCAGCAGTCCCTCGCTAGATGCTTCCCAGCTATGGACACGCGAGAGCCCGATGCGCAGCGGAACGACCCTCTGCGGCGTCAGCGGCTCCGCGTTGATGTGGCGCTGGACCTGCCTCCAACCCAAAGAGGTCTCGACCGTGGTTTGTTGCTCCTTGTTCCTCTCCAAAAGGTAGCTCGCGGAGCCGGTGACGTTAGCGCTCTGCAACAGGAATTCGGTCCTTTCTGTCAAAAAGGAAAGTTGTTCCGAGTACCCAGCGTCAATCGCAAATTTGAGTCTTTGCCATGGAACCGAGACACGTGCCTGCACTTCATTGCTATTGAGGCCGGATGCCAGGGTGGACGCGAACGTGTCATTGATGCCGATGAGATTGTCTTTCGCGACATCGATTCGTGCGCGCTTTGCAACAGTATTGCCACTGCGATTGATACTAGTCCCGTTGATTTCATACCCGGCGATAGCTCGGAAGCTATCGGATCGGTCGTTCATTATCTGAACAATGGACGTCGCCGGCGCGCTGCCCGGGAGCAACTTCGCCTCTGCGTGATTAGACGGGACCTTATTCAGGACGTCGAGCCCTCGCTGCACATCGGAGATGTTCAGCGCATCATCAGGGTCGAGATCGAAAGCCAACCAGATTTTTGCCTCTGACTGAGGCTGACTATCTAGTATTTGAAAATGGTCAAGCGCGTCGTCGAAGCAATCGACTAATCCGGAGACGGCCTTGACTAAGGCCCACGGTCCTCTTGCCTCGCGGACGGGCTCCCATGCTTTTTCTAAGCGCTCCCTCAGGGGCAGAGCCTCGACGCCATCGGTCTCCCGATAGACGAACTTGTCCATCCGGCCGGTCACGACATTGATCTTCAAGGACTTAGTTTTGCGGATATCTTGATCTGGAAGATATCCTTGCGTCGTGATGAATCCTGCCGCGGCGTGAGCTTCGTTGATCGCTCCGACAATGGCTTTTGCCAATGTGTTACCGATGCAATCGTATGCGAGTGGTTCGACGGTGCTTCGGACGCTTCCAGTATCGATCAATTCGAGGCCGGATATCTGGATCTCACGAAGTGGAAAGCAGGCCTCTTTATCGATGCCGTTCACGGACGGCTTTTGATGATGTGTCGTTAGAGTGATACGATTGCGAAGCTCCGGGTTCTCGTGCTGCGCCGCCTCGGCCATAACCGGCCCCAACGTTCCGGCCAGGATCGCTGCCAATGCCGCGCGTCGGCAACTCGTATGCCGCGAGAGCCTCATCGTGCGACCTCCCGTAAAAGGCCGATTTCGTGTTGACGGGTACTGGAAAGTGGATCAATCGCGCCAGCAGGATTGGTCCCGCCGGGAATGCTCTGGTTCGCCTTTGCCGTGATTCCGCCACCGTCAAGCTCGACCGGATTAGCAGAAACGATCGTGACCGCCCCTTCCGGCGCGTTGAATTCACCGCCCAGAGAACGGAACCTGAGCCGCGTCGATGGTCCGCCGAAGGCGTTGTAGAGGCTGGCAGGCCGCTTGATGGGATCTGGGACGATCTCCCCAATGGCTCGCACGTGAGGAGAGACAATTTCCAAGTTGCCGTACGCGGTGATCTGACCGTGATCGTTGATCAGGCTATCACTCGCTGCGATCAGGACGCTGCGGGACGCGCTGATCTGACCGCCATACGTACCGATCGTCGAGAAGGCTCTGCTCCTGCAACCGAATCGACATTCCTTGAAATACGTGAACGATCCTGTCGCGGCGCCGATATTGTGCAGCCTAGCAGTGTTTATCACCACTGCACCGTCGAGCCCGTTGATCGTACCGGAGTTGACCAGATCGGTGACGTTGATGCTAACGGCCGATCCGGCGACGAAAGCTTGCGGCTTGGGAGCGCGGACGTCACCGAAATCGACGGTGTCAACCGTGGCCGTGCGACCCCTCCAGCGCCGGAAAGCCATAGGCAAGCGTTCCCGAAGGCGACCCTCTTTCGACCTGTCATCCGAGTTATGGCCTTGAACGCCGACCCCGTTGTCGAGGCGCTGCGCGGCCAGCGAGACGGTCCCGTTTGCCAGCAGCCGTCCAGCATCGTTGACGATCGACCGGCTGGCCGTCGCCACGAGATCGCCTTTGGCCGCAAAGGCGATCGCAAGACGGTCGGCGTTCTCGCTCAGCAGCCGGATGTCGCCGCTCGCCTTCAACGTCACGGCGCCGCCCATGGATTCGTCGTCGCCTTCGCGATCCGCGCCGGTCACCACGCCGGAGATGTCGATGCTTCCGGCGGTTGCCGTCAGCGACACCGCCCCCTTGGTCGAAGTCACGCGGCTCTGAGCCTGTGGCGCGTTTAGCACCTCCACCGCCGTTCCCGAGATCTTGACCGAGCGTTCGGCTTTGATCTCGGCCCCCGAAACCGACACCTTGCCACCCGCGTCGATCGTGAATTCACCCACGGATGCCAAGCCTCGTCCGGCGAACCGGACACCTGCGCCCTGCTCTGTCGTCGCCAGCGTGATCCGGCTCGCGACTACCGAGCCGCGCGGTGTCACGTCGATCAGGATTTCATCCGAGCGGGATCCTTCCAGCGAGCGTCGTTCCTTGACGAGCGACTGCTGCGTACCGCTTGGAGGAGCAGAGGGATCGAGGTCCAATTCGGCACGACCGGCCGTCAAACCGATCGCGGCATGGGGGCTGGTATGTTCGTTGACGACCGGTCCATCAATTTTCAGCCGCCCAGCGATCATCTGCAAGGTCGACAGCGTTCCGGTGAGACCGGCGCCTTCGACCAGGATGTCGCCGGTCCCCGAACTGACCTTGACGCTGGCATTCGAGCCGGGGCCGTCGTAACCGACCCGGCCGGTCGACAGGACGAGACCACCGACGTTGAGGAAACTCGCGCCATCGACGGTGATGCCGTTTGGGTTGGCGATGACGAGATGGGCCTGCCGGCCCTGAATCTCGAGCGGTCCGTTCAAAAGGCTGCGGCTCGTGGATGTCACTTCGTTGACAATTAGCCCAGCATTGACGCCACTATTGATGAGATTGGCTCCGACGGTAGGAACCGAAAAAGAACTATATGTATTGTGACTTATTGCGCGATTTGTCGCAGGCGCGATGCTGACATCGACTCGGGAACCCATCGGGCTGATGACGTGAGTTCGCGTTCCGCCATCAGGCACGATGTATTGAGCCGAGCATTCGGTCGAACTGGAATTCATAAGGCACGCGGCGGTCAGGATAGGGGCAAATCGCCCCCGCATCGTCGCAACCCGGCAAAGGTGTCTTGCGATACTCATGGCTTGGCGCGCCTCTTCAGTAGGCTGATGATTTCTTCAAAGCGATCGATGCGCAGGTCAGTGACGACGGGCTTGTTCTTCGTCGTCCAGATCCGGATGCTGGCCTCATGGCCCTTCTCAAGGGCTTGGAGGACGCGTCCTTGAATAGGGAAGCCGGCGTGACATCCGCTCGGATTGCAGGTCTCGACGAGCAGCTTGAACTTCTGGCGTTTATCGATGGTGATCTCGATACCAGGCGCCAGATATCCGCCCAACGGTATCGATAATATTCCTGCAGCCGGCCGGTTCGGCTCAGGTATCAAGATTGTCAAAGCGAGGATAGTTTCTTTTCCGTCGGGAGCATATTTGCGCTGAATGGCCCGGCACGGCGATCTATCTGCGTGATCGTCGCAAATGATCTCCCAGGCGCCAACTCGTTCCTCAGCATGGCCGATCCCTGAGGAGATCAGCAAACATCCGACGATGATAAGGGTGTGGATAGGCCAAGCGCAGCGTAGATCGCCAACCTTATTGATCGTCTGGCAGTAATTAGAGTTGATCTTAGGTATGATCGGACGCATCGCAGTAACACTCGGCCAATTAAATTGAAGCTGAGTCGACAAAACACGAAGTCGGCACCGCGTGTTTTTGCGGATAAGGCGACGAGTTGCTGTTGATTCGACGTAAAAAATCCCATACCCAACTTAATGAAATCTTTAAGGTGGCCGTCCATGCTCGGATGACAGCGGCAAGAACGTCGGCGCGATCGATAAACTAGGATGATATATTTATTGAAACTAGGTATTACTTTAAAACAGATGTTATGCGGATATCATGAGGCATATGACGATGGCTGAGGCGGAGTAATCGACGGGTGTCCGACGGTCGATCATCAGCGGCTCGGGGCATGCAGAACGGTGCGTGCGTCTTCGGTTCGGGTCCGTCTCAGCGGAGCTTGCGTCGCTGGCGACCGGCCCAAATGCTTGCCCTGTCGGCGGCATCGAGCTTCGCTTTTCAACCGCTCTTCACCGAACTCGCACGTGCGCAGGTGATCAGCGATCCGGCCGCGCCGATCCAGTTCCGCCCCGGCATTTCCGCAACCCGGTCCGGGACTCCACTGGTCAACATCGTCACCCCATCGGTCGGGGGTGTGTCCCATAACAAATACGGCTCGTTCAACGTCGATACCCGCGGGCTGATCCTGAACAATTCGGGGCTCGGCGGAACGTCGATCATCGGCGGAGCCGTGCCGGCGAATCCCAACCTCGTGGGTCAACGGCCTGCGAGCGTGATCGTCAACGAGGTCACGGGCTCGTCGGCCTCCGCGCTCAACGGACCCACGGAAGTCTTCGGCTCGCGCGCCGACGTCATCGTCGCCAATCCCAACGGCGTCGCCTGCACCAGCTGCTCGTTTCTCAACGCCGGCAAGGTGACGCTCTCCACCGGTGTTCCGATCCCGAACTACCGCACCGGCACGGTCAGCTTCGAGGTCCGTCGTGGGACCGTGTCGATCCAGGGAACCGGGGTCTCAGGGGCAGATGGCCAAGCCTTGCAGGCGATCGACCTGATCGGGCGCCAAATCAAGGTCGAAGGTGCAGTCACCGCCAAAGGTGCCGCGCGCCTGCGCGCCGGCGCCATGACCTACGATGCGAGTGGTGATGTCGCGACCGCGATCGCCGGTTCGGACGTTCCGCCGGTCACCGGCTTGGCGATCTCCACCTCCTCCGCGGGGACCATCCGCGCCGGCACGATTTCCGTGCTGTCGAAGGATCTCGACCTCGGGGTCTCGCTCATCGGCGACCTGAGCGCTGTCGGCTTGGCTCAGTCGAACCTCGTCACCGGCGCGAGCGAACAGGTCCCAGGCGGTATCGCGATCAAGAGTGCGGGCGACCTGCTCGTACACAGCTCGGCCGCGACCGGTGACCTCGACCTCGATGCCGCGGGACGGCTGACGCTGGCCAAGGCCGGACGGGTCGATGCGAACGGCACACCGCTTCTCGACCATGAGGCACTCGGCCGGATCACGCTGGCGGGCCACGACATCGCCGTCGAGACGGGATCCCAGGTCAAGGCCAGCGACAGGCTCGTGGCGGAAGCACTGGGATCGCTCACGAGCGGCGGCCAGCTCTCGTCCGGCCAAGCGATCAGCCTGATCGCAACCGAGGGTCTGGACGCCCGGGGTTCAGTGGAAGCCGGAGGTCGTCTGGCGCTGGAGGGGCGCTCGGTTACGACGACCGATCTCCAGGCCAAGGGCAGCTACGTCTCGATCGCGGGTATCGAGACCGTGCAACTCGGTGCGACGCATCTGACGTCGGCCAGCGAAGCCGTCATCACCGGTCGGGACGTCACCCTCGGCGCCGGGACAGACTTCTCCGCACCGGGGACCATCCGGATCAGGGCCGATCGCAAGCTTGCCAATGCCACGGCCATCGACGCTCCGAACATAGCGCTGGATATCGGGGAGTCCCTTCAGAATGATGAGACCGGTGTCATCGTCCGTGATGACCTTCTGATTAATCTCGCCGGCGACATCTGGAATGCCGGCCTGCTCTACGGGCGCAACAGCACATCGATCAGTGCCAACAACATCACCAATACGGAAACCGGCACGATCCACGGTGGCCATACCACCGTTGCCGCGCAAGGGGACCTGAACAATCGCGGCGCCGTCCTTTCGGATGGTGCGCTTAGCGTCACAGCTCAGGGCGCGAACAGCAACGACGGGTCCCTGAAATCGAACGCCCGGCTGACGCTTCGAGCCGCCTCGTACAAGGGTGGCGGCGCCTCGGTGATCGAGGGTGCGGAGGCCGATCTCAAGGTCATCACTGCCTTTGAGAACAGTGGTCACATTCTTGGGCGGGATCGCCTGGCTCTCTCCGCGGAGACGCTGGCCAACATGGCCGGAGCGGAACTCCGCTCGGGGGCGGCCGCCAAGATCGCCCTGGCCGGAGATCTGTTTAACGCCGGCCAGATCGGCGCGGTCGGCGATCTGACGATCACCGGCGTGCAGGCAGTCAGCAATTCTGGGCAGATACTCAGCCAAGAGGGTAATCTGCAGCTCAAAGCTTCCGGGGGTGTCAGATCCAGCGGCGCGATTTCGGCTTCGAAAGCACTGACCCTGCTTGCCGCGAGCTACGAGGGTCTCACCGCTGAGACACGTCTCGAAGGCGGTTCGGTCGCGATTACATTGGGGACCGGCGACTTCACTAATGCCGGACAGGTACTGAGCACCGGACGCTTCGACCTTACGGCAGGCCGGTTCACACAAGCAGCGTCAGGGGTATCGCAAGGCCGCGATATGTCGCTGCATCTGACCGGTGACGCGAGCAACGCGGGTGCAATCCGCGCAGCGGGCGACCTCAAATTGGATGCACCGAGCCTGACCAATGCCGGCCAGATCCTGGCTGACGGTCAGACCACGCTCGCTGTGCGAACTTACGTTAGCAACAGCGGCAAGATCGTCAGCACCGGCGATCTTGCCCTGACGGCCGCTTCCCTGACGAACGATGGATCGATCCGCAGCAGCGGCCAAGGACTCCTCGCCCTTGGCGAAGGCGCCTTCATCAATGCCGGTGAAGCCCTTTTCAGTGGCAGCCTGAGCATAACCGCAGGCCTTTACTCCGGCGCACCAGGATCGCGGCTGGAGGCCGATGGGACTCTCGACGCGGCCATTTCTGGACCGTTCACGAACGCAGGCACAGTACAAAGTGCGGAGAGGTTGGCTTTCAGCATCAAGGGGGCGCTCTCTAACGCGGGAAGTCTGCAAGGTAAGGTGCTTGCTCTGGGAGTGGGCGGCGACCTGTCAAATGGCGGCCAGATCGTCGCCCTCGATGCGATGACAGTCACGGTCGGCGGCCGGGTCGACAACACCGGCAGGCTGATCGCCCAGGGCGGCGACCTCGGCCTCACCGCCGGCGGCATCGTCGCCTCCAGCGGCGACATCATCGCCAAGGGCCGCCTCGCGCTGACCGCGGCCGCCTACGAGACGCCGGCGGACACCGCCAAGATGGGCGGCGCGAACGTGGTCGTGCGCCTCGGCACCGGCCATCTGTTCAACCTCGGCCAGCTCGTGGCCGCCAATGCCCT
>NZ_FOQW01000045.1:0-3217 GCF_900113845.1 Methylobacterium brachiatum | reverse complement strand
CGATCCGGCTGCGCACTTCCTGTCCAATGGACGGTTCGAGGGCCGCTTTCCAAACGCCCAGGTCGAGGCGGACCACAACTTGAGCGCCGCCGTCGATGCGGAATGGTATTTAGCGCGCTATCCTGATGTCGCCGAGAGCGGCATCGATCCGATTGATCATTACATTCTCTACGGACGCGCTGAAGGTCGAACCCCAAGTCCCGAGGCAGAATCCCCATCCGTAGGACCAAGTATCCCGCCAATCGAGGAGCAAATTGGCGACGCATCTCCGGCAACCGCAGTCCAGCTAGCCTACGAAATTATTCTAGCCCGTGGTGCGGCTCCTCATGAAATACAACATTATTCTCATATGATAGAGGCCAATCAGGCCACCGTGAGAGACATCGTCGAAAGCCTATTCGTCTACAAATCACAGATGATCCTATCGCCGCCGGCGAAAGCACAACAATCCAACGATCCCTCCCGTGCCTACCTGTACGGCAAGAACCAATTCATCGACCTCGGCATCTGGACCGAACGTAGGATCGCATCGCCCCCCCCCAACAGCCGTTCCAGCGAACAAACCACGATTGACAGGTTTCCCTACATCAAGAGCTCGTGCAAACCTCGCGTCAGCATCATTACCAGCCTCTACAAAGGCGGCGATTTTATTGAAGATTTTATGGAAAATATTACTCAGCAGTCAATTTTCGACGATTGCGAGTTGATCATCATCGATGCCGATTCGCCTGAACAGGAGGAGAAAACGATTAAGCGTTATCAAGATAATTTTAGAAATATTATTTATAGGAGGATGAACTATCGCATCGGAATTTACGAGGCATGGAACCTGGGAGTCCAACTTGCATCGGGTCTGTACTGCACCAATGCAAACTTAGACGACTGTCGCGCAGTCGATAGTTTGGAGGTCCAGGCCTCAGCTCTGGATGCACTCCCGTTCGTAGATGTCGTTTATCAAGACGTCTATTATTCTTTCGACCCAGCCCTGTCGTTCGACGAAATCAAATCACTAGGTTTTAAGACGGACCTGCCCATTGTCAGTCGATATAATTTACTTGAGTTCAATCTGCCGCACAATGGGCCTATGTGGCGGCGCTCGCTCCATGACGATGTCGGGATGTTCAACAATGACTATAAATCGGCAGCAGATTTCGAATTCTGGATGCGATGCGCCATTGCCGAAAAATGTTTTTACAAAATTAATCGCCCCACGGTTGCCTATTACGTTAATCCGAAAGGCCTCTCGACAAGTGCTGACACGCGAGGCGTAGTAGAAGCGAATGATACGACAAGACGACTGAATCGACGCCTGATCTCTCCCTTCTTAACCATGAGGAAGGCCGATCTGAAAACGAAGCTCGAAGAGCTGTCCGGTTCCGACATCCCGACGACGGACCGCTATGCAATGGTCCAGCAAGCATTGCGGGCGGTATCTATCAATTCACGCCGGAAGGGCTGACAGCATGCGCTTAGTAGTCGACGGAGTTTTTTTCCAGCTTGAAACGACGGGCATCGCGCGTCTTTGGCGATCGCTTCTAGGGGAACTGGCGCGGAACGACGCCCTAACGATTTTTTTGCTCGACCGCGGTCGGTCACCGGTGATTGAGAATGTGACGGCGATCCCATTCCCCCGATACTCGGAAGCCTACAGCGCAGATGACTCGATAATGATACAGCGAGTCTGCGATTTCCATGGCGCAGACGTCTTTCTGTCAACTTACTATACTACGCCCCTAACGACCCCTTCGCTGCAGATCGTTTACGATATGATTCCGGAGCGGTTTGGCTTCGACCTGACCGCGCGGATGTGGAAGGAGAAGGAGAACGCCATCGCCTTCGCCCGAAAGCTAGTAGCGATCTCGAATCGGACGCGTGAAGATCTCATGGAGTTCTATCCCGAACTCAATGCAGGCGACACAATGGTTTCGTATCCTGGCTGCGATGCATCAGTCTTCTATCCACGCGACGGATCCGATCTGACCAGATTTCGCGTCGCGAATGGTGTGAGGGAAAACTACCTGATCCTTGTAGGAAAGCGAGAGCAGAATAAGAACTACAAGAATGCGGCCCTCTTATTCGATACTATATCCGAGTACGGGGTCGAAGATTTCGACGTCCTGTGTATCGGTGGCGAGAAGGAGGTCAACCAAGACGTCCTGAACACGTTGCCGTCCGCCGTGAGTGTCAAGAGGATCGAAGCGGATGACCAAGAATTAGCGGTGGCCTATTCGGGCGCATCCGCCCTGGTCTACCCCTCGCTCTACGAGGGATTCGGGTTGCCGGTCATTGAGGCCATGGCGTGTGGATGTCCTGTCATCACGACTGCGCTTGGTTCTTTAGGAGAAATCACGCCACATAGCGGCGCGTTGATCATTGATGCCTTTTCAAGGGCGGGCTTGTATGACGCACTTACGCAACTTCGGGATCCGCATCTACGACAGCGCGCTTCCGCAATTGGGCGCAATCATGCAAGCAAATTTACTTGGAGTCGGTTCGCGCAGGACATCCATTCCTCTCTTCTTTTGATCGACCAAGAATCAAAATCCGGGGCGTATGATACGTTTTTGTCCCGCTGGTCGGCGTTGAGAAAAATCCAGAGCGGGGTGGATGTTAGTCGTCTTACGTAACTATCTTGATCAGATCGGGCGTTCGCACATTGCCGTGGGGCCCCGATAGATCGCGGAGCCATAAAGCTCGTAACCAGAGGCGAACGGCTGCAAGCTTGATGCTGGTGAGGAGGTTGTTTGAGTCCTTGTCGTAGCACGTGGCGACGGCGCGGAAGTTCTTGCTGTTGCCGAAGGAGCACTCGACTAACTTGCGGTCTTTTTACAGGATCGGGCTCAAGGCCAGCATCTGTTTACGGTTGGGCATCGGCTTCACGGTGGCCCATCCGCTCTGCTCGACCATCCGGGCTTGCAACGCGTCGCTGTCGTAGGCCCAGTCACCCAGCAGGATCTGCGCCGCGCCCAACCCGCCCAGCATGTCGGCCACCGAGCGCCAGTCACGCGCTTGGCCGGGTGTAATCTTCAGCGTGACCGGACGACCCTCGGCATCCACCAGCACATGGATCTGATCCGCCCCCATTGAAGTGGTCCACCCTTTGGTATGGTTTTTGGCCAGGATGGAGTTGACCCGGTTTATGGTCCACGACCTATGCAAGTTCTCGGGCTGTGACAGCTTGGTTGGCGAAGGCTCGGGGCGTCAAGCCGCCCAGGGC
>NZ_FOQW01000027.1:0-49080 GCF_900113845.1 Methylobacterium brachiatum | reverse complement strand
GCCCCGGCCGAGGCCTCGGCCGACCGGTATCACGGCGTGGTCAAGTTCGACGTGGTCTCAGGGGTCCAGGCCAAGGCCAAGCCGAACGCCCCGGCCTATACCCGCGTGTTCGGCGAGAGCCTGATCAAGGCGGCGGATGCCGACGACAAGGTCGTGGCGATCACCGCGGCGATGCCCGGCGGCACCGGGATCGACCTGTTCGGCAAGGCGCATCCGGACAAGACCTTCGACGTCGGCATCGCCGAGCAGCACGCGGTGACGTTTGCCGGCGGCCTGGCGACGGAGGGCTACCGGCCGTTCGTGGCGATCTACTCGACCTTCCTGCAGCGGGCCTACGATCAGGTCGTGCACGACGTGGCGCTGCAGAACCTGCCGGTGCGGTTCTGCCTGGACCGGGCCGGGCTGGTCGGCGCCGACGGGGCGACCCATGCGGGGGCCTTCGACCTGGCGTATCTGTGCTGCCTGCCGAACATGACCGTGATGGCGGCGGCCGACGAGGCCGAGCTGGTGCACATGGTGGCGACCGCGCACGCGCATGACAGCGGTCCGATCGCGCTGCGCTACCCGCGCGGCGAGGGCGTGGGCGTCGAGCTGCCGGAGCGGGGCGCGGTTCTGGCGATCGGCAAGGGCCGGATGGTGCGCCAGGATGCGGAGGCGCGGGTGGCGATCCTCAGCTTGGGCACGCGGCTGTCCGAGGCCTTGAAGGCGGCCGATACGCTGTCGGAGCAGGGCGTTGCGGTGAGCGTGGCGGATGCGCGCTTCGCCAAGCCTTTGGACGAGGCGCTGATCCTGGATCTGGCGCAGAGCCACGAGGTTCTGATCACCATCGAGGAGGGCTCGCGCGGCGGGTTCGGCGCGATGGTGCTGCACCTGCTGTCGGAGCGGGGCGCGCTGGATGCGGGCCGGGTCCGGGTTCGGACGCTGACGCTGCCGGACCTGTACCAGGACCACGACAGCCCGGAGAAGATGTACGCCGAGGCCGGCCTCGACGCCGCCACCATCGTCAAGACCGCGCTGGCGACTTTGCCGGAGCGCAAGGAAGGCCGCTCGCGCCTGCGCCTGGCCTGATCCCGGCGCGAGCGGGCGGGGGACGCGGTTCCGCGCCTCGCTTGCCGCCCGGACGGTTCGATGACACAAGCGCGGCGTGGCGGGGTCCCCCGCCCGCGCCGGCATTCCGCAACGCTTTGAACATGTGATGGTAGAGGCCACTTCCTCCGGCCCGTCCGAGGTCGGCCCCGTGCTGATCACCGGCGCGAGCGGGTTCCTCGGCTCAGCCCTGGTCGACGTGTTCCGCCGGGCCGGCTTCCCGGTGCGTATCCTCGTGCGCGCTTCGAGCCCGCGCCGGAACCTGACCTGGACCGACGTCGAGATCGCCGAGGGCGACATGCGCGATCCGGCGGCCGTGGCCGCCGCCATGCGCGGCCAGCGCTACCTTATCCACGCCGCCGCCGATTACCGGCTCTGGGCGCCGGATATGGAAGAGATCGTCCGCACCAACCGCGACGGCACCCGCCTGATGATGCGCGCGGCCCTCGATGCGCAAGTCGAGCGGGTGGTCTACACGTCGAGCGTCGCCACCATCAAACCGCCGGCCGACGGGGTCACCCCCTCCGACGAGACCATGCCGCTGACGCCGGAGACCGCCATCGGCGCCTACAAGCGCAGCAAGGTCGTGGCCGAGCGCGTGGTGGAGGAGATGATCGCCCGGGACGGCTTGCAGGCGGTGATCGTCAACCCGTCGACGCCGATCGGTCCCCGGGACGTCAAGCCGACGCCGACCGGCCGGATCATCCAGGAGGCGGCGCTCGGAAAGATGCCGGCCTTCGTCGATACCGGGCTCAACCTCGCCCATGTCGACGACGTCGCCCAGGGCCACCTGCTCGCTCTGCGCAAGGGCCGGATCGGTGAGCGCTACATCCTCGGCGGCGAGGACGTGTTCCTGTCGCAGATGCTCGCCGACATCGCCGGCATGGTCGGCCGCAAGCCCCCGACCGTGAACCTGCCGCGGGCCGCGGTCTACCCGGTGGCGTTCTTCGCTCAGCTCGCCGCCCGGGTCACCGGCCGCCAGCCGTTCGCCACCATCGACGGCATCCGCATGTCCCGCTACCGGATGTTCTTCTCCGACAAGAAGGCCCGGGCGGAGCTGGGCTATACGGCGCGGCCCTATCGCGAGGGCCTGTCCGACGCGATCACGTGGTTCCGCCAGGCCGGGTATCTCGGATGAGCCAGCTCGACACCGCGACCGCGGCGCGCTCCGGCAAGGGCCACCGCGACGAGAACTTTCCGGTCGCCTCGCACCTGATCCACCCGCGCCACCGCGGCGCGATCCTGGCCTTCTACAATTTTGTCCGCGCCGGCGACGACGTGGCCGACCACGCGGACCTTACGTCCGAGCGCAAGCTCGCGCTGCTCGACCGGCTGGCCGATGCGCTCACCGGCGCCGGCCCGTCCGACCCCGAGGCGGAGCCGCTCAAGCGCGAGCTCGCCGCACGGGGCCTGCCGCCCCGCCACGCGCTCGAACTGCTCGACGCGTTCCGGATGGACGCGCGCAAGAACCGCACGGCCAACTGGGACGAGCTGATCCATTATTGCCGCTACTCAGCGATGCCGGTCGGGCGCTTCGTGCTCGACGTGCACGGCGAGGACCCGGCCCGGGTCTGGCCGGCCTCCGACGCGATCTGCGCGGCGCTCCAGATCATCAACCACCTTCAGGATTGCGGCAAGGATTACGCCGACCTCGACCGGGTCTACCTCCCGCAGGACGCCCTCGACCGGCACGGCGCCACGGTGGCGATGCTCGGGGCGCCGCAGGCGAGCCCGCCTCTCCGGGCGGTGATCGCCGAGCTGGCGCAGCGCTGCCTCGACCTGCTCGAGGAGGGCGCCGTCCTCCCCGACCTGATCGACGATCTGCGGCTCTCCCTGGAGATCGCCGCGATCCACCGCCTCGCCGTGGTGCTCGCCAAGGGGCTGACCACGCGCGATCCGCTCTCGGAAAAAGTCCATCACGGCAAGGCCGCCTTCGCGCTCACCGCGCTCGGCGGCGTCGCCGCCACCCTGGCGCGCCGGCCCTTCCGGGGCCGGATCGTGCGGGGCGCGGCTCAGGGAATCCGCTCGTGAGCGCCACCGCGACCACCGCCCCCGCCGAGGATTCCGCCGCCCCGGCCCTGCCGGCCGCCGGCTCCTCGTTCTACACGGCCATGCGCCTGCTTCCGAAGGAGCGGCGCGAGGCGATGTATGCCGTCTACGCCTTCTGCCGCGCCGTCGACGACGTCGCCGACGATGGCGGCCCCCGGGCGGTGCGCCAGGTCGAGCTCGACCGCTGGCGCGCTGACATCGACGCGCTCTATGCCGGCCGGCCGGCGCCGCGGGTGCGCGACCTCGTCGAACCCGTGCGCCGCTACGACCTCAAGCGCGAGGATTTCCAGGCCGTCATCGACGGCATGGCCATGGATGCGGTCGAGGACATCGTCGCCCCCGACGCCGAGACCCTGGACCTCTACTGCGACCGGGTCGCGAGCGCGGTCGGGCGGCTGTCGGTGCGGATCTTCGGCATGCCGGAGGCGGACGGGATCCGGCTCGCCTGGCACCAGGGCCGGGCGCTCCAGCTCACCAACATCCTCCGGGACATCGACGAGGATGCCGAGCGCGGGCGCCTCTACCTGCCCCGGGAGAAGCTGGCCGCCATCGGCCTGACCGATCCGACCCCCATGGAGGCGATCAGCCATCCGCGCATCGGCGAGGTCTGCCTGTCGGTGGCCCGGGAGGCCGAGGAGCATTACCAGGCGACCTGGGAGATCATCCGGCGCAGCCCGCGCAAGGCCACCAAGGCCGCCCGGCTGATGGCGGCGGCCTACCACCTCTACCTCAAGGCGGTGATCGCGCGCGGCTGGGCGATGCCCCGCGCCCGGGTGAAGCCTGGCAAGCTCGCGCTGCTCGCGGTCGTCCTCCGGCATGGCCTGATCTGATGGGACGCATCCACGTCGTCGGTGCCGGCCTGGCCGGCCTCTCCGCGGCCGTCGCGCTGGCCGAGACCGGCGCCCAGGTGGTGCTGCACGAGGCCGCCAAGCAGGCCGGCGGGCGCTGCCGCTCCTATTACGATCCGGCCCTCGGGCTGACCATCGACAACGGCAACCACCTGCTGCTGTCGGGCAATGCCGACGCGCTGGGCTTCCTCAAGACCGTCGGCGCCCCCGCTGACGCGCTCGTCGGCCCCGACGAGGCGGCGTTCGACTTCGCCGACCTGAAGACCGGCGAGACCTGGCGCCTGCGCCCCAATGCCGGGCGGCTGCCCTGGTGGGTGATGAGCCCGTCGCGGCGCGTCCCCGGCACCCGGGCCCGGGACTATCTCGCCCCGCTCGGGATCCTGCGCGCGGCCTCCGGCAAGCCGGAGGGGGCGGGCGGCACGATCGGCGAGAGCATGGCCTGCGAGGGCGATCTCTACGCCCGGCTCTGGCACCCGGTCCTGCTGGCCGCGCTCAACACCGAGCCGCGGGACAGCGATGTCGGGCTGGCTGCCCGGATCCTGCGCGAGACCCTGGGTGCCGGCGGCAAGGCCTGCCGGCCGCTGGTAGCGGTCGAGGGCCTGTCCTACGCCTTCGTGGACCCGGCCCTGCGCTACCTGACCGCCCGGAGCTGCGAGATCCGCGTCGGCCGGCGCCTGCGCGGCCTTGAGGGGACAGACGGCCGCGTCGGGCAGCTCCTGTTCTCCGACGGCCCCGAGCCGATCGGCCCCGAGGACGGAATCGTGCTCGCCCTGCCGCCCTGGGTCGCCCGGGAGGTGTTGCCCGGTCTCCTCGCCCCGGTGGAATTCCGCTCCATCGTGAACGCGCATTTCGCCCTGGCGCCGAAGCCCGGCAGCCCGCTCGTTCTCGGCGTCGTAAACGCCCTCACGGAGTGGCTTTTCGCCTATCCGGACCGGTACTCGGTCACGATTAGCGGTGCAGACCGGCTCCTCGACGTGCCCCGGGAAGACCTGGCCCGCCAGATCTGGGGGGAGATCGCACAGTTGTGCAGTCTTGCCCCGGAACTGCCCAGCTGGCAGATCGTAAAGGAGAAGCGTGCGACCTTCGCGGCGACGCCGGCCGAGGCCGCGCGTCGTTCGGGGGCCGAAACCGCCTACGAAAATCTCGTCCTGGCAGGCGATTGGACCGCCACCGGTCTGCCATCGACGATCGAGGGAGCGATCCGCTCGGGCAAGACGGCCGCGCGTGCGCTGCGTCACGGATCCTCCGTGCGCGCCGGGCTACGCGCGCCGGTATCAGGCGCATTGGGCGCCGCTTGAGGCATGGCGGCCGCGTCGCAGCGGCCGTTCGAGGCGAGGACCATGAGAGAGGCCGTAAGCAAGGTCGAGCCGCTTCAGCGCTCGAAGACCCAGGGGATCTCGCTCGACGACGTCGAGCGCGGCGTGGCGCAGGCGACGCGCTCGCTGATCAACCTGGCGCATGACGACGGGCATATCTGCTTCGAGCTCGAGGCGGATGCCACGATCCCGTCCGAATACGTCCTGTTCCACCATTTCCGCGGCACGCCGGTGCCCGACGGCCTCGAGGCCAAGATCGGCAATTACCTGCGCCGCACCCAAGGCCGGCACGGCGGCTGGGCCCTCGTCCACGAGGGTCCGTTCGACATGAGCTGCACGGTCAAGGCGTATTTCGCCCTCAAGATGATCGGCGAGGATATCGAGGCGCCGTATATGCGCCGGGCCCGCGAGGCGATCCTGTCCCGCGGCGGCGCCGCCAACGCCAACGTCTTCACTCGCTTCATGCTGGCCCTCTACGGCGAGGTGCCCTGGCGCGCCGTGCCGGTGATGCCCGTGGAGGTGATGTTCCTGCCGAAGTGGTTCCCGTTCCACCTCGACAAGATCAGCTACTGGGCCCGCACCACCGTGGTGCCGCTGTTCGTGCTCCAGGCGACCAAGCCGCGCGCCCGCAACCCGCGCGGGATCAGCGTCCAGGAGCTGTTCATCACCCCGCCCGAGAGCGTCCGCACCTGGCCGGGCTCGCCGCACGCCACCTGGCCGTGGACGCCGATCTTCGGCTTCATCGACCGGATGCTGCAGCTGGTCGAGGACCGCCTGCCGCGCAAGAGCCGCCAGCGGGCCATGGAGAAGGCCCGCGCCTGGGTCAGCGAGCGCCTGAACGGCGAGGATGGGCTGGGCGCGATCTTCCCCGCCATGGTCAACTCGGTGCTGATGTACGAGGTGATGGGCTACCGGCCCGATCACCCGCAGGTGCGGGTGGCCTGCGACGCCATCGAGAAGCTCGTGGTCGAGAAGGCCGACGAGGCCTACGTCCAGCCCTGCGTCTCGCCGGTCTGGGATACGGCGCTGGCTAGCCACGCCCTGCTCGAGGCCGGCGGCCCCGAGGCCGAGGCCCAGGCCCGCGCCGGCCTCGACTGGCTGAAGCCCCGCCAGGTGCTCGACATCGTCGGCGACTGGGCGGCGCGCAAGCCGAAGGTCCGCCCCGGCGGCTGGGCGTTCCAGTACGCCAACCCCCATTATCCCGACCTCGACGACACCGCCGTTGTGGTGATGGCGATGGACCGGGCCATGCGCCAGCACGGGCTGGTCGCCGGCATGCCGGACTACAAGGCCTCGATCGCCCGCGCGCGGGAATGGGTCGAGGGCCTGCAGTCGGAGGATGGCGGCTGGGCGGCGTTCGATGCCGACAACAACCACATGTACCTCAACCACATCCCGTTCTCGGACCACGGCGCGCTGCTCGACCCGCCGACCGCGGACGTGACCGCCCGCGTGGTCGGGATGCTGGCGCAGCTCGGTGAGACCCGGGAGACCTCCCGGGCGCTCGATCGCGGCGTGAACTACCTGCTGAACGACCAGGAGGAGGACGGCTCCTGGTACGGCCGCTGGGGCATGAACTTCATCTACGGCACCTGGTCGGTGCTGTGCGCCCTGAACGCCGCCGGGGTGGATTCCGCCGATCCGCGGATCCAGCGGGCGGTGTCGTGGCTGATCCGCATCCAGAACCCGGATGGCGGATGGGGCGAGGACGCCTCCTCGTACAAGATCGACCCGGCCTTCGAGGCGGGCTCGTCCACGGCCTCGCAGACCGCCTGGGCGCTGCTCGCCCTGATGGCGGCCGGCGCGGTCGACGACCCGGCCGTGACCCGCGGGATTAACTTCCTGACCCGCACGCAGGGGGCGGACGGGTTCTGGAACGAGGAGCGCTACACCGCCACCGGCTTCCCGCGGGTGTTCTACCTGCGGTACCATGGCTACCCGAAGTTCTTCCCGCTCTGGGCGATGGCCCGCTACCGCAACCTCAAGCGCACCAACAGCCGCCGCGTCCAGTTCGGCATGTGACGCGCCCGGCGCCGGCCCCCGGGCCGGCGCCACCGTTCGGGACGACGCCGGAGCGGATCGCAACCTCCTCCCGCCCGCGAACCCCGGTATCCCGCACGTGGCCACCTCCGACGACGATCCCGCGGCGCCGGCCCCCCGGCGCTCGCGGCTCCTTGCGGAGCTCGCCGGACTGGTCCACCAGCGCGCCATGATCGATCCCGCCGCCCCCGTCCTCGCCGTCACCGGTCTCGCCCGCGAGCGCCGTCTCGCGGCCGGGGAGGGGGTCGAGGCGGTCGGCGCCGGCGGCAACCCGCACCGCCTCCGTCAGCTCCTCGACGCCCGCCCGCAGCCCGGTTGCCGGGCGGTGATCAGCTTCGGCATCGCGGGCGGCCTCGACCCCTCCCTGAAACCCGGCGACGTGGTGGTCGGGACGGGAATCGTCGGCGAGGAAGGCCGGCGCGCGGCCGATCTCGACCTCTCGGCCACCCTCCTCAACGCCCTTGCGGGGATCGGCCCCCGGGTGATCCCCGCCGACCTCGCAGGCGTCGACACCGCGATCCTCGGTATCGACGGCAAGGCGGAGCTGCGCGCTCAGACCGGCGCCGCCGCCGTCGACATGGAATCCCACGTGGCCGCCGCCTTCGCGGGCCGCCACGGCCTACCCTTCGCGGCCCTGCGGGTGATCTGCGACCCCGCCAACCAGGCGCTCCCGGCCTTCGCGGCGCAGGCGCTCACCCCGGACGGCGAGCCCGATATCGCCGCGGTGTTCTTCGCCTTCGCCCGGGGACGGGCGCGGCTCGGCGACCTGATGCGTTTGGCGCGCGATTCGAACGCCGCGTTCGCCTCGTTGGGGAAGTGCCGAACGCGGTTGGGGAAGGGGCTCGGGATCCCGACGCCGTCTCATCCGGTGTCCGGCTGATAGACCAGCAATCACGCGCGCCCTTTCCGAACGCGGGGGCCCTCGGTCGCTCGGCGCGCGACGACGACGCGAAACTGGAGGCCCGGAGAAGACATCCGGCCCCGCGTCAATCCTGACGTCTGAACGAAAAAAGACGCCGACCTCTTCGGCCGGCGTCTGTCAGGCGGATGCGTCGCCCGGCGCGGGAGACCTAAATCCTGCGCCGGGTGGGAACCGGCCTCAGCCGGCGTTCTTGCTCAGCGACACCGCCACGAAGCGGGTCTGGCCCTTTCCGCTCTTGACCCGCATCAGCACGGCCTTGCGGCCGCTCGATTCCGCCGCGCGGATCTGCGCCGCGACGTCGGCCGGGCGGGACACGCTCTGGCCGCCGACATCGAGGATCACGTCGCCGGCCTCGATACCCTTGGCGGCGGCCGGACCGTCCGGATCGACCTGGACCACGGCGACGCCCTGCTCGGACAGGCCGACATCGGCGGCCGGCGCGAGGTTCAGGCCGAGCCGCGGCTGGCCGTTGCCCGAATCGTCCTCGCGGCTTGCGACCTTGGTGCCGTCTGTCGGCATGGCGCCGAGCGTCACCGTCGCGGTGTCGGCCTTGCCGCCCCGCAGGTAGCCCAGCTCGACCTTGGCGCCGGGCTTCATGCTGGCGATCCGGCGCGAGAGCTCGCGGGCGCTGTCCACCGTGTCGCCGTTGACCTTCTCGATCACGTCGCCGGCCTTCAGACCGGCCTTGGCCGCCGGGGTGCCGCTCTCGGCATGATCCACCAGGGCGCCCTTCGCCTTGTCGAGACCGAGCCCCTCGGCGATATCCTGCGTCACCGGCTGGATCTGGACGCCGAGATAGCCGCGGGCGACCTTGCCGTCGGTGCGGAGCTGGTCGACCACCGCCTGCACGGTCTCGGCCGGGATCGCGAAGGCTAGGCCGACGCTGCCGCCGGAGGGCGACGCGATGGCGGTGTTCACGCCGACCACCTCGCCGTTGACGTTGAAGGTCGGGCCGCCGGAATTGCCCTTGTTGATCGGGGCGTCGATCTGCAGGAAGTCGTCGTAGGGGCCGGCGCCGATGTCGCGGCCGCGGGCCGAGACGATGCCGGCCGTGACGGTGCCGCCGAGGCCGAACGGGTTGCCGATCGCCACCACCCAGTCGCCGACCTGCGGGGCGGTCTTGCCGAACTGGACGTAGGGGAAGTTCGAGCCCTCGTTGATCTTCAGGAGCGCGACGTCGGTCTTAGCATCCTTGCCGATGACCTTGGCGTCGAGGGTGCGGCCGTCGTCGAGGGTCACCTGCACGGTCTTGGCATGGTCGACCACGTGGTTGTTGGTCACGACGTAGCCGTCGGCCGAGATGATGAAGCCGGAGCCGACCGCGCCGCGCGAGCCCTGGCGCTGCTGCGGCTGGGCCGGCATGCCGCCCGGGCCGTTCTGGCCGAAGCGCCGGAAGAACTCGCGCAGCTGCGGCGGCACGTTCTGGAGGTTGCGGCCCTGGCTCGGCCCGTCATCGTCGTCGCTGCTCGCCGAATCGTCGAGCTTGACCTTCACCGAGACGACGCCTGGCTTCACCTTGTTGACGATGCCGGCGAAGGAGCCGGGCGGATGCTCCGGGGCCTCGATCGGGGTCTTGGGCAGGGCCTGGGCGAAGGCCGGGGTCACGGAGGGGAGGGTGCTGCCCAGGGCGCCGCCGGCGATCAGCGCGGCAGCCGCCACCGAGGCGAGGGCGCGGCGCGAGGTCCGGCCGGCGATCGGGTTTTGAGGACGGGTCTCGGTCATGGGGATCGCAACCTCTTGGAACGGATCGGGACGCCGCCGGGAACGCGGCGGTCGATGCGATCGGTCTAACGGGCGGCGCCTGACCCCGGCGTGGCGGTCAAATTACGGTTTGGACATGTGCGCCAGCTCCGCGAAGACGAGGTTGCCGTGTCCGGCTCCCGGAGGGCGGTCAGGCAATGCCAAGTCCCGTCGGCGGCTCGGGAAGACTCCGCGGCCTGTGCCGCCTGTCACCGGCGCTTCCGGAAAGGTGCGATAGGGTCCGATCAATCCCGGCAGGCGGCCGTAACCTTCGGTCCTGTCGGTCGGCGCCGCGTGAGATGCGTGAGGGTGGGGCGATGAGGACGGTGTTTGCGGTTGCCATTCTGGTCGGATCGACCATCGGGGCGATGGCGGCCGATGGGTACGGGGATTATCGGAGCTACTTCGACGAAAAGCCCGCTGCCGGCGATCGGACCAAGCTGAAATCCACGAAGACGAAGCGCCATCCCGTCGAGGACGTCGATACGCGGCGCTACGACGACGGCGTTGCGACGACGAACCCGGACAATCTGAAGTTAGGCTACAGGAACCGCGCCGGGATCTACGTGCCGCCCGACTATTCCACCCATCCGCGCGGCTCGGCCGGGGACGGTTTCGGCGGTTCGACCGCCGAATCGTATGGCAGCTTCAGCGCGCCCAATCCCTTCGTCGGCCCGCTCGGCACGCGCCGTTGAGGTTGGGTTTGGCCATCCAGGGGCTCAGTCCCACCCCCGGCCTCATCCCGAGGAGCCGGTGCAAAAGCGTAGGCCTCGAAGGAGCCCTCCAGAAAGATCAACGATCCCTGGCGGTCTCCTTCAATGCCCGCTGTTGAGGGCGCTTCGGGATCGAAAGGTCGCGCAGGTTACGCGATGCGGCTTATGGCAGCCGCTCCAGCGGCCTAATCCCCGCTGAGCCGGGCCAGCGCTTCCTCGATCTTCACGAGCCGCGCCGCCTCGGCCTCCCGGCGCTCGCGGTTCTCCTCGATGATCTCCTCGGGGGCGCGGGCGACGAAATCGGCGTTGCCGAGCTTGGCGTCGATCTTCTTGATCTCGCCCTGCGCCTTGCCCTGCTCCTTCTTTAGGCGCGCGACCTCGGCGGCGAGGTCGACGATGCCTTCGAGCGGCAGGGCCGCGACGCTGCCGCGCACGAGAAGCTGCACCGAGTTCTTCGGCGGCGTCTCCGAAAAGGTGATCTCGGAGAGCCGGGCCAGCCGCAGCAGCGTGTCCCGCCAGGCCTCGACCCGGGCGCGGACCTCGGGGGACGCCCCGACCATCACCAGGGGGATCTGCGCTGCGGCCGGGACGCTGGTCTCGGAACGGGCCGAGCGGACCTGGGTGACGAGATCGACCACGAAGCCGACCTCGGCCTCGGCACCCGCATCCGCGAGCCCGGCCAGATCCGGCCAGGCCGCGAGGGTCAGGAGGCCGCGCTCGGGTAGCGCCGCGCCCTTGATCGCCCAGAGCTCCTCCGTGAGGAACGGCATGAACGGGTGCAGAAGCTTTGCGACCTGATCGATCAGGAACGCCACAGTCGCCTGGGTCTCGGCCCGGACGGCCGGATCCACGCCCTCGCCCTGGAGCACGGGCTTGGCCAGCTCGAGATACCAATCGCAGAAGATGTTCCAGACGAACCGGTAGGCGGCGCTCGCCGCATCGTTGAACCGGTAGGCTTCGAGGGCCGCCGTCACCTCGCCCACGGCCCGGGCGGCCTCGGTGAGCGCCCAGCGGTTGATTGCCCCGGTGATCGCCCGCGGGTCGTAGGCGGGATCGAGCTGGCAGCCGTTCAGCTCGGCGAAGCGGGCGGCGTTCCAGAGCTTGGTCGCGAAGTTGCGGTAGCCCTGGACCCGGTCGGTGGACAGCTTGATGTCGCGGCCCTGGACCGCGAGCGCGCAGAGGGTGAAGCGCAGGGCATCGGCCCCGACCTGATCGATCAACTCCAGGGGATCGACGACGTTGCCCTTCGACTTCGACATCTTGGCGCCGGAGGCGTCGCGCACCAGCGTGTGCAGGTAGACCGTGTCGAACGGCGCCCGGTCGGTGAGGTGCAGGCCCATCATCATCATCCGGGCGACCCAGAAGAACAGGATGTCCTTGCCGGTCACCAGGGCGTTGGTCGGGTAGAAGCGGGCGAGTTCCGGGGTCGAATCTGGCCAGCCCAGGGTCGAGAACGGCCACAGCGCGGAGGAGAACCACGTGTCGAGGACGTCCTCGTCGCGCGTCAGCGTCACCGCTTTGCCGTGCTTCGCCGCGGCCAGGGCCAGGGCCTCGGCCTCGCTCTCGGCCACGAAGATCCCACCCTCGTCATCGTACCAGACCGGGATCTGGTGGCCCCACCAGAGCTGGCGCGAGATGCACCAGGGCTCGATATTGGTGAGCCACTGGAAGAAGATCTTCTCGTAGTTCTCGGGGACGAACTTGGTCTGGCCGTCGCGCACCGCCTGGAGCGCGCGCTCGGCCAGCGGCTTGACGTTCACGTACCATTGGTCGGTGAGATAGGGCTCGATGACCACGCCCGAGCGGTCACCGTGCGGCACCGCATGGGTGTTCGGCTCGATGGCGCGCAGGCGCCCGCGCGCCTCCATCAGGGCGACGACCTCCTTGCGGGCCTGCGCCCGATCGAGCCCGTGCAGCGCCAGGGCCTCGGGATCGGGCGACGCGTCGGCCAGGAACGCCGCATTGCCGTCGAGCAGCATCCGGCCCTCGGGATCGAGGATGTTGATCACCCCGAGATTGCGCCGCCGGCCGACATCGAAGTCGTTGAAATCGTGGGCGGGCGTGATCTTGACCGCGCCGGTGCCCTTCTCGGGATCCGAATATTCGTCGGCGACGATCGGGATCAGGCGACCGACCAGGGGCAGGCGGACCTGCTTGCCGACGAGCGCCGTGTAGCGCGCATCCTCGGGATGGACCGCGATGCCGGTATCGCCCAGCATCGTCTCGGGCCGGGTGGTGGCGACCGTGATGATCGCGCCGGTCTCGGCCCCGGTCTCATCCACCACCGGATAGTCGAAGTGCCAGAGATGGCCCTTGGTCTCGATCTGCTGGACCTCGAGGTCCGAGATCGCGGTCTGGAACTTCGGGTCCCAGTTCACCAGCCGCTTGTCGCGGTAGATCAGCCCCTGGCGGTGCAGATCCACGAAGGTCTTGAGCACGGCGCGGCTCAGGCCCTCGTCCATGGTGAAGCGCTCCCGCGACCAGTCGCAGGAGGCGCCGAGCCGCTTGAGCTGGTTGACGATCGCGCCGCCGGATTCGGCCTTCCAGGCCCAGACCTTCTCGACGAAGGCCGCACGGCCGATCTCGCGGCGGCCGGGCTCCTGGCGCTCCATCATCCGGCGCTCGACCACCATCTGGGTGGCGATGCCGGCGTGGTCGGTGCCGGGCTGCCAGAGCACGTCCTTGCCGCGCATCCGCTCGAACCGGCACAGCACGTCCTGGAGCGTGTTGTTGAGCGCGTGGCCCATATGCAGCGAGCCCGTCACATTCGGCGGCGGGATCACGATGCAGTAGGGCGGGGCGCCGGCGCGCTCGGGCCGGCCGGCGCGGAAGGCGTCCGCCTCAGCCCAGGCGGCGGAGATCCGCGCCTCGACGGAGGCGGGCTCGAAGGTCTTGTCCATCATCGCGGGTATGGGCCGGCGCTCGTCCAACAGGTTGGACCCGCTTTCGACCGTCAGGCCGCGTCCGTCAACACGCGCCCGGCACCGGGCAGACCCTCGGGCGGGCGGGCCGGCCGCTCAGCGGCCGCGCGAGACCCGCTCGATCTCGGCGCGCACCAGCCGCTCGACCACGGCCGGCAGGTTGTCGTCAAGCCAGGACTTGAGCATCGGCCGGAGCATCTCCTTGACCAGATCCTCGAGGGTGCGGGCGTTCTGGGTCAGGACCGTGTGGGCCAGCAGGTTGAAGGCGCCGTTGACGCTGGCGTCGGTCGCCGGCGAGATCAGGGTCTCGGCCTCAGGCTCCGGCCGCGGCGGGGCCTGGAAGACCGGCTCCGGCTGCGGCGGCGGGCTCGGCCGCGCGGGCGGGGGCTCCGGCGCGGGCTCCGGTTCGGCGAAGGCCTCGTCCCCGAAATCGATCGCGTCGAAATCGAGGGGCTCGGGCGTCGGCTCCGGCGGCGCCACGGCGCGGGGCCGCATCACCGGCTCGGCGACCTCGGCGAGGTCGAGCACGTCGTCCGGCTCCGGCGCGGGCGCGACCTCGGCGGGCTTGGCCGCCTGATCGTCCGCGATGATCCTCCGGATCGAGGCCAGGATCTCTTCCATCGAAGGCTCGTGCGCCTTCTCGGCAGCCTTGTCCTGGAATTTCGAGTCCGGGATCTTGGGGCTCGCTGCACTCATCAACAGGCGCGCTCGGGCAGGGGATGTTCGGAAGATGACCCGATCGGGCCGCTCGTCAAACAGTATTCCATGCCAATTCGTCGCGGCAAGCGCGCCTGCAACACACTCCCCGTGGAAAAGACCTCAGCGCCCGTCCGGGGTGCGCAGGCCGAACCACAGATCCTTGACCTGGTCGTAGTGGATCTTGGCGCTGTAGTACTCCACCGGCAGGGCGGTGAAGCGGGCGGTGAGCTGCCCGATCGACTGGACCACGCCGTAGGAGAAGATCACCCGGTCGCGCTGGGCCAGGATGAGGTTCACCCGCGAGTTCAGCAATTCCTGCTGCGCGTTGAGCACGTCCAGGGTGGTGCGCTGGCCGACGCGGGCCTCCTCGCGCACGCCGTTCAGCGCCACCTCGTTGGCCTGGACCTGGGCCTGGGCCGCGATGACCTGCGCCTTGGCGGCCTCGAGCCGGCCCCAGAAATCGACGATCTGCGCCCGGACCTGGTCGCGGACCTGATCGACCTGGATGCGGTACTGGCCGACCGTCTCCTTGGCCTGCCGGATCTGCGCGTAGGTCTGACCGCCCTCATAGATCGGGATGTTGAGCCGGCCGCCGACGAACCCGACGAAGAAGCTCTGGTTCGGCCCGTTCTGGTCGTAGAGCTGGCTGAGCGAGCCCTGCAGGCTGAGCGACGGTGCGAGCTGGCCCTCCAGGATCTTGACCTGGGCCTCGGCCCCGTCGACCGCGTGGATTGCCGAGACGACCTGCGGATGCTCGCGCAGGCCGATGGCGATCGCCGCGTCGAGGCTGACCGGGACGTAGCGGTCCAGGGGCCGGCCCGGGGCCAGCTGGCGCGGCTCAACGCCGATATTCTGGCGGTAGACGCCGATGCTGGTGCGCAGGGTCGATTCCGCGGCGCTGACCTGGGAGCGCGCGCCGGCGAGCCGGGCTTCCGCCTGGGCGACGTCGGTGCGGGTCACCTCGCCGACGTTGAAGCGGTCGCGCGTCTGGCGCAGCTGCTCCTCCAGGACCTCGACGTTGTTCCGGTTGAGCTCCAGCGTCGCGGTGTTGCTGAGCACGTTCATATACGCCTGGACGGCGTTGTAGAGCACCGTGATCTCGGTGAACCGCAGGGTCTCGCGCTGGCTGTAGACGGTGGATTCGGCCCGACGGACGGAATTGTCGGTCTGGAAGCCGTTGAAGATGGTCTGCGAGACGGTGAGGCTCGCGCTGCTGGGCAGGTAGGTGGTGCGCGTCGTCCGGTTCGACGTGACGACCTGGGAGGTCACATCGTTGGTCGTGGTCGCGCCGCCGGCCGCCTGACCGGCGGTGTTCGAGGCCAGGCCGCCCGCCGAGGTGCCGGTGTTGCCGAGCCCGCCCGCGGCGGTGCCCGTCCCGATCCCGGTCGTGGCGCCGGCGGCCGCGCCGCCGAGGCCCGAGGCTCCGGCGGAGCCCGCGGTTCCGCCGCCGGTGGTTCCCGTGCTGGCCGTGCTCGCACCCGTGCTGGTCGCCCCGGCGGCCGCGGAAACGGAGCTGCCGCTGCGGGTCTGGAGATACTGCACGCCGATCGAGGCGCCGACATTGACCTGCGGCCTGTAGCCCGACTGCGCGATGGCGACGTTCTCGTCGACCGCGCGGACGCCGGCACGGCCGGCGTTCAGAGACGGGTTGCCCTGGTAAGCCTTGGCGAGAGCGCTCTCCAATGTCTCGGCAATAGAAGGATTCGTCGCAAAAATCGCGAGTCCGGACGCTATTCCGATGATTCGGAGCGCGGGGCAACTCGCTGGTGGACGTATTGTCACGATAACAAGCCCTTGCGGTCTCTTAACGGTCCGGATGTCCGCCACGAAAACGGCCAAGGTACGGCGTTACGCAGGGATCCGATCAAGCCCGCCCCACCGTCACGCTTAGCGCAAAACCGTCGGTTTGGCTCGGGCTTGCCTGGCGCTGGCGTCGAAATGTGGCGCGTTGGGGCATTAAGGTGACACATGGCGGGCCGGCCCGGGAGCGCACTCGCCACGGCGCTACGGCCGGCATCGCGAACGGCCGTTTCGCCCATGTTTCGAACGGGTTGGCGCTGCTCGGATTGTGCCGAGCCAAGGGGAAGAAGACCCGTGCTGCCCGACCCGCGGCACGTCTTCCGCGGGCGCGTTCCGGCTGGCATGGGCGAGGTCTGCCGCGTTTGCGCTGTCGTCGACACGGTCTCGACGTGTCGAGCCGTCCAACGCTGCGGTGAGCCAGGCTTAAGCCGCCTATTTGCGCCGGCAATCTCAGTCTTTCGATGGCTGACGATACCGCTTTCGGTCCGGTCGTCCCGCGCCGTCGCGGTGGATGCGCAGAGGCCAAGGCATTGTGCAGCTTCAGGCCACGCCTGCCGCAAGACCGCTTCGCGACGCCCTCATGGGCGAGAAGGGCGGGGCGCCATCACAGCGCGGGGAATAGTCGGATCCCCGAAGATCAGGTCCCCGGGGCGAAGGCCAGCCGCCTGCCGGTGCCGAACCCGGACGCCGGCATCGATCCGCTGACGGCTCAGTGCGTCCAGGGGGCCGTGCGGTTGAACTTGAAGTTGTCGGAGTAGGACAGGCCCTTGCGGGAGACCGGCTTGGCCGGCTGCTCGACCCGGTAGGCGATGCCTTCGCGCTTGGCGTAGGCCACCGCTTCCTCCTCCGTGTCGAACTCCAGACGGACCTGCTGCATCATGTCGGCCGACCCGTTCCAGCCCATCAGCGGATCGATCTCACGCGGGCTGGTCGGGTCGAATTCCAGGATCCACTGCTTGGTGCGGGCCATGCCCGACTGGGTGGCGTCCCGGGACGGGCGGAAGATGCGGGCGCTCGGCATCTGGTCTCGACAAGCTCCTGATCGAATGGTCGGGGCGATAGGATTCGAACCTACGACCCCCTGGTCCCAAACCAGGTGCGCTACCAGACTGCGCCACACCCCGACACCCCGTTACGGGCTCCGATCCCTAGCGTTTCGCCGGTTCGGGCGCAACGGGGCACCGGGCCACGGGGGGTATCCCGCGCCGGGATTAACCGTCCCGCAGTCGTGTGCCGCTCAAAAATCCCTCGATCACTTGTCAGACAATTCAACGGCGGCTAAGGTCTTTATCGGGACGGCGAGGGCTGATTCTCGCACCGACGAACCGACTGCATATCCATTGGGGGGCGGTGGAGACGCGGCGCGGTGACCAGCGGTGGGGGATCTTGGTCCTCGTCGCTCCCGTGTACGGCGTTGCGCTGCTCATCGCCGGTCCTCGATACGCTGCTTCGATATCCGCAGCGGACGCAGCTCCCTCGACGACGCGGCTCGTTGCGTCTGGCGTCTCCGCGGCGATCTTGTATCGCGGTCACGCCGTGGCCGGATCCGCCGGCCGGTGTGAGGAGATCTGCCCCGTGTGGACGCCGAGCGCGCTCTATCCCGATCCGGCCGTCGAGATTCTCGACGCTTCGTTCGCTCGCTACCGGGTGTTCAGCGCCGCGGTCGAGCGGCTCGCCACCGGCTTCCGCTGGTGCGAGGGCCCGGTCTGGTTCGGGGACGGGCGCTATCTTCTGTGGAGCGACATCCCCAACAACCGGATCCTGCGCTGGGACGAGGAGAGCAACGCAATCGGCGTGTTCCGCAGGCCGTCGGGATTCGCCAACGGCAACACCCGCGACCGGCAGGGGCGGCTCGTCACCTGCGAGCATGGCGGCCGCCGGATCGTACGCACCGAGTATGACGGGGCGCTCACGGTGCTGGCGGATTCGTTCGACGGCAGACGCCTCAACTCGCCGAACGATGTCGTCACCGCCCGGGACGGTTCGGTCTGGTTCACCGATCCGACCTTCGGCATCGCCGGGTTCTACGAGGGCGAGCGGGCCGAGTCCGAGCTGCCGCAGAACGTCTACCGCCTGGACGCGGAGACCGGCGCCCTGGAGGTGGTCGCGCACGACATCGCCGGGCCGAACGGCCTGTGCTTCTCGCCGGACGAATCGCGTCTCTATCTCGTCGAATCCCGCGGGGAGCCGACCCGGCGCATCGTCGCCTTCGACGTGGTCGGCGGTCGGGCCTTGCACGACCGCCGGGTCCTGATCGATGCCGGGCCGGGCACGCCGGACGGGATCCGCTGCGATACCGACGGCAACCTCTGGTGCGGCTGGGGCATGGGCGACCACGCCCTCGACGGCGTGATGGTGTTCAACCCGGAGGGCCGCCTGATCGGCCGCATCCGGCTGCCGGAGCGCTGCGCCAATCTCTGCTTCGGCGGCCGCCACCGGAACCGCCTGTTCATGGCGGCGAGCCAGTCGCTCTATGCCCTCTACGTGGACACCCAGGGCTGCGCCGGCGGCTGAGGCCGCGCGGGCGCGGCGGGCCTTTCCGACCATGCTTGACCGGGGCGGGTCGCAGGCCCACCTCCCCAGCGCCGGGGCCCGGGGCCTCCTTCCGGATCGCGGATCCCCGAGGAGGCGCCGGGGCTTTGTTTTGGCATCATCGTTTCCGAACGCCGGCACGACCGTCCGGGATGATGCGTCAGCGGGACACAAGCCGATGATCGATCTGTACTATTGGCCGACGCCGAACGGCCACAAGGTCACGATGTTCCTCGAGGAGGCCGGCGTTCCGTATCGGATCAAGCCGGTCAACATCGGTAAAGGCGAACAATTCAACCCGGACTTTCTCAAGATCGCCCCGAACAACCGCATGCCGGCGATCGTCGACGACGAGCCGGCCGACGGCGGCGCGCCGGTTTCTCTGTTCGAATCGGGCGCGATCCTGTTGTATCTCGCCGAGAAGACCGGGCGCTTCATCGCGGGCGATCTGCGCGGCCGGGCCGAGGTGCTGCAATGGCTGTTCTGGCAGATGGGTGGCCTCGGGCCGATGCTCGGCCAGAACCATCATTTCTCGCAATATGCCCCCGAGAAGATCGACTACGCGATCAAGCGCTACGTGAACGAGACCAACCGGCTCTACGGCGTGCTCGACCGGCGCCTGGCCGACAGGCCCTTCGTGGCAGGCTCCGAATACTCGATCGCCGACATGGCCTGCTACCCGTGGATCGTGCCGTGGGAGAAGCAGGGCCAGAAGCTCGACGACCACCCCAACCTCAAGCGCTGGTTCACCGCGATCGCGGAGCGGCCCGGCACCCAGGCGGCCTATGCCCGGGCGCCCGAGGTCAATCCCGATTACGGCCAGACCATGAGCGAGGACGCCAAGAAGGTGATGTTCGGCCAGACCGCCGCGACCACCAAGCGCTGACCCGTCCATGACCGGCACGCGGACCGCTCTCCCCCTGCGGGTGATCCACAGGGGCTGGAACACCTTCGGCATCGCCACGCTCACCCAGCCTGACGGCAGCACGGTGCCGCGGGCCCTGGAGGACCATGGCGAGGCGGCCTGCGTGCTGCCCTACGATCCCGAGCGGCGGGTCGCCCTGCTCGTCCGGCAGAGCCGGGTCGGCCCGGCCTTCTGGGGCGAGCCCCCGGCCCTCGACGAGGCGCCCGCAGGGGGCCTCGACGGCGGCGAGCCGGAGGAGACCGCGATCCGCGAGGCGATGGAGGAGGCGGGCCTGCGGCTCGCGCGCCTCGAACCCGTGGCCCACGCCTACAGCATGCCGAGCGTCTCCTCCGAACGGCTGTGGCTCTACCTCGCCCCCTACACGCAGGCCGACCGGGTCGGACCGGGCGGCGGATTGCCGGGCGAGGGCGAGCAGGTCGAGGTGCTGGAACTGCCCCTGGCCACCCTGGCGGACCAGGCGCGCTCCGGCCATCTGGCCGACCTCAAGACCCTGGTCCTGGTCCAGGCGCTGATGCTGCGCCGTCCCGAGCTGTTCACCGCATGATCCGGCCCGACGCCCCGATCGACGCCGTCCTGGCCGAGATGCTCGCCTTCTCCGAGGAGGCGGCACCGCTGGCGCTCGCGATGCGGGCGGCCGGGCTGTCCATGACCAACAAGGGCCCGGATCTCGGCCAGGCCCTCACCGAGGCCGACCTCGCCGTCAGCCGCCTGCTCCACGCCCGGTTCGGCCCCGACCTGATCGAGGAGGAGACCGCCGACGCCCTGGGCCACGCGGCCGCCAAGGCCATGCTCGCCCGGGATGCCTGGACCTTCGTGGGCGACCCGATCGACGGCACGCGGCCCTTCGCGGGCGGGCTGTCGGGTTGGGGCGTGATGGTGGCGGCCTGCCGCGATGGGTGGCCGCGCGCGGGCGTGATGAACCTGCCGGCCTGGAACGAGGACCGCTCCGGCCCCGCCCGCATCGAATCCGCCGAGGCGGCCCGGGGCATCCTGTTCGCGGCCTATGACGGCCGGGCGTTCTGGGCGCCGACCCGGGGCGGGCGCCGGACGGAAGCCCTGCGCGCGCTGAAACCCACCCCGAGCCGCACCGGCCATGTCGGCTGGCTCGCCGTCGCGGCGCAGCGCTTCACCCTGGATTATGGGCGGGCTTGGTTCCCCTGGAGCGAGGGCGGATCGATCTCGGACGCCGCGCTCCTGGCCACCGGGCGGCTCGACGCGACGGTCGTCAACAGCATGCTGTGGGACCTGGCGCCGATCCTGCCTCTCTTCGAGGCGCTGGGCTTTCGCCTCTTCCACTGGCCGGACCTCGCCGCCCCGCCGGCGGCGTTCATCGACCTGTTCGATGCGGATTTGTCGGCCCACGACGACCTGTGGATGGTCTGTCGCGACCGGGAGCAGGCGGCCGATCTGGCGCAGGCGATCCGCAAGGCTTAGCGGCCGGGCAGAGCCCTGCACCGTCAAGATCCTGCCCTGACAACCCGCTGAGGGGCACGCCCTCACGCCTCTGCGCCGCCATGGGCCATGATCGCGTCGAGCAGGCCGGGAAAGCGCGCGTCGATATCTTGGCGGCGCAGCGAGATCAGGCAGCGCATCCCTTCGGGCCGGGTGCGCGTCACGCCGGCCTCGCGGAGGATCTTGAGATGATGCGTCATGGTCGAGCGCGGCACGCTCTCGGCCAGAAGATCGCCGGACGCGCGCTCGCCCGTCTTCATCAGCTCCGACACGACCGCCAAGCGGGTCGGATCGCTCAGCGCGAACAGGACCCGGTGCAGCGTCAGGTCCGCGAGGTCGGGGTGAAAGAACTTGCGTGGGCTCATGGCGGCGTCTATGTACGATTTTCGTCGTACATCGTAAAGAGGGCGGCGAGACATGAAGCGGATCGCGATTCTGGCGTTCGGGATGTTCGCCCTGGGCTTGGATGCGTATGTGGTCGCGGGATTGCTGCCGGGGATCGGCGCTGCGTTCGGCGTCCAGCCCGGTGAGGCCGGGCAGGCGGTCACGGTCTTCACCTTGGCCTACGCGCTGGCCGCCCCGGTCTGCGCCACGCTCCTGGCCGGCAAGCCGGTGCGCCGGATCCTCGGCCTGGCGCTCGCGGTGTTCACCCTGGCCAATGCGCTGAGCGCGCTGGCGACCGGCCTGTGGGGGCTGCTCCTGGCCCGGGCGCTCGCTGGGCTCGCGGCCGGCCTGTACGCCCCGGTCGCGATCGCGTCGGCGGCAGCCTTGGTCGAGCCCGGCCGCAAGGGGCGCGCCTTGGCGCTGACCCTGGGCGGCATGAGCACCGGGACGGTCATCGGCGTGCCGGCCGGGCTATGGATCGCAGACCGGTTCGGCTGGCAGGGCGCGCTCTGGATGGTGGCGATCCTGGGAGCCGTCGCGACGGTGGCGATCCTGGCGCGCCTGCCCGACATCGAGGCCGCCGAGCCGCCATCCTGGCGGGCGCGCGTGGCCCTGCTGGCCGACGCGCCCGTGGTCGCCACGGTGACGGTCACGTTCCTCACCGCCATCGCCAGCCTCGGCCTCTACACCTATCTGGCGCCGCTTCTGGACCGGGCCGGCCTCAACGGTGCCGGGGCCTCGTATTTCTGGGCCTGGGGCATCGGCGGGATGGTGGGAAGCTTCTCGGTCGGACCACTCATCGACCGGACGCGCGATCCCCGCCGGGTGATGGCGATCATCCTGGCCGCCCTGACGCTCTCGCTCGCTTCCCTGCCGGGCCTCCTCGGCGCCTCGCTGCTCGGCTACCTGCCGCTGCTGGTCTGGGGCGCGATGGGCTGGGCCTCGCAGGCGCCCCAGCAGCATGCGCTGCTCCACCTTCGCCCCGACCACGGCAGCGTCGCCGTCGCGCTGAACAGCTCGGCGAATTATCTCGGCGGCGCGGCCGGCGCGGCGCTCGGCGGCGTGGTGGTCACGCTGGCCGGTATCTCCGCCCTTCCGGCGGCGGCCGCCGCCGTGGCGGCCGGGGGCCTCGCGCTGCAGATGGCGATCCTGGCCCGGGGCCGGCGCGTCGCGACCCGCTGATGCAGTGGATCGTGGGCCGCACCCTGGCTCGTGAAGCCAAAGGACAAAATGGGCGGCGCGCCCTGATCCGGCGCGCCGCCCCGTTCGAAGACTGAGACGCTCAGTTCAGAGCCACGTTCGGCGGCCGGCGCTCGGCGCCGACCGTGACGTCGCCGATCATCAGGCCCATCGGGCCCAGCCGGACCGGCACCGTCTCGCCGTCGTGGATCTTGCCCGACAGGACCAGCTCGGCCAGCGGATCCTGCACGTTCTTCTGGATCACCCGCTTGAGCGGCCGCGCCCCATAGGCCGGGTCGTAGCCCTTGTCGGCGAGCCAGATCTTGGCCTCCTCGTCGAGGTCCAGGGTGATCTTGCGATCCTCCAGGAGCTTTGCCAGGCGCCCGAGCTGGATCTCGACGATCGCGCCCATCTCCGACCGCGCCAGGCGGTGGAACAGGATGATCTCGTCGACCCGGTTCAGGAATTCCGGCCGGAAGTGGCTCCGCACCACGTTCATCACCTCCTCGCGGACCGCCTCGGTGTCCTCGCCCGCGGGCTGGTTCACCAGGTACTCGGCCCCGAGATTCGAGGTCATGATCAGCAGCGTGTTGCGGAAATCGACCGTCCGCCCCTGTCCGTCCGTGAGCCGGCCGTCGTCGAGAACCTGCAGCAGGACGTTGAACACGTCCGGATGCGCCTTCTCGATCTCGTCGAACAGCACGACCTGGTAGGGCCGGCGCCGCACCGCCTCGGTCAGCGCGCCGCCTTCCTCGTAGCCGACATAGCCCGGAGGCGCGCCGATCAGGCGGGCGACCGCGTGCTTCTCCATGTACTCGGACATGTCGATGCGCACGAGCGCCGTGTCGTCGTCGAACAGGAAGCCGGCGAGCGCCTTGGTCAGCTCGGTCTTGCCGACGCCCGTGGGGCCGAGGAACATGAACGAGCCGATCGGCCGGTTCGGGTCCTGCAGCCCGGCCCGGGCGCGCCGGACCGCGGTCGAGACCGCCTCCACCGCCTCCCGCTGGCCGACGACGCGCTTCGCCAGCGCCTCCTCCATGGCCAGCAGCTTCTCGCGCTCGCCCTCCAGCATCTTGTCCACCGGCACGCCGGTCCAGCGGGAGACCACGCCGGCGACGTGAGCGGGCGTGACCGCCTCCTCCATCATGCCGTCGCGGCTGCCCTCGGCCTTCGCCTCGATCTCGGCGAGCTGCTTCTCCAGGCCCGGGATCACCCCGTAGGCGAGCTCACCCGCGCGCTGGTACTGGCCCTGGCGCTGGGCCGCGGCCAGCTCGTTGCGCGCCTCGTCGAGCTTCTTCTTGAGGCCGGCGGCCGTGCCGAGCTTGTCCTTCTCGGCCTTCCACCGGGCGGTGATCGACGCCGAGCGCTCCTCGAGATCGGCCAGCTCCTTCTCCAGGCGGACCAGCCGGTCGCGCGAGGCGGAATCGGTCTCCTTCTTGAGCGCCTCGGCCTCGATCTTCAGCCGCACGATCTCGCGGTCGATCGAATCGAGCTCTTCCGGCTTCGAATCGACCTGCATGCGCAGGCGCGAGCCGGCCTCGTCGATCAGGTCGATCGCCTTGTCGGGCAGGAACCGGTCGGTGATGTAGCGGTTCGAGAGCGTCGCCGCCGCCACCAGGGCCGAATCCTGGATGCGCACGCCGTGGTGCTGCTCGTACTTCTCCTTCAGGCCGCGCAGGATCGAGACCGTGTCCTCCACGGTCGGCTCCGACACGAAGACCGGCTGGAAGCGGCGGGCGAGCGCGGCGTCCTTCTCGACGTGCTTGCGGTACTCGTCCAGCGTGGTCGCGCCGACGCAGTGCAGCTCGCCGCGGGCGAGCGCGGGCTTGAGCAGGTTCGAGGCGTCCATCGCTCCGTCCGCCTTCCCGGCGCCGACCAGCGTGTGCATCTCGTCGATGAACAGGATGATCCCGCCCTCGGCCGCGGTGACCTCGGAGAGCACGCCCTTCAGCCGCTCCTCGAACTCGCCGCGATACTTCGCGCCGGCGATCAGCGAGCCCATGTCGAGGGCCAGCAGGCTCTTGTCGCGCAGGCTCTCGGGCACGTCGCCGTTGACGATGCGCAGCGCCAGCCCCTCGACGATCGCGGTCTTGCCGACGCCGGGCTCGCCGATCAGGACGGGATTGTTCTTGGTGCGCCGGGACAGGACCTGGATGGTCCGCCGGATCTCCTCGTCGCGGCCGATCACCGGATCGAGCTTGCCGTCCCGGGCGGCCTCGGTGAGGTCGCGGGCATATTTCTTCAGCGCGTCGTAGGCGTTCTCGGCCGAGGCGTTGTCGGCGGTGCGGCCCTTGCGCAGCGCGTTGATGGCCGCGTTGAGAGAGGCGGGCGTCACGCCCGCCGCCTGGAGCGCGCGGCCAGCCTCGGAATCCTTCTCCACCGCCAGAGCGAGGAGCAGGCGCTCCACCGTGACGTAGGAATCGCCGGCCTTCTTCGCCGCCTGCTCGGCGGTGTCGAACAGGCGCATCAGCTCGCGCGTCGCCTGCGGGGCGGACGCGTTGCCGGATACCTTCGGCTGTTTCGCCAGCCACTGATCGGTCTGCGCCAGCGCGACCCGCGACTGGCCGCCGGCGCGGTCGATCAGACCGGCGCACAGGCCTTCGGGATCGTCGAGCAACACCTTGAGCAGGTGCCCCGGCTGAAGCTGCGGATGGCCCTCGCGCATCGCGAGGTTCTGCGCCGCCTGGACGAAGCCGCGGGCGCGCTCGGTGTAGATGTCGAAATTCATGCGTGTCTCACCCTCCCGTGCCGGCATCCGCCGCCCGAGATGGCGCGGCCCTGCCGAAACGTCGCCCCCCGGCTATCCGCCGCGTCGGGGCCCCGGCGCCGAAAGCCACCGGTAGACCCGATGTGGTGTTGTATTTGCGCACCACAAGGGGCCGGGGACTTGCGCGGCACAGCTTTTCCGCGCCACCTTCCCGGCATGCAAGCCGCGCTCGAAATCGGCCTCCTCGGCCTCTACCGCTACCCCGTGAAGGGGCTGAGTCCCGAGCCTCTGGAACGGGCGGAGCTGGAGACCAGCGGCTTCTTCCCGGGGGACCGGCTCTACGCCATCGAGAACGGGCCTTCGGGCTTCAACCCGGTGGCACCGCGGCACCAGCCCAAGACCAAGTACCTGATGCTGATGCGCGACGAGGCGCTGGCCCGCCTGCGCACCCGCTACGACGATTCCACCGCCACGCTCACGGTGGCGCATAACGGGGAAACCCTGGCCTTCCGGCTCGATACGGAGGCCGGTCGGGACGGGCTCGCCGACCTGATGCGGCGCTATCTTCCGGACAGCCTGCGGGGTGAGCCGAAAGTTCTCGCGGCGCCGCCGCAATACCGGTTCACCGATTCGCCCACCGGCTACGTCTCGCTGATCAACCGCGCGAGCGTGGCGGCCGTGGAAGAGTATCTCGGCGCGCCGGTCGACCCGCTGCGCTTCCGCGGCAACCTGCTGGTCGAGGGGCTGGCACCGTTCGCCGAGCTGGACATGGTCGGGCGGGTGATCGAGGCGCCGAGCGGGCTGCGGCTCAAGATCACCAAGCGCACCGTGCGCTGCGCCGCCACCAACGTCGATCCGACGAGCGGCGTGCGCGACCACGACATCCCCTGGACCCTCGACGCGCGGCTCGGCCATCGCGACCTCGGCGTCTATGCCGAGGTGATCGCCGGTGGCGCGCTCGCCGTGGGCGATACGCTGCGACCCGTGAGCTGAGCCGCGAGGCTCAGAGTCGCGCGACGTAGGCCGCCAGATCCTTGATGTCGGCCTCGCTCAGGCCCTGCGCGACCTCATTCATCGCCGGGTCGTAGCCCGGCCGGGCGTTCGACTTGTAGGCCGTGAGCGCCCGGGCGAGATATTCCTCGCGCTGCGCCCGGATCCGGGGAATCGCGTCCCGGCCGGCGAGGTCGGCGCCGTGGCAGGAATTGCACTGGTGCTTGGAGACCAGCGCCTGGGCGCGCGCCACCAGGGCCGGGTCCGCGGCCGGGCCCGACCAGGCTGGTGCCGGCAGGGTCGCGACCGCGTCGGCATAGGCGCGCAGGTCGTCGTCGGAGAAGCCGGCGGCGACGTCGTTCATCGGCGGGGCCTCGCGCTGCTTCTCCCGGAACTGGAATAGCTGCGTGACGACGTAATCCGCCTGCTGTCCGCCGAGCGAGGGCACGCCCTCGGTCTCGGACGTGCCGGTCCCGTGGCAGGCCACGCAGGGAGCCAGACGCTCCTGCATGGCCGCATCGGGCGCGGCCAGCGCCGCACCGGCCAGCAGGATGCCGAGGGCCGGCGCGAGCCCCCGGATCGCCCCGATCCTCGAGACAGCGCGCATCACTGGCCGTAGCTGACGCGGTAGATCGCGCCGTTGTAATCGTCCGAGACGAGCAGCGACCCGTCCTTGGCGACCAGCACGTCCACCGGCCGGCCGGCATATTTGTTGTCCTGGAGGAAGCCGGTCAGGAACGGCTCGACGGAGGCGACGTTGCCGTCCGGGCCCGGCCGCGCGACGACCACGTCGCCGCCGAGCTTGGCCGTGCGGTTCCAGGAGCCGTGCCGGGCGATGAAGGCCGCGTTCCTGTAGGCCTCCGGGAATTGCGCGCCCGTGTAGAACCGCATGCCGAGAGAGGCCGTATGCGGCCCGAGCAGGCCCGCCGGGGCGGTGAATTCCGAACAGGAATGGCCCCAGCCGTATTCCGGGTCGGTGAACGTGCCCTGGTGGCAGAACGGGTAGCCGAAATGCTGCTTGCCGGGCTCGGTCAGCACGTTGAGCTCGTCGTTCGGGATGTCCTCGGAGACCCAGTCGCGGCCGTTATCGGTGAACCAGAGCTGCTTGGTCTTCGGGTTCCAGTCGAACCCCACCGTGTTGCGCACGCCGCGGGCGATGACCTCGGCATTCTTGCCGTCGAGATCGATTCGACGGATCTGCGCGTGGGTGTCCGGCGGAAGCACGATGTTGCCGGGCGCGCCGATCGGCACGTAGAGCTTGTTGTCCGGCCCGATCGCGATGAACTTCCAGCCATGGGCCTCGTCCTTCGGCAGGTCGTCGTAGACGAGGCTCGGCTTCCCGGCGCCGTCGAGGTGCTGGGCGATGTCGTCGTAGCGCCAGATCTTCGACAGCTCGGCCACGTAGAGCGCGCCGTCATGGAACGCGACGCCGTTCGGCCGGTGCAGGCCGGACGCGATGGTCTTGACCGCGCGCTTGCCGTCCGGGCCGGCCTGCGGCAGCACCGCGTAGACCTTGCCGACCGTGCGGGTGCCGACGAACAGCGTCCCGTCCGGCGCCTGCGTCATCGAGCGGGCATTGGCGAGGCCGCTGGCATAGACCTCGACCTTGAAGCCCTCCGGAACCTTGAGCTTGTCGAGCGGCAGCTTGGCGGCGGCCGTCGCCAGGGGCGGCCCGGCGACCGGCGCGAGCTTGGCCGCGTCCCCGCCCTCCGGCCGGCCATAAAGCGCCGAGCCGCGGTCGACCTGCACGCTGGCCGGCGGCGCGGAGCTCGCCGGCGTCTCCTGGGCACGCGATCCGCCCGGGGCCAGGGTCCCGAGGCCCAGGCAGGCGAGCGCGGCGGCGAGCCCGCGCGTCAGAATCGGCTTGCTGGCTGGCGTCATGATGCCTCCCGATATGGCCGGGCTCTTCGCGCGCCCGATCCGGTCTGCACTCATTATTCAACGTCTGGCCGCGGGACGCGAGCCCTTGGACAACCCTGGCGCGACAGCGGCATGCGGCCGTCACCCGCCTTTCGCGTGCCAGCGTCGCCGGCTGCCGTCGCCGGGCGGCCGCGCCGTTGACGCTCGTGGCCGGTCCCATCCGCGAAAACCTTGCGTTTTGGCGAGTGATCTCCGAAAACGCGCGCGTCCGGAACGCTTGAGCTTGGCCGGGGACCGCGGCGCCGACGCAGCGGCCCGGCGGGGGCGGCGTTCCGATCCGGTTCGAGGACACGGTTCGATGATCGATTACGCGCAGGCGCGGCGGATGATGGTCGATTGCCAGTTGCGGACCTTCGACGTGAACGACAACGCGGTGCTCGACGCGTTCGACACGGTGCCGCGCGAGGCCTTCGTGCCCCCGGGCCGCGAGCCGTTCGCCTATATCGATCAGACCCTGCGGCTCGACGGCGCGAACGGCGAGAGCCGCTGCCTGCCGGCGCCGATGGTGCTGGCCCGGATGATCCAGGCCCTGAAGATCCGGCCCGGCGCCAAGGCCCTCGATGTCGGCACCGGCACCGGCTACGCGGCCGCCGTGATGGCGCATCTCGGCGCGGCGGTGACGGCGCTCGAATCGGTGCCGGACCTCGCCGAGAAGGCCCGCGCCAAGCTGGGCTCCTCGGCCCGGGTGATCGAGGGGCCGCTCCAGGCGGGGGCCCCCAAGGAGGGGCCGTTCGACGTGATCCTGATCAACGGCCGTGTCGAGGTCCGGCCGCAGGCGCTGCTGGATCAGCTCAAGGATGACGGCCGCCTCGCCTGCGTGTTTGGTCCGCACCGCAACGCCAAGGCGACCCTGTTCGTGCGCGCCGGTGACGCCTTCGGCTCGCGCCCGCTGTTCGACGCCTCGCTGCCGCTCCTCGACGCCTTCGCGGCCGAAGTCGGGTTCGCGTTCTGAGGCCGCTGGACGGGTCCGTCCCATCCGCGACGTGAGCCGGCCGCCTGCGCCGGAGCTTTGGGCGGCGCGACGACATTCGCGACCGCGCAGCGGTTAAGCGCCGAGATTGGTCCTGGACTTTGCGTCCGCTGGCGATGACGTGCGCCGGCCCGCCCGGTGCCACGCGTGGCGCCCTCGCGCGTCCTTCCATCGCCATCGGTGCGGTCTCGCTCGACGGGGCCACGGGTCAAGGCCGCGCTGCGCCGCCGTTGACCGTGTCGCCGCAGTCCCGGGCCCGCGCGTCGTCCGGACGCCCTGTCGCGCCCTGACCGTCCCGCGCCTCGGCACTCTGCCGATCTTTGCCCTGGACCGAAACTATATACACCGTCTAATAAGGCAAAATATAATCGCTAAAACTCACTGACATTGCAGGTATCCCAAATGGGCGCACGCTTGATGAGGAATAAATGGGTATTCCCGGCCGTTGCAGCCTTGGCCGGCCTCGCCACGGTCGCGGGATGTCGCGAGCTGAAAGCGCAGGGTGAGCCGCTGCAGCTCTGCCGGTACAAGAAGGTCTTCGCCGACGATTTCAACGACTTGAGCGTTTCGAAGTCCAACAACGAGCGGACGCGGTGGTCGGCGCACACGCCCTGGAACGGCGATTTCGGCGATGCCCAGTTCATCGATCCGATCGACATCTTCGCCGACCCCGAGAAGAACGCGCCGTTCATCGTCAAGGACGGGATCCTGAAGATCCGGGCGCGCAAGCACGACAACGGAAAGTGGACCTCCGGCCTGATCTCCTCGGCCGATCCCACCACCGCGGGCTTTGCCCTGATGTACGGGTATTTCGAGGCCCGGATGA
The DNA here is from genome assembly GCF_900113845.1 of Methylobacterium brachiatum. Classification (NCBI taxonomy): domain Bacteria; kingdom Pseudomonadati; phylum Pseudomonadota; class Alphaproteobacteria; order Hyphomicrobiales; family Methylobacteriaceae; genus Methylobacterium; species Methylobacterium brachiatum. The sequence continues at coordinate 19,061 of NZ_FOQW01000027.1, read as the reverse complement.
AGCTTCCGCCGGGCCCCGGGGTGTGGCCGGCCTTCTGGCTGAACGCCAACAACCCGAAGGACGACAAGACCCCGTCGGTGGAGATCGACGTGCTGGAATATTACGGCCAGTTCCCGGACGGATTCCATTCGGTCTGGCACATCTGGGACAAGACCGATCCGAAGAAGAACCGCGGCGGCGAGATCGTCACCTCGGTGCCGAGCGGCTCGCTCAACGACAGCTTCCACACCTATGGCGTCGATGTCACGAAGGAGTGGGTCGTCTTCTATCTCGACCGCCGCGAGATCGGCCGGACCCCGACCCCGCCCGAGCACACCAAGCCCTTGATGATCCTCGTCAACCTCGCCCTCGGCTCCGGCTGGCCGATCGACAAGACCCCCAACCCCTCCGATCTGCTGGTCGATTACGTCTACGCCTTCGCCCCCGACGAGACGAAGCGCGACGCCGTCTGCAAGGAATAGGGCGGGTTCGCCCAGGGCTGCGGGTTCGAAGCGCGGCCCGCGGCGCCCTTCGCCGGACGGGATGCCGGTTCGGCGAGGACGGAGAGGTCCGGGTGGGGCGCGCTTCCTTCCGACGCGCGATCGGCGCCGGACCCCGACAGGCTTGTTCGGCAGCAAAATCGCGCACGAATATTGTTAACCGGCAATCCGTCCAGCGATTTTGGCTGGATAGACCGCAATCGCGGTTGCCACGCTCCAGATAGGTCGGGCATGCCGGAGACGCGTCCCGGCGATCGGCCCGCCGCGGCTATACGCGCGGGTTTAAAGGGCTAAAAGGCATCATGCTCCTCCCCAAGACAGCTGCTGCCCGGATCATTTCCTGCGACGTATTTGATACGCTGCTCTATCGGGATCATCGCTCGGAACGTCAGCGGTTCAACGACATCGCCGTGCTCGCCGCGCAGCGGCTGGCCGCCGAGCGGGGCATCGTGCGGCATCCCGGCGCGATCTACGACGCCCGCCTCGACGTCCAGAAGCAGGCCTATCGAGCCCTCGACCTCTCCTGCCCGACGGGGGACGTCCGGTTCGCCGACATGATCGACGCGATGGCGCGGATCCTCTCTCTCGATGCCCAGGCGGCGGAGATCCTGCATCACGCCGAGATCGCGATCGAGATCGCCCAGTTGACCGCCAATACGGTCCTCCTGGACTGGCTCCGCGCGCAGGCCCGGAGCGGATGCCGGATCATCGCGGTCAGCGACACGTATCATCGGGGCGAGACGATCGCGCAGCTGCTCGCCGCCCGCGCGCCCGACCATCCCGTCGCCCAGATCTATGCCAGCGCCGACCACAACGCGACCAAGCGCACCGGTGCCCTATTCGAGGTCGTGCTGCGCCAGGAAGGCGTCGCGGCTGCCGATATCCTGCATATCGGAGACGATACCAAAGCGGATGTGACGATGGCCCAGGCCGCGGGCCTGCGCTCCCTGCAGGTGCTGCGGCCGAAGCATCTCGTGTTCCGGCGCCGGGCCGACGCCCTGCGGGCCCGCGCGCTCCACGGGTTCCGGATCCGGGCGGCGCATACGCAGCGCGTGGGCGCACCCGCATGAGCGTACCCGATGTCGGCCGGCTCGACGCCGAGACGTTCGGGCGCGTCGTGCTGGGCCCGATCCTGGCCGAATTCTGCCTCCGTCTCTGGCTGTTCGAGCGCTTCCTCCAGGGGGACGAGGCCGTCCTGCTTTTCTGCGCCCGCGGCGGCCTGCGGCTGAGACTCGCCTATGAGCGCTTCCTCGACCGCACCGCCCTGCCGCAGCGGGTGCCGCACGCCGACCTGATGGTGTCGCGCCTCGTCGCGGCCCGGACCGCCTTCGACCCGCCGAGCCCGGGCGTCCTGTCAGAGCTGGAGCGCGAGTTCAGCGGCCAGTCGATGGCCGAGATCGCCGCCGCCCTGGCGCAGCGCGACGATCTCGACCTGCCGCCGCCCTGGCACGCGCCGTTCGAGGCGGTGACGTTCATCGCGCTCCTGGCGGGCGACGAGCCCGGCGTGGTGGCGCTCCACCGCGCGGTCGCGGAGCAGGATGGGCTGTTTCGCGCCCATCTCGCGGCCTGTACCGGCGGCCGCCGCCACGGCGTCCTGGTCGATACCGGCCTCTACGGCAGCACGGTCCGGATCCTCCAGGAGGGCATCCCGGACCGGCAATGGTCCGGCCTCCAATTCGCCCGATGCAATTACAAGGGGCTTCCCACGCCGCATTTCGCGCGGACATTCGGCCTCAGCGTCGAGAGCGACGCGTACAAGCCCTGGGAGGTCCGGACCTCGGCGCTCCGGTTCTGGCAGCTGATCGAGGCCTGCCTCGAGCCGGACCTGGCGAGCGTTCGCACCTTCACGGCCGGCGCCGACGGCGCGGCGCCGCGCGCCAACCTTCAGGTTCCCGGCTGGGAGAGCCGCGTCGCGCCCGAGCAGCCCGGCCTGTTCTCCGGTGTCCTGGCCGCCATCGACGGCCTCGCGCCGGAATCGCTCCATCGCGTCCCGCAGGATGCGGCGCGCGCCTGGCAGCAGCTCAAGGATGCGGTGGTCTGGCCGGACGCGCAGGCGGTGGCGACCTTGAGCCTCGGGCACCGATCCCGCGATTTCGGGCGGACCGAGCTGCGGGCGCAATTTGCCGGTCCCGGCGCGGCGAGCCGCTTGAAGCAGATCCGCGAAAGCCTGTGGCGCGAAGGGGCCGTGATCCGCACGTTCCCGCGCGGCGGCCGCCTCGCGCTCTCGCTGATCGAGCTGATCTATGCCGGGCGCGCGCTGCGCTCCGAGATGCGGGCTCTGCACCGGCGCGGGCGTTGACCAGGCGCGGCACGCTGTCGGGCGACGGCGCGTTGGGCCGGCAGAGTCTTCGCGCCTGCCGATTCGGCTGCACAGAACGCCGATGTAAGTACTGATCCGGCTACAGCGCGGCTTATACAGCCTTATAGATTGCAAACAGCGGCGCTCTTCAACCCATCGGCGAGCCGCCCGCGAGGGCAACCCATTGCGCGAGCGTCGCCCGTAATGGATCCACCGCAATTACGCGGACGAAAATGGAAATCTGGCCAGCTATAGAAATCTCGGGCCTTAACGATCCTTCCGTTAAGCGGTTGATATTTCAATTGGAAGGTTGCTTTGCCGGGGGGCAGAGCTACAAAAATGCAATGCGCGGTGAGGCCATATTGGCTGTCGAAACGTTGATGGCAGGACGAACTCAGTTCCCCGTCACACCTATGCCTGGGGATGACCAGTATGCTTGAAATATACCAAAGCGAGACGTACGCGGAAAATAATCCAGGCTGGCACGAGGAAGACGCGCCCTGGAAAGCCAAGCAGATCGCTCAGATCATCAACAAGAACGCCATCACGTTCGATACGCTCTGCGAGGTCGGCTGCGGGACCGGGGACATCCTTCTCAACCTGGAGCGTTCCTTCGGCTTCTCGAAGGGCTACGGCTACGAGGTCTCCCCGCATGCCTATCGGCGGGCCAAGACCAAGGAGACCGACCGGACCAAATTCCACCTCGAGAGCGTGTTCGATGCCGCGGCGGCGCCGTTCGACGTGATGCTGGTGATCGACGTGATCGAGCATGTCGAGGATTACCTCGGCTTCGCGAAGCAGCTGCGTCCCCTGGCGAAATACAAGATCTTCCACATCCCGCTTGACCTGTCGGTGCAGTCGCTTGCCCGGGAGCGGCCGATCATGAACCTGCGAAAGGGTGTCGGCCACCTGCACTATTTCTTCAAGGAATCGGCGCTCGCAACCCTGCGGGACTGCGGATACAACATCATCGACCACGCCTATACGGCCGGACGCCTCGAACTGCCCAACCAGGCGACGTCCAGCAAGCTGATGAAGATCCCGCGCCGGGCCATGTTCGCGCTCAACCAGGATCTCACCGTGCGGATCCTCGGCGGCTATTCCCTGCTGGTGCTGGCGGAATAGGCCCCGCGATCCGGGCTGGTCCGGGCCGGATCGATCCCGACGCGCAGATGCCACGACGCGGCGCCGCTGCTCTCAAGGGCAGCGGCCGTTTCTTGTACACGGCTGAGCGATAGCGTAAGGAACTGTAGCCTTAAGGGGCATTTACCAGTAATATCGCTGTGATAGTGCAAAACGGCCCGCAGCAATTGAAACGGACGTCGCGGCCTGGAAGGGTCGGGTTGGACGGCAAAAATAGTGACAAGCACTATCGAGCATATTGGATAGATTAATATTTTATATGACGAATCGCAATAGGAGTATATCGTCAGCATGAAAGCGGCTGAATCGTTCGGGATCAATGGTCGCTTCCTGACGCAATCGATGACCGGCGTTCAGCGCTACGCGTTGAACGTGACCCGGGCGATCAGCCAGGCCGTGTCCGTGCAGGGATCCACGATCCCCCTGCTCGCGCCGCCCGGCGCCCAGGATCCCGGCCTGGACGGGACGCCGCTCAAGGTCGTCGGCCGCTCGGGCGGCCATGCCTGGGAGCAGGCCGTCCTGCCGCGCGCCTGGCCGGGTCGGCTGCTCAACCTCTGCAACACCGCCCCGGCCTTCAAGGCGGATCAGGTCGTCTGCATCCACGACGCCAACGTCTTCCTGGAGCCGGAGAGCTACAGCGCGTCGTTCCGGGCGTTCTACAAGACGCTCCAGCCCCTGCTGGCCCGGCGCGCGGCGCGGATCGCCACCGTCTCGACCTTCTCGGCCGGGCAGATCGCGCAGCATCTGTCGCTGAAGGCCTCCGACATCCTCGTCCTCCCCAACGGGCACGAGCATGTCCGGGCCTGGGATTCGAACCAGGCGACCCGGGCGCCGTCGGCCCTGCGCCGCAATCCGGACGGGAGCGAGCGCCCCTTCGTCCTGGCGCTCGGCTCGCGCGCGCGACACAAGAATCTCGGCCTGCTGCTCGGCCTGGCCGGCGAGTTCGCGACCCTCGGCGTCGACCTGATCATCGCCGGCGGGCAGGCGGGCATCTTCGCCGCGGAGGATCTGCAGCGCAGCGCGAACGTGCAGCATCTCGGCTTCGTGAGCGATCACGATCTGGCCTACCTGCTCGAGCGCGCCCTGTGCCTGGCCTTCCCCTCGCTGACCGAGGGCTTCGGTCTGCCGGCGCTCGAGGCGATGGCCCGGGGCTGCCCGGTCATCTCCACCGACCGGGCGAGCCTGCCGGAGATCTGCGGCACCGCCGCGCTCCTGGCGCCCCCGGACCAGCCGCATCTCTGGTTGGCGCATGTCCGGACGTTGCTGGCGAGTGCCGACCTCCGTCAGGATCTGATCGGCCGCGGCCGGCTCCAGGCAGCCCGGTTCTCCTGGGCCGACACGGCGCAGGGCTACCTGGACGTGATGCAGGCGCCGCAGCGGCGGGATGTCGGGCGCCCCCGCACCGCCTCCGCCCCGCCCAGCATCGCCGTGGTCATCGCGACCCTGGGACGGCCGGACGTCGTCGCCCAGACGCTGCGGCGGATCCTCGACCGGCAGACCTACAAGCCGGCCGCCGTGATGATCTCCTGCATCAAGCCGGAGGATGCCGGCGACGCCGCGAACTGGCCCGACGTCGCGGTGGTGACCGGCCGCCCCGGTCTCGCGGCGCAGCGCAACGCGGCGCTGGCCGCGCTACCCGAAGGGATCGATGTCGTCGCCTTCTTCGACGACGATTTCGTGCCCGACGCCGAGTGGCTCGATGTCGCCGCCCGGACGTTCCGCGACGAGGCGGATATCGTCGGCTTCACGGGCGACGTGCTCGCGGACGGCATCAAGGGGCCCGGCCTGACCTTCGAGGAGGTCGATCGCCTGCTCGCGGAGAGCGGACCGGTCGTGCCAGCGCCGCTGATCGAGCCGTTCAGTCCCTATGGATGCAACATGGCCTTCCGGCGTTCCGCGATCGGGGCCCTGCGGTTCGATGAGCGCCTGGTCCTCTACGGGTGGCTGGAGGACCGGGATTTCGGCGCGGCCCTCAGGGCGAAGGGCGGTCGGCTCGTGAAATGCATGGCGGCCCGCGGCGTCCACATGGGTGTGAAGGGCGGCCGGATCGCCGGGGACCGGCTCGGCTATTCGCAGGTGGTTAATCCCCTGTACATGCTGCGTAAGGGAACGATGACTTACGCTCAGGTGGCCGATCATTTATTTCGGAACTTCACCAGCAATCTGGCGCGATCAGCCGTCCCGGAGCCGTTCATCGATCGGCGCGGCCGTTTGCGAGGCAACCTGCGGGGTGCGGCTGACGCACTCCTCGGACGCCTCGAACCTGAGCGGGCCCTGCAGATCCGACGGAAAGCCGTGAGATGAGCGTGCACGATCAAAATCGGATTTCGCAGGATCGGCCTCAGGTCGTCTGGCCGTTCCCGGAGGCGACGTCCGTGGGCGTCCCGGACGGTCCCATGGCGGTGATCTCCGCCGCCCTGAAGGCCGCCAAGCGCCACAAATTCGTGGTGGCGCTCTGGATCCTGTTCTGCGTCGGCGTCGCCTTCGTCTACGCGAGCACCGCCACGCCCCTGTTCACGGCGACCGCGACGCTGCTGCTCGAGCCGCGCCGCCAGGCCGGTTCGGGCTCAGCGGAAGGCGCGGTGGCGCCGAGCCTTGATGTCGGACGCGCCGAGAGCGAGCTCCAGGTCCTGCGCTCCGAGCGCCTGCTCGCCAACGTGTTCAACAGCCTCGGCCTCGCGAACAATCCGGAATTCGGCCTTCCGCCCTCCGCCAAGGCCGAGTCGTCGGGCCTGAGCCTGAAATCCCTGCTCGGCATTCCGGAGCCGCCGCCGCCGAGCCCCGAAGTCGTTCAGCAGCGTCAGTTCGAGACCTTCGCGCAGAATTTCAGCGTCCGCCGGGTCGGCCAGTCCTACGTCGTGGAGGTCTCCTACACCTCCACCAACCCGACCCAGGCGCGTCGGATCGCGAACGCCGCCGTCTCGGCCTATCTCTGGCAATCGATCGCCGCCAAGGCCGACGCCGCCAAGAACGGCGCCGAATTCCTGCAGGGCCGCGTCAACGCGCTGTCCTCGCAGGCGCGGTCGGCCGCCGCCGCGGTGGCCAGCGGCAGCCTGCCGGACGCGCCGACGCCGGACGCCGATGCCCGCGTGATCGGTGCCGCGCTCCAGCCGCTTCGGGCGTCCGCACCCCGCAAGACGCTGATCCTGGGCCTCGGCCTGACGGTGGGTCTCGTCGGCGGGCTGCTCGCCGTCGCTTTGCGGCAGGCGCTGGACCGGCGGATCCGGACCCCGCAGGATCTCGTCCAGCGCGTCGGCATCCCGTGCCTGGCCGTCATGCCCGACGTCTCGCGCAAGGGCGTCGCCGGCCGGCGCGGTCCGAGCGACCTGCGGTCCGCCACGACGCTGTGGCTCGGCAATAGCGGCTTCGCCTCCGGCATCCGCGACCTGCGGACCTCGATCCAGCTCGCCCTCTCGAGCCGTCCCGGCGACAGCGAGGCGGTCGTCGCCCTGGTCGGCTGCACCGCGAATTCCGGAACCTCGTTGATCGGGCTGAACCTCGCCCGGATCATCCGGGAGAGCGGACGTTCGGTGACGATGATCGACGCGGACATCCACGGATCCGCCCCGCGGTCCCTGACCTACGATGTCGACACCTGGGAGGGGGCCTGCCTGGCCGATCTGATCGAGGATCCCAGCCGGATTCCCGAGGCCAAGCTTCTCGATTACGGCGGGATCTCCGTGCTGCCCGCGCGCCTGCCGAACACGGCCGCCAACAGCCGCGTCTACCTCGGTGCCCCGTCCTTTCCCAAGGTGATCGACCACCTGCGGCAGACGGGCTACGTCATCCTCGACCTGCCGCCCCTGTCGGTCTCCGCCGAGACACGGGCCGCGGCCCGACGGGCCGATGCGGTGATCATCGTGGCCGAGGCCGGACGCACCACCGTCGACGAACTCTCGGACGCCGTGAACGGATTGCGCAGTGCCGGTGCCAGCGTCATCGGTGCCGTGCTCAACCGCGCCTAGCGTGCTGGCGCGCGCCCGGTCCGTCACCGGGCGCGCCGTCTCCCGCCGAACCGGCCTCCGCTCCGGCGGGGATCGCTCCAAGGTCCGCGCGAAGTCCCGCCCTCGCGGCGCACTTCCGGCGATCACCGTGCCCGCATACCGAGACTCAGAGTGTCCCTGATGGCCGTCGCGACGGATCGAAAGATCAAAGTCCTCTATTGCCAGCCCGGCACGACGGTTTTCGCGGGGATCGAGCGCGTCAACGACGAGATCTGCACGGAACTGGCTGAAACCTACGGCGACGCGTTCGACGTCGATGTCCTGCTCGTGTCCGAGCACAGGAACCACCCGCCCTTGCCGCGGGCCTACACCATCGTCCGGCGGGCCGGTTCGTCACGCCTGGCCCTGATGCGGGCGTTCCGGAGCGTCGTGCGGGAGAAGCACTACGACCTCGTCGTCATTCCCCAGATCGAACCGACGGTGATCTTCTGGTTCTCGTGCCTGGGTCTGAGGCAGCCCATCGCGATGCACCTGCACGGGAATCCGCGCCGGGAGAGCGGGCACCTCAAGGCGAAGATCCTGTTCTTCCTCCTCCGGCACCTCGTCCTCCGACGCGTGGCCGCGGTGTTCGGCACCTCGCCCCGGCAGCTGCGCGCCTTCACCGACGACTTTAACTGCCGCAGGCCGACGGTCTGGGTGCCGAACCCGGTCCGGAAATTCGCAGCGCCCGGGCCCGACGACAAGCCGACAGCGGGGCTGGTGACCTTCGTGAATGTCGGGCGATACGATTACCAGAAGGGCCAGGACATCCTGATCGACGCGTTCGCCGCGCTCTACAAGCGTCGGCAGGACATCCGGCTGCGTCTCGTGGGCCACGGTGCCGACAAGGCGGCCTTGACCGCGCAGATCCAACGTCTCGGCCTGACGGATGTGGTCACGCTCGAATATCACCCCGACAGTCCGGAGCGGGCGCTCTACGCGAGCGATGTCTTCGTCGCGACGTCGCGGTGGGAGGGATGGTCCCTCGCCATCTGCGAAGCGCTCCGATGCGGGTTGCCGGTCATCTCTACCGATTGCGAGTTCGGGCCGAGCGACATCCTGATCGACCGGCGCCTGGGGCAGCTGGTCCCGCCCGACGACCAAGCCGCCCTGGTCGAGGCCATGAACGGCTACTGCGACCGGATCGCCGAAGAGAGAAGCTTCGCGGATTTCAGGCGGGAGAATATCGAGCGCTACAGCGTCGGGAACTCGGCCAAGATCCACGCGGAGGCCATCCGGCAAGCCGTAGGGGCCGCCGCGGCGGCCTGACCGCTACCGCAGCGCGGCCCCCACCTGGCCCAGAGCGAGCGTGTCGGGGATGAGCTTCGCGGCCGACGCGGCCGGGCGGCGTTCGCGTTCCGGCCAGGCGGAGGCGACGCCGGCGAAGACGTAGAACAGCAGGCTCTGGTCGACCGTGGGACCGGCAATGACGGCGCCCGTCAGCAGGGACAGGCAGGCGACCCGGGCCGCGGCGCGCACGTCGCTCGGATAGCTCCGCGGCTCGCCCCGGCGGACGCCGAACACGGTCAGGATGAACAGCAGGTAGAAGACGGCACCGGGCACGCCGACATTCGACAGCACCGCGAGCGGGAAGCTGGAGGTCCGGTTCGTCCCGAGGCCGACCCCGAGACCCCAGGAATCGAAGAAGTTTCGCCAAGCCAGCGCATTCCAGGATGCGCGCTGGATGCCCGATTCCGTCTGCGCTTTGCTCAGGATCAGCGTGTCGACGTACTCGTAGATCCGCGCGGCCACGCCGTCGGTGGCGAGCACGAGCAGCACGATCAGGCAGAGCAGCAGCGGGCCGAGGACGACCGTCGCGGCGCTGAAGCGATCCTGCGGGCGCAGGCTGCACCGCCGCAGCGCCGTCGCGTAGAGGAGCCCCAGCACGACGACCGCACCGACCAGCCCGGTCGATGAGGTCGAGATCACCACGAAGATCAGCGAGAGCAGCGCCAGGGGGCCGGTGACGAGGGGCTTGCGCCCGCACAGCCACAGCATGCCAGTGAATCCGAGCGCCCCCAGCGTCATGCCGGCGAAGGCCGACGCCTCAGGCCAGGAGCCGATGATCCGCCGCATCGTGCCGACCACCTCCTCATCGTGGAACGTGTACTGGGCGTTCCGGATGAATTGCAGCGCCTCCTGGGTGCCGGTCGCGCTGGTGACCAGGTCGAGGATGCCGAAGCCGATATTGGTGGCCGCGTAGGCGATGAGTGCCGTGGCGAGCGTCTCGAGGCCCCGCTGCGTCGATCCCACGGTGGCGATCATGAGGAAGCAGAAGAGGTCGCCGATCAGGTAGATCGGTTGGGTCAGGTTGCTCGACACCGGCCCCAGCGGCACGGCGCCGTCGCTGGTGCTCAGATGCGCCGAGGCGCCGAGCGGGATGATGTAGGTCTCATCGGCGAACAGCCGCGGCATGACATAGCTGCTCAGCACGCCGTACAGGACGAGGCAGAGCAGCCAGAAACCCGGCTCGGTGATCTTCAGGGCCTCCAGCATCTCGACGGCGGTCTTGCGCCAGAACAGGGTCGAGATGGCCAGGAAGACGAGAAACAGGTGGGCCGGCTGCACGTTCGCGCCGCCGAGCAGCAGCGCGGCGGCGGATCCGAGCGTGCAGAACATGACGAAGGCGACGACCGTCGACCGGGTGCCGAACAGCAGGCAGAACAGCCCGACAACGATCGTAATTGCGCCGATCGGCTCGAAGCTCATGATCCGCCTGCCTCAAGGGGAGAAACGTTCAGCCGGTCGCCACGGCGCGCCGCGCTCGACCCCGCTCCGTCCGGGGCCGGACGCTAGCGGTCCGCGCTCTCGGCGGCCCGGCGCACGGCATCCGCGGAAGCCGGCCCGGTGCGGTTCGCATTGCCCCCCTCGGACGGCCGGCGCGGACCGCCGACCTGCGGCGCCTCCCCGGACCTGCTGCTCGGGTTGCGGACCAGGGTGACCCGGACGACGTCGCCGGGCTCGACCTGGCCGTCTTCCTGTGCGAGCCAGGTGGTCGACCGGTCGCCGACCCGGCGGGTCACCTCGTAGCGCGGCGTCAGCGTCTCGCTACCATCCTCGGCCGTGCCGAGCGTCTGCGCCTCGGCATCCGCCGAGAGCCGCCCGGCGGTCAGCGTCTTCTCGTCGTTCTGCGCCAGCTTGAGGCGGGTATCGGCCGCCTCCGCCAGGGCGTCGCGGCGGAACCGGGACCGGAGCTCAATGATGTCGCGCTCGGCCCGCGTCAGGCTCTGCTGGGCGCGCAGCATCGCGACCTGAACGTCCAGCCGGTTGCTCTCGAAGGCGGCCTGGCTCTGCTCGGCAGCCAGCTTCCGCGGCGTGATCGTCAGCCCCTTGGCCACGAGATCGTTGACGAGGTTCAATTCGCCCCGGCTCAGCTCGATCTGGCGATCGAGCGACTTGGACTTGTTCTCCAGGGCGCCGATCTCGGCGCGGAAACTCGACATGGATTGCTCGATCGCGGCGACCTCGGCCTTGATCGCGTTGCGGCGCGTGTCGAACAGGAGCTGCTCGCCGCGCATCGCCTGATCGGCCCGGGCCTTGTCCGCGTTGGCCTTGAGATCCTCGCCGAAGGTGATCGTATCCGTCCCGGCGATCTCCGCGTCGAGGCGCGCCTGCTTGGCGGCCAGCGCGATCCGCTCCGCGGCGAGCGTCCGCAGCTCACCGCGCGTCGTCACCATCTCGCGCCGCACCATGCGCGGGTCGGTGGCGCGCAGCAGGCCCTCCGCGGTACTGACCGCCTGGAGCACGGTCAGGCCGGGCTGATACTCGAACTTGCCCGGCTGCTGCACCGCACCGGTGATGTAATACGGGCGGTATTTGGCGACTTCCACCGACGCCGCCGGCGTCTCCGCAAGATCGGCCGCCTGTTTCAGCGAGGTTCCGATCGCCTCGGCAAGATCGGTCGGCGTCCCGCCGGACGCCTTGATCTGGCCGATCAGAGGAAGCGACACCGTGCCGTCCGCGGCCACGGAGAATTCGCCGTTCAGGGCGGTCCACGAATACGCTTCGCCGGTGTTGCGTCGCAGATCGTAGACGCGAATGGTCAGACGATCCTGCGGGCCGAGCAAGTATCGGCCCGGGGCCTCGGCGGCCGGTGCTGCGAGAACGCTGGCAACCACGAACACGCAAGACGCAGCAATCTGCCGCCAATACATTCAAATCTCCTGAGCCGAAACCGGGTTCCGACAAAATACCTCGGCTTCGTCCCGCTATTCGGGACAAGGGCCGCACTGCGTCGCTGGCTGTTACTTTATACGATATCAGGCAACACTCAACCCGCTCCGCAGTTTACGCAAATATCGCGCCCTCGAATTTTGCTAAAAATCGCGCGGCGCGATGAACAGACAAATTAAGATTGAATCGAAAGCGGCGCAGCATATCCCGGTCGATGGCCGGTCTTATCCGCGATCGACCGCCCGGGATTATTGTCGCAGGGCGCGCAGGCGAAAGCCGCACAGGTGCATGGATGCGGCGTAGACGACGGCGCCGCACGCGCTCATGGCGACCAGCTGCGCGATCGAGGGGATGGCGAAGCGCTGCAACAGGTTCTCCAACAGGAGGACGGCCAAGGCCATCGCGATGCAGGACACCGCGACCTGCCACAGGTTGCGCATCTGCGCCGTGAGGCTGGTTCCGATCACGCGGCGCGCGTAAACGGCGCTGATCAGGAAATGCAGGGCCGCGGCGACGACCCGCGCGTACAGCATCAGCAGCAGGCCTCCCGTGTAGAAGGCGACCGTCAGCAGCGGGAGCTTCGTGACGGTTTCCAGAATGTTGATCTTCAACAACAGGTTGGGCTGATCGATCGCGACGCAGAGCGACGAGACCGGCTGATAATAGGCGGTCAGCATGACGGCGAGCGACAGCCACCGCAGATAGACCGACGCGGAGCTCCATTGGCTGCCGAGGAAGACCTCGACGATCTGGTCCGACGTCAGCGCTATCCCGATGCCCGCGGGCAGCGCGATGAACATCGTCAGGCGCGCCGCCTTGAGGAAGGAGAGGTGCAGGCGCTTCCGGTCGTCGGCCATCGTGGCGAACGCCGCCATGACCGGCCGCATGGCCGGACCGATCAGGCTCTGGGTCGGCATGACCGAGAAATCGCTCGCCAGGCTGTACCGGCCCAGGACGGCCTTCTCGACATTGTAGCCCAGGAACACGCGGTCATACTGCCAGCTGAACGCGGCCAGGACCTGCGAGGACGTGAACCAGCCGGTGAAGGCGGAGAAGTCGCGCAGCCGCTCCAGCGAGAGCCTGGGACTGTAGGGAGCCAGCACGTAGGACAGGATCGTCGGCATGAGCGACGACACCACGGGATTGATCACGAGCGCCCAATAGCCGCCGCCCGCGTAGAGCACCGCCAGGGAGAGCAGGGCCGCGATGACCTTCCCCGAGAAATCCGCGACGAACGATACGCGGAAGTCCAGATCGCGGAAGAAGTGCACCATCGTCGGGCTGTAGAGGCTGCGCGCGATCGGCCCCAGCGCCAGGACGAGGATGAGCGGGACGAGCCGCGGATCGTCGTAGATATGCGCGACCGGCCAGGCGGCGAGCATCATCAGGACCGCGATCACCCCGCCGCGCAGCAGGCCGAGCGTGAACGCGGTGTCCAGGTGCGATTTCTCGATCTTCTGCAGGCGCATCAGCGCCTGCACCAAGGGCACCTCGAGAACCATCTCGACGATCGCGACCAGCGAGACCGCGATCGCCGTCAGGCCGAAATCGGCCGGGGTCAGCATCCGGGCGAGGAGGAGCAGCGTTGCGAGGTCGATCACGCGCGACGACGTTCGGGCCGCGACACTCCAGCCGGCGCCACGCAACGTCTTGAGGGTGAGCATGAACCGATCCTGCGGGAGACGACATGCGACGGGATCGCGGCCGGCGCGAAACGTGATGTCTCTGTCCCTGAAAATGAACCCGGATATGGGCGATATGGCGATGACAGGCCTTAGTGAGCCTATTGCCCCAATACACAGCCGGACACCCGCCAGGATAGCGGCTTCGCGCGACCCCTGGGTCCCGCCTGCGTCACGATGCGGAGGGCTTGGCCCTGGATCCGATGGCGCGGCCGTAAACCTCGAGGGCGGCGCGCGCCACGCGGTCGATCCGCAGGTTCTCGATCCCGATCTGGCTTTTGGCGCGCCACGCCTTGAGCTGGTCCGGGTCGGTCACCAGCATCCGGAGCGCGTCGGCGATCCGGTCCGGAGATTTCGGCGGCACCAGGATCCCCGATTCGCCCTGGCCCAGGAGTTCGGGAATGCCGTCGACCTGGGTGGCGATCACCGCGCACCCGGCCTCCCGCGCCTCCGAGAGCACGAGCGGCGCCGGGTCGGCGTGAGAGGGCAGCACGAAGATGTCGGCGCCGAGCATCCACGGATAGGGATCGTCCTGCGGGCCGGCGAAGGCGATCGCGTCCGCGGACGCCATCGCCCGGGCCATCGCGGTGTAGCTATCCTGCGTCGGGCCGCCGCCGACCACGTAGAGCCGCGCCGCCGGGTGCTGCGCGTGGACGGCGTCGAAGGCCTGCAGCAGGTCGGGCAAGCCCTTGCGGGGATGGAGGCCGCCGACGAACACGATCGCGGGGTGATCGAGGGATTTCGGGACCTCGGAACGGCCGGTCATCCGGGCGGAACCGATCGTGCCGTTCAGCACGACGTCGATCCGCGACGCCGAAATGCCGCGCTTCTGCATGGACTTGGCCACGGCGGCACTGACCGCGATGACCCGGTCGCCCAGCCCCATCAGGATGGCGCCCTTCTCGAACTCGTTGTGGACCGTCGTCACCAGCGCGACCCGGGTCAGCTTGCACGCGGGCCAGGCCAGGACGGCGCTCGTCATCATGTGCGCGTGGACGACATCCGGTCTCCAGCGCCGCAGAAGCCCGGTGAGCCCCACCATGGACTTCAGGACCGGGCCCGGACGGCGCTCGTGATCGACGACGAAGGTCTCGATGCCGTTCGTCCGCAGCAGCTCGTCGAAATCGCCGCCCTGGCTCGCCATCGCGACGGTGTGGCCGAGCTTGACCTGTGCGCAGGCCAGATCGACGGCCGCATGCACATGCCCGTTCAGGCGGCGCCTATGATTGAGAAGATGCAGAATCCGCACGTTACACCGACGCTCGCTTCACCTGAGACATTCCCGACATCGCGTCCGGCCCTGGAGGCCGCGTGACGCTCGGCGGTGCCGCGAGGCGCGACCCTAATCAACGCCGAAGATTAATACAAACCGTCCAGCGTTATTGGACTACGCATTGTCTGCGCTGTGCCTGGATATAGTACGCACAGGTTGAATTTCGGCCGGCCGAGCCTCTATTGCGAGGCGTTGGCGGCCCGCAGAAAGCGTCGCGCCGAGCGCTGCCCGACCGAGAATCGGAACGCGAGAAGCGCCTGTGCCTGGCGGAGCGGGGCCAGGAACATGGCCACGAAGAACAGCGCGGTCGCGACCTTCCACTTCAGCGGGCGCGGCTCCGTCAGGATGGCCCGAAGCAGGTCCAGGAAGCCGCGAGACCCGTATCGGGTTCCGCGGACCAGCGCGGCGGAAAAATCCATGAACCGAAAATAGTAGGTCCGCTCAGCCTCGATCAGAACCGCCTCCGGCCGCAACTGACCGACCAGCCGGCGCAGATGCGCCAACCGCAGCTCGAAGCGCCGGAGGTCGCGCTCGAACGTCTCGGCCCGCGGGGCACGCCCCAGCCCCGAATCGTTCTGCCCATGGACCCGGTACAGGCCGAGGGTCTCGGACAGGCTGACGACATCGCCCATGAACGGCGCGACGAGCAGGATCACGCCGTCGACCGCATTGTCGTACGCGCAGTGGTGCAGGACCTCGCAGACATCCCGCCGGAACACGTTCCCGGAGGTCGGCGGCGTCTGATAGACGCCCGAGCGCAGGATCTCGTCGACCACCTTGTCCTGGCTGCGGAAGGCTTCCAGGGCCGGGTAGCGCTCGGTGATGACCCGTCCGGTCGCGTCGATGCAGGTCAGGCAGAACTGGACCTTCGCGACACCGGGATCGAGGACCTGGAGGATGCGCGCGAGCGCGCCGGGCGCCAATTCGTCGTCCGCATCCAGGAACAGGACGAACGGCGCGCGTGTCTGTCCGAGACCGTACAGACACGCCGACCGCTGCCCGCCATTGGCGATCCGGTATGCGCGCGCGCCCGTCTCCTGGATCACGGCCCACGACCGGTCCGTGGACCCGTCGTCGATCACCACGAGCTCGCAATCGGCCGTCTTCTGGTCGAGGACGCTCCGGATCGCCTTGCCCACGTAGGTCTCATAATTGAAACACGTGATGACGACGGCGATTCTCGGCTCTTTCTCCACGACTGACGCCTACTCCGCTTCGCGCTCACGCAAGTCAGGCCCGTTCGCGCCCGCCGCGAGCCGATCGCTCCACCGCTCGCGTTCGGAGCGGACGCCGTTTCAGCGCCAGACGGCGCCGCACCGGGCCTTCAAAGCCCCGCCCCACACGACGGAACCGGGTACGGATTTCACCCCGGTCTCTATCCTGCCCGGATGTCAAAATCCACTCGTCTACGTAGCCGATACAAGGGATGGATTGCTCGATCCACATGGGTCGGTCCGGTATCTCGGGCCCTCAATTCTTCGTGTCCCCAACCTTGATCTCATGGTTGCATGCGGTGATGGGGCTGCAACCATGTCGATAGGTCCGGCGCGGCCCCTGTCCGTGATGCCATGGCCGGCGAGGGCGTCAGCCTGCGCCCGCGGCGGGTTGCTAGTGTCAGGACGCTTTCTGCGCCGGCCCGCGCCGCACCTGCGTCTCGGCGTTCTGCGTGGAGACGCGGGCGGTCGGCTGATAATCGAACCCGCCTTGCCGCCCGAAGGATTCGATCCCGAACGCGCGCAGCCGCGCGAGCGCCACCCCGACCCGCTCCTGCGCGCGGTTGATGTAGATGGGGTAGGCGTTCGGCACGAAGCGGCTGCCCTCCAGTCTCAGGTCGCCGTCGAACAGATGATTGGCCGCCACGTGCGACCGGAAATCCCGCTCCGCGATCTCCAGGCTGTTCCCCGCCTGGGACGCGATGACCTCCACGCCGAAATACTCGCGCCCCTCGGCCGTGCCGTAGAAATCCGAGTACATGGTCAGGCGCTTCCAGAACCCGCCATGCGAGAAATTGTACAGGACCGCGCAGTCGAAGCCCTTCTTGCCCGAGAAGCTGAAGAACAGGCTGATCAGGGTCACCGACGTGAGGTTCTCGTCGGCGCCCAGTCCGGAGATCTCGAGGGCGCGGTTGATCGGGATCGTCGACACGACCCGGTCCGCGGTGACGGACCCCCCGGTCGTGTCGAGATGGAACGCCGACCCGGCCTTTCGGATCTGCGCGACGGTGCAGCCCAGCCGGAACTCGGTGCCCTGTCCGCGCAGTTTCGCGGCGGCGACCGCGTATAGATCGTCGTAGCCCGATTTCGGCCGGGCGAGCTGTCGATTGGTCGGCGCCTCCGCCTTGCGGGGCCGCAGGTGCCGCAGCATCGCTCTCGGGGAGGAATGCTCCTTGATCCAGAGCATGCGCTTCTCGGCGAAATCGAGATCGACCTTCTCGGCGGCGATGCCGAAGAAGCGCATCATGTAGCTCTCGAGCCCGGACCGTCTCAGCAGGTAGTCGCCGATCCAGTACCGGGCGAAATCGCGCGCGTTCCGGATCTTCGGCCGGGAGATCCGCGAATACAGGACGGACAACCCGATCCGGGCACAGCCCCACAGGCCGGAGCGCAGGATGTCGTCCTTGATCGACAGCGGATAGCCGGCAACAGCGCCCTGCGGCGTCAGCTTCCCCCAGGTCGGGTCGATGGGCACATACAACGGCAGCATCTCAGGAAAATGCACCAGCAACGGCGAGTCGTCCTGGAATATGAAGCTGCCGATATCGAAGCTGTACGGACCGATGGCGCAATCGATGTGATTGCCGCCGTATTTCTCGAACTCGTCGAGGACGAGTATCCGGCGGTACCCCTGCTCGATCAGGACCGCGGCCGAGACCAGGCCGCTGATGCCGGCCCCGAGCACGACGGCCTCGTAATGTTCGCGCGATTCCTGGTTCTCGATCGTCGGGGCTGCCTGCTCAACCATGTCTCATCTCAACCCGGCGATCACGATCTCTGGTCTTCATCGCGCGACTGACGCGCGAATCAGCATGTTTCCGAACGGGATGTGGCGCCCGTCGGGATGTCTATTTGCCCCATCGCCGATATTTTCCATTACAAATTGTGATTCGCTGAGCACTCGTATCGCATCCGGGGCTGGTCGGTAAATCTGTCGGTCTAGACGGGAACGATTTTATTTCCGCCGGCGGATACATGCGTTGCAAGGGTGGGGCCGTGCCGGATCACCTCGCGGCATTGTCAGCCGAAGCGCGTCGCATCGCTCGGGCCCTGAATGCCGCGCGACGGGCATCGGGCCGTGCTGATAGCCGTTGATCGGATATCCGCCGGAGCCACAGTCTCGACGGGAATGGGCTGCTGGAATGCGGTGTTGCGCGCCAATTTTGAAGTAAGCCCCGGCAAGATGTCGGAACGTCCCAGCGCTGTTGCGTGGCCGGCTATCGCGGGCGTGCCGGTCAGGGAGTTGAAAGCCCCGTCAAATAAGTCCGCAGACCAGGAAACCGCGTCAAGCACGAAAGCCGTGCCTCACGCGGTCACATTCGGACAGGGCTCGGACGCGCCGTCATGCTCTGCCTGATCGCGCCGCCGCTCACGATGTCGGCGCGCTTCCGGCTCAACGTCCGTAGATATCCTCGACGCGGATGATGTCGTCCTCGCCGGTGTAGGAGCCGACCTGGACCTCGATCAGCTCCAGCGGGATCTTGCCCGGGTTGTTCAGCCGGTGCATCGAGCCGATCGGCAGGTACACCGCCTCGTTCTCGTGGACCAGAACCACCCGGTCATCCACGGTCACCTCCGCGGTGCCGCGCACCACCACCCAGTGCTCGGCCCGGTGATAGTGCTTCTGCAGGGACAGGCGCCCGCCCGGCACCACCTGGATCCGCTTCACCTGGAAGCGCTCGCCGATGTCGATCCGCTGGTACCAGCCCCACGGCCGGTACATCCGCAGATGCGCGTCCGCCTCCGGCTCGCCCGAGGCCCGCAGCGCGTTGACCAGCTGCTTGACCTCGCCCGAGCGCGCCTTGGACGCCACCAG